>JAUMWM010000196.1 GCA_030529705.1 Lachnospiraceae bacterium
CTCGGACATAAGAGCGGCATCAATCTTACCAATCTTTTCAAAATCAAATTCCGCAATCTTGGCATTCGGGTCGTCTATAAAGTGGAATACTCTGATACTGTCATGAAAATTATCGTTGTGTCCGCACGGACAGATAATCAGGCATACAAAGAGGCTGAAAAACGAAGACAAAAGCACGATTTGTAAAATTGAAGAAGAGGAATTTAGGGTTCCGATGGAATAAGTAAAGAAGGATGGTCGATACTTTGAGTAACTTAAGCGAGGTTGTAAAGCAAAAGCAACAGAAAGAACTTGCTGAAGAAATGCTGAAGGACGGGAGTGAAAGGAATGAAGGCAAGAAAGTATAAAGCCACAAAGTATGTTTTCTTTTGTGATAAGTGCGAGATGTGGTATGATAGAAACGAGATTCTTGAAACATGCACGTGTGGAGAGAAATTAAGAAAGCTGGACGGTGAAGAGCTTAACGAATTTTATTGCAAACTCGCCCATTCCGGATACAGGATTATCCCATATGCAAAGAAGAACTGAAAAGACACCCCCACAGAATAGATTCAATGAGTCAAATGGCAAGTTCCGCCAGATCATCGACTTATATAACTCCGTTAAGCCTCTCCCCAGGGGATATGCTGTCCAGTACAACGATCACTGGTGCGCCACGACCACATCTGCCGCTGGGATCAAGGCGGGATGCTCTGACCTGGTTGGCCGTGAGTACAGCCGCGAAGAGCTGATCGCCTGGGCGAAGAAGAAGGGCATCGCGTGGACAGTGTACGGATTTGTCCACAGTGCATACGTGGAAAAAGCTTGAAGCGGAAGGCCAGATGGAGTAGAATGAGAATAAGCAGTAATCTGGGAGAATTGGAACCTTTCTGTTGACAAGTCCCCCGGATGCTGTAAATTTAAGTATAAAAAGGTGCTGCCGATAGACGGTTAGCCCCAAGCTGCTAAGTTACAGCAATAGCCGCTATCCTTTGGCGAGGGGGGCGGCTATTTCTGCGTCTTATCGTTTCTATTGCTGTGGCTTTAGAATGTCAAAGCGATCGGATGACGGGACCACCCGGCTTCGAATCACGAATATGCGGAAAGAATGCGACGAACCGTTCCTTGCTACCGGCGAGTCTCTTACCAACTACTTCTTTTATCCTGAGAATCCGTTGATTGGCAGCTTAATAGTCCAGGACGAAAAAATCTCCTTTTACCGCAGAACGCAGATGCCCTGTCCAAGCAAATGGTTTGATCCGGACTTCCGCGGCATCTTGTTTATCAACAATTTTGCAAGGGCCCGGCTGGATATTCCTTTCGTAGTCAACTTAAAGGCAGACATGCGGGCATCGGACAGCAGGAAGCGCGACGTGTTCGGCACTTCCAAGGCAATTCGCAAGATATCGTCTGCCGCCAAAGACCTTTGTCCGAATGCATCCTATACCTTGCTATGCGAGCTGGGCAGCATCTGGTCCAATACGCCGAGAAATTACAAAGACATCTTAACCTGGTATTTTTTCATTTGCCAGCTTGTAAGAAACGTTGCAACGGACGAGAGCCTGTCAGCCAGATTTCGGGAAGCCCATGACGATTTATACTATCTGGAAAGGAAATCATCTGACAGGAGGCGGAACGTCCTGATAGAGAATACGAGAAAATGGATTGAAGAAAGCGGAATAAAACGGACAAATATCGTGAATCCTATTTTTCGCCTGCTTGGGGCGAAACCGCTCACGGATATGTATGAGGCCGAGGTGCTCAGCGAGTACAAATCCGCTACGGAACATGAGCTGAAAAGGGCGGATTTTCTCTTTGCCTTTGTGGAATCCCTATTCGGAAGGAACTTTTTTTACGAAACAAGGCCCGAGCTGTATATTTCAGACAAATCCAATGCCGACAGCCTTCAGTTCTCGGAACGCGATTATTCAAAAAGCAGCAGACGATATAAACTGGGAAAAATTATCTGTCGGAGAACGTTGCTTACAGAGTCGGGCTTTGAGGAAGCCGTGGTAGCATTTGTCAACATCCTCGCAGAATCATTCAGCACAAAAAGAAGCAAGAAACGAGCATATGTTCTGACTTTATTGGGGGAACTGCTGATTTCGGGGAGCAAATGGGTCACGGCGGCAAGGAATGCGTGGAGAGATTAACAATGTTGGAACAACCAGGTTTGACGCCTATTTACGAAGACTGTTATGAATATAGAATCAGAACAGCCCTTTTGCGCCGCAAAGGTCGTCCATAACCGCCACAATCTGCGGAAATCTTCCGTAATACTGCTCGAGCGCTTTCTTGCGGATGGCCACGATGGATGCGCCGATTTCGGAGGCGCAGGTGATGCCGGAGAGGGAGTCCTCGAATATCAGGATGTTTCTATTTGTCTCGGATTGGACAAATGCATCCTGCGCAGTCATCTTATTTTCGTCCGTGCTTTCATCTGCATCTGGCGTGTCTCTCTTATTTTCGCCTGTGCCTTCCTTTATTCCCAGCCGGTCAATTGCGTCTCGGAACATCATGAACTTGTTCTTGTACGTGCTGTTGTCGTAGATGATGTGGTCCATGTCGAACCATTTGTCCAAATGGAATATTTCCACAAAGAACTCTATGTTTTGGATGATGGAGGCGGAGGCGATGGCGCAGGGGATGCCATTCGCCTTCAGGTAGTCGAAAAGTTCCTCCGCTCCCGGAGAGAGACGGGGACCGCCCGGAACGTTGCGGACGATCTCGCGGTACAGTTCTTCCTTACGGAGAGAGTAGCGCTCGAGTGCATCGCCTGGGAGCGTGTCCCCGGAGAGGCGACGCAGGATCTCGACGTTGGGGAGGCCCGCCAGTTCCGTAGCGATACGTTCGGTCGGCATATGCTGGTGGAAGAGTTCCATGGTGATTCGATCCCATGCCTCATCGTGGAAAGCGTCATCGAAGAAAAGGGTGCCGTTGAAATCGAAAACTACGCCGTTATATTTCATGATGGTTCCTCCAATCGTCAGGGAATGGCAACGATTCATTGTTGCCACCCTAAATATTGAAGGAAACTGTATTTAATGTCAAGGGAATTTCTGCACGAAATCCTGTTCCGCATCCACCGTCCATTTCTTTTCAATTGTTAGAAGCAAGAGTAAATGCGATAGAAAACCCGCAGGAGAAGAACCGTCCCTCTCCTGCGAAAAGTTTCTAATCAAAAAGATATTGTTCCCGGAGGCGTTTAGCTGTTGGGGCATATGCCCCCGTCCCTTTAGCTCATTTTGTTTACCAGATTGGCGTAGATGGCTTGCTGTGACGGGGGTATCTTCATAGTTTCCATAGCCCTTTCTAAGGTTACGCCAAACGATTCCATAATGTTCCTGATGGCAGAGACATTTTCTTTCTGCTTCACTGCTGCCTCGGCAGAACTTACAGCTTCACGTACAGCATCATTCACCTTCTCATCAATATCATCTTTCATGAGTTCCATCAATGCATCTTTCATGTCTTTGCTCATCCTCCTTATCTCTTTGAACGTGTCCGGGTTCTTTTCTGCAAAAAATGTCAGCAAAATCCTGTAGTAGCCCCTTATAGAGTCATCCTCTCCCCTTTCGGCGTCCTCAATTACCCGCCTTAAATCGTTTGCATCCGCCTTGTCCGTCAAGGCGCGGCAGGCTGCATACTCATCTCCCTCGAGATCCTCTGTAATCACAATTTGAAATGGCATATCAAGCCCCAAATAGGAAATCCAGATAATAAACACAGCATATTAGTCGCCTCTATTCTATCTAATCCATTCAAATCACACGTCCCAGTCTATTGTCTCAACACGTTCCGCTCCAAGCGCTTTCTGGTTTTTGCGGACAAGAAAACCGGTAATCTTTGTCATATCCTCATCGGTTTTTACAACGACCCAATCGTCAAAGTAATTGAAAATTGCTTTGTAATCATCCCAAATCCTGTAACAAGGGTTCCCTTCGTCCGATTCAGATAGAACATCTTTGCGGATTGCATCAATGCCCTGAGAATACTTCTCGCAGACAATGGACTGAAGCGCTTCATCAGATTCGTAGAAATCGCCGAGTATATACTCTGCAACCTGGCGTTCAATTCTTCCTATCTCATCAAATTCATCGTATTTCTCATCCAAATGCCGATTGATATACAACAGAGGAATTTTTATTCGAAAGGGACTAGGAATTACGTAGTACCATGTATTATCCAGATCGTAAAAATATCCGTAATCAATGAAGGCAATCCGGCTAAAAATTTCACGCTCAGATTTTCCTATCCAGTGCGGCATGCCATCAGGCTCATGTGTGTGAAACCATGATTCACCGCCATTTTCGCTGCCAGGTTTGCCAATTATCCGCATCTGACCGAAGCCGAATAAATACTCCACCTTCTGGGGGTCATCGTACCAGGACAAAAGCCTTGCGCCAACCATACTATAGTAACCTCCGTTTCCGCTCCAACCATATTGAACATATTTACCTCCTTCAAGCCTTCTTGCTATAATGCTTATATCTCCCATGTTCAAGCATCCTCCCATTCCAAGTATTTATTGATTTCAGGTGTATTATGAGATGTTTCTTGATTGCCTGTGCTGATCGACGGGCATTTTCAAGGAATCTTATCTCTATGCAGTTTAATTCTACCATGTTGTCAAACCTCTGTCATTGAACCTGTAGTTCAATAAAACCATTCGCATTTATATTGTTACAGTTCTCGCTTTTGAACCGTAATGGAGAATTCAATTTGGTAGGCAAATGCCATCTACGCCGCCTCTCCTATCCGCAAAAATCGGCTTTCCAGCACTTGCCTGAAATAGAAGCATGCGAAAGGACAGGCTTCATCTTAAAGCCTGTCCCTCGTCTCATTTGATTCAAATTCCGATCTGCGAGCCGGAAACCGCACTCTCCGTAAGTACGCTTTCATACAGCGGTCTGATTTCATCGAGTAGTATTTTAGATGCAGGGAATCATCCGGGCTGCAAGCCAATCATCTGGTGAACCGCATCCACAGAAACTTTCTGAACTCTGGCAATCGCATCAACGGACAATCCCTCGGCGTACATGCCCTTCGCATCTGTTAACATACGTTGACGATCACCTACTGCCTTGCCTCTTCTTTCGCCTCTTCTTTCACCTATTTTGATGCCCCTTCTTTTGCCTCTTTTTTCTCCCTTCTTTTCTCCATCCTTTACTCCCTGTTCATAAATGCCCTCACCCAAATTACACATTTTTTCAATATCC
>JAUMWM010000197.1 GCA_030529705.1 Lachnospiraceae bacterium
TCATTTGCAGATTCAGCAATGTCCCCCTTTGTCTTTCAATTATTATACTCTAATATGTAAATCGAAACAACAACCCACGGAGACAGGGGACGGTTCTTTGTCTCTCTTTGACATTTACTTCTTAGCGTTTTCAATGATTTTCTCGGTGATTCCGATAAGGCGGATAAGCTGGCGAATCGAGACACCGGCATACAGTAATCTCTGAACGGAAGTGTTCAATGCCGTGCGTTCTTTAGCTTTCCCGATTTTCAGTGAAAGGTTTCCGAATTCTCGGATAATCAGCTGCCTGGCCTTTTCATCTGCACATCAAAAGTATACATGGACGAAAAGAAAAAGCAAAGACAAGAGACAGAGAACCGTCCCCTGTCTCTCCCCAGAACAAAAATTCGAATAAAAAACTGGCATTTTTTTGCGTTTGACTTGTTGCATGTGTTCAAATCCTGTATAATGACTGCCATGTTGTACCTGTCAGGCAGATTGGATAAGGATGCTGATTGGTTACGAAAAGGATTCGGACATGAATCCGATTTTGGTTCTAAGAAGGAGCCGCTTTTAAATGACATCTGTAAAAAACAGAAATAAAAGACGGCTCGCAAAAACATGTTCAAAAAGGAGGAAACGGTTGATGAAAATCAGGAAGAAACTATTGTCGCTTGCCCTGTCAGGCATCATGGCGCTAGGCTCGCTATCGGGGCCGGGCGTTACGGCATTTGCCGAAGAGGGCGGCCTGAAGCGTAACTATGGAGAGTATGAGTTTTCAAAGATCTCCAATCCATCGTCCGGATCCGGTGAGGCTGACGGCATTAACACGAATGACCTTACCGGCTATCCCGCGAACCGTCTGAACAGCTATGCCTGGGCTGTCGCTTCGAGGGGCGACAGCATCTATATCGGAACCAATAGGACTCTGTTCGGTTCCTCGCTCAATGCGGTAGTCGCTATGCTTCAGAAAAGCAACCCGGATATCTCCGAGGAAAAGGTATGCAAGATCATTGACCTTGTCACTGGCGGTGACGTTCCTGTTAATCTGGAGGATGAGGAATACATTCCGCAGATTATAAAATTCGATGTGAAAAATGGCTGCACGTCTGTCATCTATCAGCCGAATACAATGGCAGGAGACGATGGGAGTCTTTATTATACGGATAGAGACGGCAACATCCTGACAGCATCGAAAGTATCATCAGAGATTGCTTCCTTCCGTTCGGTTATCGAGTATAAGGGCAATCTATACTTCGGTTCTCTTGGTACAAATATGCTGCAGCTTGTCCGTGTAGACGAAAACGATACAGCCGACGTTGTATTTCAGGCAGTAGGGCAGGCCAGCAGTCTCCGCGCATGCTGCGCTTATGATGATGGAGACGGAGAAACCATTTATTTCGGCGGATTCGATGGCACTTATCCGCAATGGCGGATGGACAGGATGAATAATCCCGAAATGACGGCTCTCCCGATCGTGGTTCGCCGTCTGAATCCGGATACGGCCGGGACTGCGAACGAAGACTGGAGCGATCTTGTGGCTGACTACCGTGATTTTGGCAAGTATGCTTCCTCAAAAGTATACGTCAGCAGCGGTGGGAATGTATGGGATCTGTGCAATTATAATGGCAGAATGTACCTGATCCTGGCCTATGAGGGCGGCTGGGCTTTGTTCCGCGGTGAAAAAGGCGGAGATTCGCCGAACGAGTTCGGCTGGACATGGACGGAAATAGTGGGCGATAACGGGAAATATCCGCTTGCTATGGACAGCCAGGTTGCCGAACTGAACGAGAAATACCGCGAGGAATACGGTTGCGGCAGCTTTGCGGCCACCCTGACAGGAACAGGTCTTCTGGAATCGGCTGCAACCCCCTATGTGTTCAACGGAAAGATGTATATCGGGTCATTTGACAATGCGACTATTATTCAGTCGCAGACCGTGATGAAAGCGATTGCAAAACTGCAGGCTATGAAACAGGATCTCCCGGGTCCGACCCTGGAGCAGATATTCGCCCCGATATACGAAGTCTTGACGCATCCGCAGCATATATGGGTCATGGATGAAAATGAGAATATCGTACCTGCTGACGGCGCAAACGCTTTGCTTGATGGAACGACAAATGACTATGTCTGGAGGTTTATCGATTATAACGGCAAGCTGTATGCCGGGACATTTGATTCCTCTACAGCTTACAACTACTTCGTGGATTTCTCTCTGGATCGACTGGTGTATATATTAAGGCAGAGCGGGGTAGAGGTGCCGGAGATTCTGGACCAGCTTAAGGACGGGAGTTTTACGGAAGAACTGAAAGAGCTTCTACCGAAGAGACAAAATGGTCTGTTTGGCAGGCTGTTCGGGCATGACCAGGCCACGGACGAACAGATGGAAGTAACGGAAGCCGCTGTCGGCGCATCGGAGTGCGTGGAAGAATGCCTGAACGGCGAGTCTTCGCTGGAAGAACTCTATGAGAAAATCGCTGCCCTCGACGAGCTTATGGGGAATATAAGGGCAGAGGGCGATTCGGAAAATCTCGTTGGAGACACTTGTGATTCTGAATCAGGGAAATTTACAGAGATTACGGCCGAAGCATTGGAGAAGATCCGGAAACTCCTTGAAGCCGTTGATTTGGAAGGGCTTCGCTATTGGATCAAGGCAAGAGAGGTTGTCAGGAATGCCGAGCATGGGTTCGACCTCCTTGTCACCGAGGATAGTGAAAACTGGCAGAAGATTACGGGAGACGGGCTTGAGGATCGCTATAATTACGGGGCCAGGACGTTTACGATCTGCGACGAAGAATTGTATCTGGGAACGGCCAACCCGTATTACGGAGCCCAGCTTTGGAGCATCGGCGGGGAAGGCGCGCGGAAGTCGGCATTCTTCGTGGAGAACCCGGAGGCAATCGAGGGGCTCGTCTACACTGGAGAACCGCAGCAGCTCGTCACGGAAGGACAGGCAGAGGGCGGAACGATTTACTATGCTCTCGGCGCAAATGGCGAAGAGGCGCCTGCATTTGACGGCTTATCAGAGGACGAAAACAAGATCTGGGGCACGGATGTGCCGAAAGCTGTCGATGTCGGGGAGTACTGTGTCTGGTTCATGGTGGCTGGAGACGATGTACACAGGGACACGGTGCCGGAATCTGTAAAAGCTGAAATTGCAATTGCCGAAATGGAAATTGTCTCGTCCGGTTATGTTGGCGAGTATGACGGCCAGGAACACGGAATATCTGTCACGGTTGCAAATGCCGAAAACGCACAGGTTCTTTATGGAACCAGTTATGGCGTATTTGACCTGGAATCTTCTCCGGTTTACAAGGATGTCGGGTCTCATGTCGTATACTATCAGATTACGGCAGATAACTTTGAGCCGGTTAGGGGAGCCGAAAATGTGGCAATCGTGAAGGCCAGACTGTCCGTGGCAGCGGAACCGAAGAGCAAGGTCTATGGTGAGCCAGATCCGGAACTTACCTATACGGTGGAGGGACTGGTGGCAGGCGATGAACTGACTGGCGAAATCGTCCGCGAAGAGGGTGATAACGCAGGCACTTACGCTATTACGGCGGGTACGCTGTCGGCGAGCGATAACTATGACTTGAACTTTACGCCGGCACTTTTTACCATCAAAAAGGCATCCGTGGATTTTACAGCTCCGACAGCAAATGAGCTGACCTATAACTGCTCGGAACAGCCCCTGGTTGAGGCGGGCTATGCCGAGGAGGGCACGATTTACTATAGCTTGGACGGGGAGAACTACAGCGAGGAAATTCCGACAGGCAAGGACGCAGGCCAGTACACCGTGTACTATAGCTACAGCCTGGATGAGAATCACGTTGAAGTGACGGATCAGCTGATTACAGTAACCATCCTGCCAAAGGAACTTGTTGTGACGGCTTATTCGGCAGACAAGGAATACGGAAGTGCGGATCCGACCCTCAATTTTGATGTGTCGGGACTCTGCCCCTGTGACAAGTTTTCGGGCGAGCTGTCTCGCGAGACGGGTGAGAATGCCGGGACATATAGCATTCTGCTCGGCACGGTCGAAGCAGGAGATAATTATACGGTCACATATAACGGGGCGTCCTTCACAATTGAGCGGAAAGATATAAGCAGCGCTTCGGTTTCCACGAAGTACAAATCCTACGATTACAACGGCAAAAATAGAATGCCGAACGTGATGGTTGAACTGGAAGGTGAAACTCTTTCGAAGGGAACAGATTTCCAGGTAGTCTATAAAGATAACCAGAAGATGGGGACGGCTTTTTACTCGGCAACTGGAATCGGTAACTACAAAGGGACAGTCGTCGGGACGTTCAAGCTCACCGGTGTTCCCGTTTACCGTCTTTTCAATACGAAGACAGGCGAGCATTTCTACACGGTTTTGGCCGGAGAGAAGCAAAACTGCATTAATTCCGGATGGGTAGACGAGGGAATTGCGTGGTATGCCCCGAAGAAATCGAACACGCCGATTTATCGCGTATCGAACCCGAACAATGGGAGTGAACACCATTACACGAAATCAAAGTCCGAAAAGGACTGGCTCGTTGGCCTAGGCTGGTTAGATGAAGGAATCGCCTGGTATTCGGATGACGCGAAGACCGTGCCGGTGTACAGGCATTACCATCCGATACAGAAGACGGGAAATCATCATTATACGACTAGCAAGCATGAGAGCAATCATATCGTACAGTACGAGGGCTGGAAATATGAAGGCGTATGCTGGTATGCGGCGAAGATGCCGTAAAGATTGTCTGTAGAATAGGGACAGACAGAGCGGGGACGGTTCTTCTACTGGGAATAAATCCCGGCAGAAGAACCGTCCCCATTGACACACCCATGAGAAAAATCGCATAATCGCATTGAAAGGTTATCCTTTTTCATCCGTAACTTTAATACCCATTTCGTAACTGCCGCTGTCCAGCCCACATTTTACCTTTTATCCTTTGGATGTTGTGGTGGTTGCTATAAGGTTTACTCTGACTTTTTCCACATAGTCAGTCCGCATTCTCCATTTGTACAATAATAGGATTTTGCTCCTTCCAAAACAGCGGCACCGCACTTAGGACATTTGCAAAATTCAATCTCATCTATCCCGGATGACTCCCTTTCCATTTCCATTGTCTGCATTACGGCAAATGTTTGCAGTAAAACCTGTTACAACCTGCTGATCAATGCCTGCATCTGTTCATTTGAGGGAA
>JAUMWM010000198.1 GCA_030529705.1 Lachnospiraceae bacterium
CAGAAATTCTGTCAGGATGACAAGGGCGAAAGGGAGTGCGTGAATAGAAATTCTGGTGAGAAAAAGAATTTGCGGCTATATATGGTAAGACATTGACCCATTTTTACAAATGTTGTAAAATACCTACGATTCTTATGGATGAATCTTAAGGAAAAGCAGGTGATACAAAAAATGGTAAAGAGTATGACCGGTTTCGGTCATGCGGAAATAGTGAATGATGCGAGAAAGCTGACGGTTGAAATCAAGTCTGTGAACAACCGCTATCTCGATATGAGTATCCGCATGCCAAAGAAGTATGGCGCATTTGAATCCCGCATAAGGGAGGTTCTGAAAGAATATGCCGGGCGCGGAAAAGTTGACGTATTCATTACGGAGGAAGTTTTCGGTTCTGGAAACGGCGAGCCTGTCGTGAATACAGAACTGGCGAAGAAATACATGGCGGCTTGCGAGTCCCTGGCAAGTCAGACCGGGGCAATTCAGGACATCAACGTTTCTGACCTGGTTAAATTCCCGGAGGTCCTGACGCTTCGGGATGCCGCCGTTGACGAAGAAGAACTCTGGAACCAGCTTGAGGACGCAGTTCGCGCGGCAGCGGAAAAATTTGACGAGTCCAGAAAGGCGGAGGGAATAAAGCTCCGGACGGATCTTGAGGAGAAGCTAACGGGCATGCGCGCCCATGTAGCGGAGATTGAAGCGCATGAGCCGGAAATCATGACCTCATACAGGCAGAAGCTGGAAGACAAGCTGACGGAAATTCTCGGCGATCGGACGATGGATGAGTCCCAGCTTGCTACCGCCCTTGTCATTTATTCTGATAAATTGTCCACTGACGAGGAGACGGTCCGGCTTGGCAGCCACATTGACCAGATGCTCGGCGAACTTGGAAAGAGCGAGAGCGTCGGGAGGAAACTGGATTTCCTTGCGCAGGAGATGAACCGGGAATCTAATACGATCCTCTCGAAAGCGGGGGATTTGGCTACGTCCAATATAGGAATTGAGATCAAGACGGTTGTGGAGAAGATCAGGGAACAGATTCAAAATATAGAGTGACATGGAAGCCCCATGGTACTGTCGGTATAAGATCCTTCGCTTCGCTCAGGATGACAAAGCTGCGATGACGGTAAAAATCGGGGCAACCGTACAGTTGAATAGCGTCTTCAGAGATACAGTTGTGGTCCGCCTGAAAAGCGGGACAGTATATCGGTTTAGGTGAAATGAGCTTTAGAGGAGGAGAAAAATGCCGGATGAGGGAATTTTGCTTGTGGTTTCCGGATTTTCCGGAGCGGGGAAAGGGACGATAACCAAGGCCATTTGCAGCCGGTATGACAACTATGCCCTTTCCATATCGGCTACGACGAGGAAGCCAAGAGTCGGCGAGGTGGAAGGCGAGCATTATTTCTTCCGTTCCAAGGAGGAGTTCGAGGAGATGATCCGAAATGACGCGCTCATCGAATATGCCTGCTATGAAGGGAATTATTACGGCACGCCAAAAGATTATGTCATGAAAAAGCTATCTGAGGGATGCGACGTAATCCTCGAGATCGAAGTGCAGGGGGCGCAAAAAGTCCATGAAAAATTCCCTGACACGCCCATGGTGTTCGTGACGGCTCCGACTGCAGAAATCCTTGCCGGGCGGCTGAGAGGACGCGGCACGGAAAATGAAGAACAGATACGGGGCAGGCTGAGGCGGGCCACGGAAGAGGCGGAATTCATGGGCGACTATGACTATATCCTGATTAATGATACAGTTGATGAAACCGTGGAGTCCCTCCATGACATTTTCAGGGTCGAACATATGAAGGTGAAAAGGAACTCTCGTTTTATGGACGAGATGAAGCGCGGCCTTGGCCATTTGTCTTAATTTGCATAAAGAAGAACTTTCGTACTATCGAGACGTTCCTTCTCATGAAATTCGCAGCATAGGAACGTTTCATTTCATACGATGTTTTTGTGGTTTTGCGCAAAGAAATACTCATAAGTGCCCAAGATGTCTAAAACTTAACGACTTGCATACGAAAGGAGAGCAAATATTATGATGATTCACCCCTCTTACAAGGAAATGATTACCGCGGTCAACTCGGAAATCGAGGACGGCACGGTGCCGGTAGTATCCAGCCGATATTCCATCGTCATGGCCACGGCTAAACGTGCGCGGCAAATCATCGATGGCGACGAACCGCTCATTGAGGAAGAAGGAGAGAAGAAGCCTCTTTCCATAGCAGTCGATGAAGTTTATCACGGCGATGTCAAGATTCTTCCGGAAGAGGCGGATATTTGATATGAAATTACTGATGGTGTCACTCGGATGCGATAAAAATCTCGTTGATTCGGAGGAAATGCTCGGCATTCTGACTTCCCGGGGATATGAAATCACGGACGACGAGATGGAAGCGGACGCGGCGGTCATCAATACCTGCTGTTTCATCGAAGATGCCAAGAAGGAGAGCATTGACGAGATACTGTCTCTTGCCGGTTTGAAGCAGTCTGCAAAACTCAAGGTTCTTGTCGTCACCGGCTGCATGGCCCAGCGATACAAAGAGGAGATTCTGGAAGAGATTCCTGAGGTTGACGCCATTGTAGGAACGACGGGAAAATCCGGCATCGCGGATGCGGTCGATGATGCTTTTCAGGGCAGGAAGACCATTCTTCTGGCTGATGCCAGCCGGGACGAGAGTATCGGGACGAAAAGAATCATTTCAACGGGCGGCCATTATGCTTTCCTGAAAATTGCGGAAGGATGCGACAAGCATTGCACGTATTGCGTCATTCCGAAAATCAGAGGGAGATATAGAAGCTTTCCTATGGAAAAGCTGGTCTCCGAGGCGAAGAGCCTGGCTGACGGCGGGGTTACGGAACTGATTCTTGTTGCCCAGGAGACGACGATATACGGAAAAGACCTCTACGGCAGGAAAATGCTGCATGAGCTTTTGCGAGAGCTTTGCCGGATTGAAGGGCTGCACTGGATCCGCATTCTCTACTGTTATCCTGAAGAGATTTATCCTGAACTAATAGACGTGATGGCGGAGGAGGAGAAGATATGCCATTATCTGGACCTTCCCATCCAGCACGCCTCCGATGATGTCTTAAAGCGTATGAACCGGAAGACGACGGAGGCAGACCTACGTAGTCTTATTGCTACTTTGAGGGAAAGGATTCCTGACATCTTTCTGAGGACCACGCTGATTTCAGGCTTTCCCGGCGAGACGGAGGAAGACCATGACAGGCTGAAACGGTTCGTTCGGGAGATGAAATTCGAAAGGCTCGGGGTCTTTACCTATTCCAAAGAGGAAGATACCCCGGCCGCAAAAATGAAGGATCAGATTCGGAAACCAACGATGGTCAGGCGGCGAAGGGAAATCATGCAAATACAGCAGAGGATTTCTCTCGCGAAAGGGAAAGCCCTGATCGGGAAAACGATAGAAGCCGTGATAGAAGGAGAGATTCCCGAGGAGGGCATCTATGAGGCGAGAACTTATGGGGATGCTCCGGGCGTGGACGGGCTGGTGTTCATCCCGATAACGGAAAGCTTCATGAGCGGCGATTTCGTGCATGTCCGTATCACGGGCGCTTCCGAGTATGACCTCACGGGAGAACTTGTATAATCTTGTTTGTACCAAAAATAGAAAGGAGTTACATTATGAATTTACCAAACAAACTTACCATTCTTCGTATGATTCTCATAGTCCCATTTGTCTTCTTCATGCTTGTCGGCGGAGATGGAGAGGGCTGGATGAAATGGGCCGCCCTTGCAACCTTCATCATTGCGTCCCTGACGGATATGCTGGATGGAAAAATCGCAAGAAAGTATAATCTGATTACGGATTTCGGGAAGTTCATGGATCCGCTTGCGGACAAATTGCTCGTCTGCTCCGCCCTGATTTGTCTCGTTGACCTCGGCAGGCTGCCGGCTTGGATTTGCATCGTGATTATCGCAAGAGAATTCGCTATCAGCGGCTTCCGCCTTGTCGCTTCCGACAACGGGATCGTCATTGCAGCCAGCTACTGGGGCAAGACAAAGACTGTCAGCCAGATGATCATGGTCATCCTTATGATCATAAACCTCGATGTACCGGCGGTCCAGATGCTCACGACAGTCATCATGTATGTCGCCTGTGCGCTCACGATCATCTCGCTCGTTGACTATATTATGAAGAACAAGCAGGTCCTGGCATCCCAGAAGTAACCTGCATGAAGCAGATCTTTCGCAGAACGGGGACGTTCCTTTTCATGTGATTCGCAGAATGGGGGCGTTCCGTTTCGTGCGTTGTTTTTCCATTTATCACAGAAATAATTGAAAATAATGTCACAAATGAACCATGCAACCAGCATGCAATTAGAAGGAGATTTATATATATGGAGATGGATAACAGATCCGTTCATATGAACCACACCTCGCATCTGCTGGAACTGGAAGAGCACATGTATCAGCTCGTCGACGTCGACCGCCCGAACATGTTCCGAAACCTGTTCCCATATGATGAAATACCCAAAATTGCTTTTAACGACAGAATCGTGCCGCACCATATGCCGCACCAGATCTGGATTACAGATACCACGTTCCGGGATGGTCAGCAGTCCAGGGCGCCTTACACGACGGAGCAGATCGTGACCATCTATGATTACCTTCATAAGCTCGGCGGCCCGCACGGTCTTATCCGTGCCTGCGAGTTTTTCCTTTATGACAAGAAGGACAGGAAGGCCGTTGAGAAGTGCCTTGATCGGGGTTATCGCTATCCGCATGTGACCAGTTGGATTCGCGCCAGCAAGAAAGATTTCGAGCTGGTCAAGTCGATGGGGATGAGGGAGACGGGCATTCTCGTTTCCTGCTCCGATTATCACATTTTCTATAAGCTGCATATGACCCGCCGCCAGGCCATGGATCACTATCTGACCATTGTCAAGGAATGCCTGGAGATGGGAATCAGCCCAAGATGCCATTTGGAAGACATCACTCGCGCGGATATCTACGGATATGTCATTCCTTTCTGCCTTGAACTGATGAAGCTTCGCGATCAGTATGGTATTCCGATCAAGGTCAGGGCCTGCGACACGATGGGATACGGCGTGAACTTCCCCGGCGCAGTGATTCCAAGGTCCGTTCCCGGCATTATTTACGGCCTTATGGTCCACTCCGGCGTGCCTTCGGAATTGATTGAGTGGCACGGACACAA
>JAUMWM010000199.1 GCA_030529705.1 Lachnospiraceae bacterium
AGGATGTCAAAGCATCCGATGACAGCAAAATCGGGGCAACAGTTCAGGCTGGATTGTTTGTCAACTCTTTCATCTTTTGCTTGCACTCGTACATTTTGTCGTCAGCCGTTTTCTCCGCTTCTTCAAGGGTCACGGACGGAGGATCGAATTCCGCCAAGCCGAAAGCAATACCAAGCGGGACGGGCGGGTCTTCCAGACGGTTATACTCGCTTTCTTTTTCTTCCAGAACCTTCCAAGCTTTCCCGGCATCTGCCATGCTGATGCCGGGAAGGCCGATCACGATAAACTCATCCCCGCCTGTTCGATAACAGTCCCCAATATTGCCAAAAGCATCCTGAATCATCTGCGCCGCTGTCTTTATCCGGAGGTCTCCCTCGGCGTGTCCGTAAATATCGTTTACGATTTTCAGATTATTGATGTCCAACTGAATGATGCAGCATCTTTTCCCTTCCTCGTGGAGTTCCTGTTCTCTCTGGCCGAATGCCAGGCGGTTTTTCATCTGGGTCAGCCCGTCCGTGAACGCCATTTTCGCCCTTATCTCCATTTTGCTTCTTTCCAGTGCATCCTGAGTCCGCTCGCGAAACAGATAGATGCACATCAGGATTAACAGGATCATCATTCCAATCCTGGTGAACTCGGAATAGCCTGTTTTGCAATGCAGGACCTGATAACGGAAAACATCTATTATGACGCCGGCAATGCTGGCTGATACCCCGATTATAAGGTTGCGCACGAGCGTTTTCTTGACCGTCTGCTTTCGCAGTCCGCGAACTGCAAGAAATATGACCATGGCAAAACCTGCCAGGATGATGAGATGGGTTGCCGTGACCATATAGAAATAGTCGGTTATCCCCATATAGGTGAGCAGGACGGTGGAGGCAAAGTTCAGGAGGCAAAGAACGAGCATGACCGGCAGCAGCCTTGTATCCCTGTTGCCGACTGCCTCTGCAAAAAAAGACAGTGCCATGTAGGGCAGAAACATGAGGCACACGTATACTACTACCCGGATTACTGCCGGGTGCATTGTTATAATCTGCAGCAAATACGTCTCGTTCAGGCCTGACAACCCCAGCAAGGCGCACATCGTCCCGAAAGATATAAAATCAATGCCCGTTTTCTTTCTTGACAGCCCGTTAAGCAGTCCGGTCAGCAGGAACACGAGGCCGGTCAGCATAATGAGACCTGACCGGATAATGCTGAACGCAGACCCTTTTAGCAATTCAATCATGTATGTGCCGGAATCACCGATTACGGCATCGAGCAAATTGGGTGCGTTTCCCGGAAAGATGGGTTCGACTTGAAAGCCCAGCCTGCGCGTTCCCGCCGGAATGGTTATCCCGTGGACGCTCATCCCATAGGAGGCTCCAAGCAGTTTCGGAAGCTTCGGCCGGTAGGAGTATATAAGCCTGCCATCCGCATAGACGTCGAACACCGTGTCTACGCTTTTTGTGCACAGGCGTCTTCCTTCCGTGTCATATCCGTCAATGTCTTTGGTGAGCGATATGGGTCCTGCGGGAAGGTCATCAAGATTTATGGGACGGCCGCCCTCGTCGGTCCAGCCCTCGGTCATGGGAATATAGTCTGCCGGATAATGCATTTCCGCATCTCTGTCCGTCATGATAACGGCCAGGGAAAAAATGACAAAAAGAATCAGGAAAAAGTTGTCTTTCAGAAAGGCTGTATGTTTCATAATCATCCCCCGGGATGCTCGATAAAAACCAATCAATGAAATTATAACTCAAACAACAATATTCATGCAATTATGGAAAACGAAATTATAAAAAAGAGATTCGAGGATGAATAAATCCCAAGCAACTTGAAGCATTTATTTGTTACTGTTCACACTTCCGCACAAAATCGCCTGTTTTTGCGGCAATTGGGGTGTCATCCTGAGCGTAAGCGAAGGATCTTTTACATAAAGCCGCTGCAGATGGTAAAAGATCCTTCGCTTACGCTCAGGATGACAAGGGCAGTACATGAGGTGTGAACAGTAACATTTATTTCAGAATCCTTAGACGATGGTTTCATAAACATTGCGAATATGATACAATGTCAATAACCATGAAAGCATGTCCCAAAGAGTTACTGTTTATAATGCTTGTCTCTTTTTTGTCATCCTGAGCGTAAGCGAAGGATCTTTATATAAAATTGTCATCCTGAGCGTAAGCGAAGGATCTTTATATAAAGCATAGGTTTTGGTAAAAGATCCTTCGCTGCGCTCAGGATGACATACAAAGTGTCGCAAACACATATGGCTTTGGTGCGAAAGCGTGAACAGCAATCCTTAAGATGAGTTTTCAGTGTGAATATTTTTTTGCGATCGAAGAGGAGTGGGGTAGTAATGGGGGGAGTTCGTAAAAAATCTACAATCATGCAGCTGCAGGTCAGCCTGGCAATCAAGATAGCGAGCACGGTGGGAATCGTACTGGTGCTAATCATGTTCGTGAATTTCTGCGATATCCCCAATCCGGATGTAATTTTGATTGCGGGCCTTGTTTTGTGTTCAGCCCTGTTCGGATTCGGCGGGGGGATTACCGGCGCGGTCATCATTCTGTGTTATACGCTGTTCTATTATTCTACGGACCATAGCATCACGCAGTTTACGCCTGAGAACCTGAAATATGTCGCAGTATCCACGATCGGGATAGCGGCCAGCATGATGCTGGTATGTTCGCTGAAAGCGGCGGACCTTCGCGCATTTGCGGATGACAAGGAGCAGATAGACAAGCTGACGAAAGAGAACGAACATTTGAAAATCATTTCCTTCATCGATCCGACCACGGGAATCCGGAGCAGGGTTGCGCTGCGGCAGGATTTTGATTCCTACTTTACCCATGAAGTCACGGTTATGATGATGGACATCACTGATTTTAAGAAGATTAATGAGAGGCTCGGGCGCGAGGAGGGGGATCGGGTTCTTAGGGAATGCGGGGCGCTGATTACGGAGACGTTCGGGCAGAACTGCTGTTATCGTTACGGAGGGGATGAATTCCTTGTCATCTATCAGGATGCGCCCATTGAGCAGTTTGAGGAGAAGCTGGAATCCTTGATGGGCAAAAAGATCTATGTTGAGATGAACGGGGTGAAGACCGAAGTTGGCTTGTCGGCTGGGTATGTGCATGATAAGCTGGACGACCCGCATAAGCTCAGAGAACTGTTTTTGATTGCGGATGAACGTATGTACCGGAAGAAAAGGACGGATGGGCTGTACGCAAGATAATTGCATGAAGGGAGATTAAAAGATGTCTGCGCGTTACGAGATTATGAATAAGAATGGGTTTAATAAGACATCGAATGGCGGGTATCTTCCGACAGGACTGCCGGGGGGATTTTTCGTATATGAAGCAGGAGAGGGCGAGAAAATTCTGTACGCCGAGGACAATATCATAAAGCTTTATGGCTGCAGCGATTTTGAGGACTTCCTGGAATATACGGACGGTTCCTTCAAAGGCATGGTTTACGAGGAGGATTTGCAGAAAGTTGAGGATCTGATCACGGTACAGACCGCGTATGGCGACATGCGCCACGATTATGTCCGCTACCGTATCGTCACGAAGCAGGGAGTGATTCGCTATGTGGAGGACTTCGGGCATTTGCTCCACTCGGCGAAAGGAAAGAGCTTCTTCTATGTCTATATTGTTGACGTGGATCGGAATGCTTATTTTAACCATAACCGCAACTCAATGGCAGAGGCGGAGATTTTGTCTGCAAACAGGGATATCGATACGCTCACCGGCTTATATAATATGTCTTTCTTCTATCAGAAAGTACAGACGCTGATTTCGTCCAAGGAGGGGAGGAGGCGCGATTACTCCATCATCCATTTCGATATCCCCAATTTCAAGCTTTACAATGAGCGGCTTGGCTTCAGGATGGGCGACGAGCTTCTATGCTACCTGGCATCCTCCCTGCAGTCTGTCTTCAAGAAGGGCGTGATTGCGAGGTTTTCCGATGACCATTTCGTGGTATGCGAGGCCGGCACGAGAGATGAGATAGTCGAGAAAGTCAAAGATATCTATATAAAAATGCTGCGCACGGAAGATGTGAACAAAAAAGCCCGGGTGAAAGCGGGCATCTACTGCTTCGAGAATAAGAATACCGAGGTAGGGCTGGCCTGTGACCATGCAAGGCTTGCGTGCAACAGCATTAAGCAGCGCCATGATGTCTTTTACTGTATTTATGATGAGAGAATGCGGGACCGGCTGCGGAAGCAGCAGTACGTCGTCGATCGCATCGATGAGGCGATCGAAGGAGGCTATATCAAGGTGTTTTACCAGCCCGTAATCCGGATTTCTACAAAGGAGATATGCGGATATGAGGCCTTGGTACGTTGGATAGACCCGGAGATCGGCATGATTATGCCGGGAGATTTCGTGGATACGCTGGAACAGTACCATCTGATCCATCTGATTGACCAGTATATGGTCCGGCAGGTATGCAAGGACTACAGGGACTTCCTTAATAGGGGAATGCCGCTCGTGCCGGTTTCCATCAACATCTCCAGGCTGGACTTCGAACTCTGCGACATATGCGCGATTATCGAGGAAACCCGCGCGGCCTATGACGTCCCCAGGAATATGCTGGATATAGAAATTACGGAGAGCGCCCTGAATGACAACGTGGGCCATATCCATTCCGAATGCGACAGGATGAAGGAGCTGGGCTATCACATCTGGCTGGATGATTTCGGCAGCGGGTATTCGTCCCTGAATACGATTGCGGACTATTCCTTCGACGTCCTGAAGCTGGACATGGTTTTTCTCAGAAGCTTCGATCGAAACCCCAAAACGGGCCCTCTCATGTCCGTCATCGTGGACGGGGTTCGCGGAATGGGTTTCTCTCCGCTCTGCGAAGGCGTTGAAACCGAAGAACAGTATGAATTCCTGAAAAAAATCGGCTGCGAATATGCCCAGGGCTACTATTTCGGAAAGCCGATGCCCATGGAAGAAAGCCGGACACACACGCAGAAAAACGGATTGAAGTGGGAAAATCGGGAGGAGGCGAAAGGCAAGGCGGCGCCTATTCAACCTTAATCATCCGGTAGCCGATTCCGATATGCGTCTGGATATACTGGGGCGCGTTCGGGGACGATTCAAGCTTCTTCCGCAGTGTCACCATAAAACCGCTGTAGATGGTAAAGATCCTTCGCTACGCTCAGGATGACACCCAA
>JAUMWM010000200.1 GCA_030529705.1 Lachnospiraceae bacterium
CCCGCGGGACGAAATTTTTTGGCCCAAAAGGACCGTCCCCGCGGGCCGATTCCCGAAATCTAGTTACTTTATAATGCGCACCTTCAGGACGCCCGGTATCTTCATGATGTCCGTCACCGCATCCTCCGGAATCTCCGTATCCGTGTCAATCAAGCTGTAAGCGTACTCGCCCCGGCACTTATTTGAAAATACCGTGATATTGATGCCCTCTTCGCCAAGTACCCTGGAAAGCCTCGCGATCATATTCGGAATGTTCCGATGGTTGATGGCTAAACGGCCCGTGGAAGTGCAGACCCCCAAGTCGCAGTTCGGGTAATTCACGGAATTCTTGATATTCCCATTCTGAAGGTAATTCACCAGCTCCTTCACGGCCATCTCGGCGCAGTTCTCCTCGGACTCGGCCGTGGACGCTCCCAGATGCGGCGTGACCAGCGTGTTCTTGGTCTTGGCGACTCTCGGAGTTACGAAGTCCGTCACGTATTTCTTGACTTTCCCGCTCTCAAGAGCCTCCACGATCGCATCCTCATTTACCAAGCCGTCCCTGGCGAAATTCAGGATCACGACGCCGTCCTTCATCTTGCTGATGGCCTCCCCGTCAATCATCCCGGTCGTCTCCTTGGAGAGGGGGACATGGACGGTGATGTAATGGCACTTCGTATAAATCTCGTCCAGATTTGTCACATGGTGGATGTGCCTCGAGAGGCTCCAGGCGGCCTGGACGGAAATAAACGGGTCGTAACCAAAGACTTCCATGCCGAGATTGGCGGCGGCATTTGCAACCATGACGCCAATCGCGCCGAGCCCGATGATGCCGAGCTTCTTCCCGCTGATCTCATTTCCCGCAAATTGCTTCTTCTGCTTCTCCACGACCTTGGGCAAATCCTCCGTCGTCTCCTGCTTCTCCAGCCATTCAATACCTCCCACGATGTCGCGAGACGCAAGAAGCATGCCTGCGATAACGAGTTCCTTCACTCCGTTGGCATTTGCGCCGGGCGTATTAAACACGACGATGCCCTTTTCGCTGCACGCATCGAGCGGGATGTTATTTACCCCGGCCCCGGCCCTGGCAACCGCCTTGATATTGGGGGACAAATCCATTTCCTTCATATTTGCACTCCGGACGAGGATGGCATCAGCATCCGAGGTGTCCACCTGCTGATATGCATCGCCGAAGTGGCGCAGTCCGGTATCAGAGATGTTGTTTAAGCAATGGTAAGTAAACATGCAAATACGCTCCTTCCTTAATTATCAGCTTTCTAAATAATGGGCAAATTCCGCAGCGCGCTCATCATTCGATGCACACAGCACCCAGCTCAGATGCCCAAATCATTCTGGTCAAATGCCTCCTCAATCGGCTCCCCGCCCGGCGCCATCGGAAGCACCATGTCGTCCCTGCAAATAAGGCACTCTATGACGGCCGTCCTCCCGGATTCTATAGCCGTCCGGATTGCATCCTCCACTTCTTCCCTCCTACGAATCCGTATGCCAAGCGCCCCCATGCCCTCGGCGACCTTCACGATGTCGAGCTTGTCGTCAAGAACCGTCTGGCTGTAGCGTTCCCCATAAAAAAGCCGCTGCCACTGGTGGACCATGCCGAGCGTGTGATTATTCATGACAATCTCTATAATCGGGATATCGCATCGGACCGACGTGAGGATTTCGTTCATGTTCATGCGAAAACATCCGTCCCCGGCAATATTGATGACCGTTTTGTCCGGGAAAGCCGCTTTTGCCCCGATTGCCGCGCCGACCCCGTAGCCCATCGTGCCGAGGCCGCCGGAAGTCAGCAGACGGCGAGGGAGCTGATATTTGTAATACTGGGCGGCCCACATCTGATGCTGGCCCACATCCGTCGTGATGATTGCGTCGCCCCCCGTTATCTCATAGAGCTTTTCCATGACGTAGGGCCCGGTGAGCACGGTTTCATCATATTGAAGAGGAAATTCCTCTTTTAGATCATCGATTTCCGAAATCCAGGACGAGCGGTCATTTGGCCGGACAAGAGGCATGATGTCTTTCAGGATTTCTTTCAAATCCCCGATGACGCACGCATCGACCATCACATTCTTGTTGACTTCCGCCTGGTCAATATCAAATTGGATGATTTTCGCCTGTTTGGCAAATAAATCCGCCTTCCCAGTATCCCGGTCTGAAAACCGGACGCCCGCCGCAATGACCAGGTCACAGGCATGCATGGCCTTGTTGGCGACTTTCGTGCCGTGCATGCCAAGCATGCCCATATACAGGCTGTCCGTACCCGGAAAAGCCCCTTTCCCCATGAGGGAGTCGCATACCGGGATGCCGGCCTTGTGGGCGAGCTTCACAAGCTCGTCCTGGGCGCCGGAAGCGACTGCGCCGCCGCCCACGAAGAGAACGGGTTTTTGCGAAGCATTGATCATGGCCGCCGCCTGCCGGACGTCCTCTCCCAGAATCGTGCGGGTGAGAGGCCCGATTTTTTCAACCCTTCTATTCATAAACTCTGCATATTCAGCCGTCACATTCTTCGTGATATCGATGAGGACGGGACCCGGTCTCCCGGATTTGGCGATTTTGAAACCTTTCCGCAACGTGTCAGCCAGACGGTTCACGTCCTTGACGATGACGCTGTACTTGGTAATCGGCAGCACGATGCCCGCTATATCGATCTCCTGGAAGGAATCCTTGCCGAGGAGCGAAATCCCGACGTTGCACGTGATGGCCACGAGCGGAACCGAATCCAGCATGGCCGTTGCAATTCCGGTCACAAGATTTGTCGCTCCCGGTCCCGAGGTTGCCATCACCACGCCGGTCCTGCCGGTCGCGCGGGCATAGCCGTCGGCGGCATGGGCCGCCCCCTGCTCATGGGATGTCAGGATGTGCCTGATTTCCGGATGTTTGTAGAGGGAATCGTATATGTTGAGAATCGTCCCTCCGGGATATCCGAAAACAGTATCCACCCCCTGCTCTTTGAGACATTCGATTACAATTTCTGCACCGCTTAATCTCATACTAAGGATCCTTCCATTCAGATTTGAAGAAGAGGCTGCCGCATCTTTGCGACAGCCCCGACCATTACACGTAACTCCGATGCAGCATTTTTCCAGCTCTCTGCGCAGACATTTGCACCGAAATCATTTTTACTTCTCGGAGGTCTCGTAGGAAGCATCTGCCTTTTCAACTTCCGCAATAGCCTCTTTCTTCATCGGAATCCTGCAATTCTTGTTGTTGCCGAATTCAACAATGACGACGTCATCCGTGATGTCAAGGATGACTCCGTAAAATCCGCTGGTCGTGACAATGCTGTCACCAACGGCCATGTCCGCCAGCATGGCGGCAACCCTCTGCTGCTCCTTCCTCTGGGGACGGAGTAAAAGAAAATAGAATATGGCAACAAGGGCGACCATATAGATGGCCATGAGGCCTACGCCTCCGCTCGCTGCCGCGGCTGCAAGTGAATACATATTGTAATCCTCCGATTTTAGATTGATGGGCAAATGCCCCTTTTGCCAGAACCCGCCGACAAATGCCTCTGCCGACAGCGTTCTGAACACAAACTACATAATACACAATCCGTGTTGATGTTGCAAGCGAATATTTTTGCTTGCCGCTGTTTTTCGCTCACGAGGTTACTCACACCTCTGCTCAGAAATCGCCAGTGCTTGCGAACTTTGGGTGTCATCCTGAGCGTAGCGAAGGATCTTTTACATAAAACCGTTGCAGATGGTAAAAGATCCTTCGCTTACGATCAGGATGACAAGGGAGATACTGAAGGTGTGAGCAGCCAATTTGACTCGCTGTCCTCCCCGTTGCAACAGTAAAGAATGGTGAAAAACCTGCTATTCTTAGATAAGTAACCTCACGATTTTTTCGAGAGCAGGGATGCCAGCTTCCGCTCCCTGTACTCCGCAAATTTGCCGGCGTCCAGGGCGGCCCGTATCTCCTCCATCAAATGATTGTAGAAATACAGGTTGTGCATGACGCAAAGGCGCATGCCCAGCATTTCATTTGCTTTCAGAAGATGCCGGATATAAGCCCTCGTGTGGTTCCGGCAGGCCGGGCATCCGCATCCTCCCATAATCGGCCGGTCATCTAGCTCAAACTTCTTATTGAAGAGGTTCAAATGGCCTTCATTTGTATAGACATGCCCATGACGGCCATTCCGGCTTGGATACACGCAGTCAAAGAAGTCGACTCCCCGGGCGACCCCTTCAATAATATTTGCAGGGGTTCCCACTCCCATAAGGTAGGTCGGTTTATCAGCCGGCAGGTACGGGACGACCTCGTCCAGCACATGGTACATCTGCTCGTGCGTCTCGCCGACCGCAAGCCCGCCGATGGCGTACCCATCCAGTTCCAGTTCGGAGATATCTTTCGCATGTTGGATTCGGATGTCGTCATAGATGGCTCCCTGGTTGATTCCGAAAAGGAGCTGGTGCGGATTCACGGTATCGGGCAGGGAGTTCAGCCGCGCCATCTCCTCCTTGCAGCGGACAAGCCATCTGGTGGTCCTGGCGACGGAGTCCTCCACATACTTTCGTTCAGAGAGCGCATTCGGACATTCGTCAAATGCCATCGCAATCGTAGAGCCAAGGTTAGACTGAATTTGCATACTCTGCTCCGGTCCCATGAAGATCCTGTGGCCGTCGATGTGCGACTGGAAGGTCACGCCCTCCTCTTTGATTTTCCTGAGCTTCGCAAGAGAGAATACTTGAAAGCCGCCGGAGTCCGTGAGAACAGGCCCGTCCCAGTTCATGAATTTCCGGACTCCTCCGAGCTGCTTCACGATTTCATCGCCGGGCCTAACATGCAGATGATAGGTGTTGCAGAGCTCCACCTGGGTTCCGAGTCCTTTGAGTTCGGGCGAAGAGACCGCCCCTTTGATGGCGGCCACGGTTCCGACATTCATGAAAACGGGGGTCTCAATCGTGCCGTGCACGGTGACCATCCTGGCTCTTTTGGCGCGGCCTTCGCGCTTTAAAACTGTATACATATAATCGCTGTCCCTGTCATTAAAAAACTGCTCTTTTCAATATCTTCTCCATAATAATAGGAAAAACTTCTTTCGTCAACGACATCGGCCCGCGGGGACGGTCCTTTTGGACCAATTTTTTTCGACCCGCGGGGACGGTCCTTTTGGGCCAAAATTTTTTGATCCAAAAGGACCGTCCCCACGGGCCGAAATT
>JAUMWM010000033.1 GCA_030529705.1 Lachnospiraceae bacterium
GAAACAATTCAGAAACGATCAAAATTGATTCGGTGTTAACTGCGCCAACTTCCTACCTTCTCTTATACCACAAAAACGGCTTGTTAACAAGGACAAACAAGGTGCCGAGGGACTTAAACAGTCCTTTTTTGTTTACAGACAGCGTTTAAAATGTTAAATTAGGATTGTCACCTGGCAATGCCGACTGATGATAATGCGCGAAAAGTCGGCAAGCGAAAAACTTTGAAGCGGAATACGATTGAGACGGTACAACAGGATATGCAGGGAGGCCTTATGCGCGGGAACGGACACAAAATCATCAGGGTGCGGCAAGGCAGCATAGCGGAGGAGATGGGCGTTTTGCCCGGCATGTACCTGGTTTCCGTCAACGGCTCTGCCATTGAGGATATCTTCGACTATCAATTCCTTATGGACGACGAGGAAGTCCGCATCCTGATTCGGGAGGAGGACGGCGAGGAGGCCCTTCTGGAAATCGAGAAGGAGCCGGAGGAAGATTTCGGGGTGGAATTTGAGAACTCCCTGATGGATGAGTACCGGAGCTGCTGCAACCGCTGCATTTTCTGCTTCATAGACCAGATGCCGCCCGGCATGCGGGATACGTTGTATTTTAAGGACGATGATTCAAGGCTCAGCTTCCTTCAGGGAAATTATGTCACCCTTACCAACATGAAGGACAAGGATATCGACAGGATCATCCGCTACCATATGGAGCCGATCAACATCAGCGTCCACACGACGAACCCGGTGCTCAGGCGTTCCATGCTGGGAAACAGGTTCGCCGGAGACGTCTTTCCCAAAATCAGGAGGCTTTGCGATGCGGGCATCACGATGAACGGCCAGATAGTCCTGTGCAAGGGGATCAACGATGGCGCGGAGCTGGAGCGCTCCATCCGCGACCTGGCAACATACAGGCCGGCTATGCAGAGCGTCTCCATCGTTCCGGCAGGCCTTACGAAATACCGGGACGGCCTTGCAGAACTCGAACCGTTCGACGCCGCATCAGCCGGCGAGGTGATCGACCTGGTTGAGAAGTGGCAGAGGACGCTGGCGGCGGAAAACCCGCTGGCCGATTCCCCTCATTTCGTCCACGCTTCGGACGAATGGTATATTCTCGCCGGGAGGGAAATGCCGGAGGCGGAGAGGTATGACGGCTATCTCCAGCTGGAGAACGGCGTCGGCATGGTAAGGCTGATGGAGGCAGAGGTGAGGGCGGAGCTTGTAAGGCTTCGCAAGGCGTCTGATTTTTCTTGCAAATATCAGCAAGGCGGTGCGGAAAGTCCCATGAGGGACGTTGAATCTGGCTTCATCGGCAAATGCAGCAGGTCCGATGGTGGATTTGTCATTTCTGACAAATCCGAGATGACCCCGCATCTTGGTTGTAGGAGGGTGGCCGTCGCGACCGGGGTCCTCATGCATTTGTATTTAAAGCAGTTTTCCAAATGGATTATGGAAGAGTATCCGGGAGTTGACGTCCGCATTTGCCCGATAAAGAATGAATTTTTCGGGGAGAGAATCACAGTCAGCGGCCTTGTCACGGGCCGCGATCTCATAAGCCAGCTTAAGGATTTGCAGTCCGATGGCAAGGGGGGGGACGCGCTGGGCGACGAACTCCTGATTCCCGTCAATATGCTAAGGAGCGGGGAGAGAGTGTTTCTGGACGATATAACCACGGATGACGTTGAAAGGGAACTCGGCATACCCGTGCGGGTCGTATCAAGAGGCGGGGATGAGTTCGTGCGGGCCGTTCTGGGATTGCCGACAGAAATTGATAAAGACAGGCAGACCTATGAACTAGAGGATTTACAATAAAGGGCGGCCGAAAACCGCCTTTATTAAGGAGCAATATATTATGTCAAAACCAATCGTTGCTATAGTCGGGCGGCCGAATGTCGGAAAATCGACATTATTCAACGCCCTTGCAGGGGAGAACATCTCCATCGTGAAAGATACCCCGGGCGTCACCAGGGACAGAATTTATGCGGAAGCCAACTGGACCGGCCGGGATTTTACTTTGATAGACACCGGCGGCATCGAGCCTGAATCGGGCGACGTGCTGCTTCGGCAAATGAGGGAGCAGGCGCAGATCGCCATCGACACGGCGGACGTCATCATTTTCCTGGTCGATGCCAGGGACGGGCTGGTCGATGCCGATATGAGCGTGGCGGATATGCTGAGGCGGTCCAAAAAGCCGGTCGTGCTTGTCGTGAACAAGATTGACAGTTTTGAGAAGCAGCAGGCCGAGGTTTACGAATTCTATGCGCTGGGCCTTGGCGACCCCCTTCCCATTTCCAGTGCCAACCGGCAGGGGATAGGGGACATGCTTGACGAGGTGGCGGCGCATTTTGGAGAGGACGCCATTGCGGAAGATGAGGAAAAGCTGCCGAGAATTGCCGTGGTCGGAAAGCCGAATGTCGGAAAGTCCAGCATTATCAACAAGCTCCTGGGGGAAAGCCGGGTCATCGTATCTGACATCGCCGGGACGACGAGGGATGCCATCGACACCACGGTGAAGAGGAACGGCAAGGAATATATATTCGTGGACACTGCCGGCCTTCGGAGGAAGAGCAAGATTAAAGAAGAGCTGGAGAGGTTCAGCATCATCCGGACGGTGACGGCCGTTGAGAGATCCGACGTCGTAATTCTCGTCATTGATGCTAAGGACGGGGTTTCCGAGCAGGATGCGAAAATAGCCGGGATAGCCCACGAACGAGGGAGGGGAATCATCATTGCGGTGAACAAATGGGACGCCGTGGAGAAGGATACGAATACGACGAGGGAGTTTTCCGCAAAAATACGCCAGATTCTCTCTTTCATGCCCTATGCCGAGATCCTGTTCGTGTCAGCCAAGACCGGCCAGCGGCTTCCTAAATTGTTCGATGCCATTGAACTGGTCCTGACAAATCAGAACCGGCGGATTCAGACCGGCGTATTGAACCAGATCATGACGGAGGCCGTGGCCCTGAACTCTCCGCCTACCGACAAGGGGAAGAGGCTTAAGCTGTTCTACATGACGCAGGTAGCCGTCGGACCGCCGACATTTGTCATATTCGTCAACGAAAAGAAACTCATGCACTTCTCGTATCAAAGGTATATCGAGAATAAGATCCGGGAGACGTTCGATTTCAGGGGGACTTCTCTGAAGTTCTTCATCCGCGAAAGGGCGGAGAAGGACAAATGAGGATACTAAGTGACGACAAGCGTATGCTTTATGTTTAAGATCCTTCGCTCACGCCAAGGATGACAAGACGAGCTTGCGCCAAAGATGACATGGATTCAGACGACCTGCTGGGAAGTTGAAAAATATTTAAGAGGAGAAAAAGCATGGCACAGATAGCAGTTATAGGATGCGGAACTTGGGGCACGGCTCTCGCAAGGCTTCTTTGCAACAACGGACATGTCGTAATCATGTGGAGCCCATTTGCCAAAGAGGCCGAGGCGCTGTCCAGGACGCATATTCAGCCAAATCTTCCGGATGTAGTTCTTCCGGAATCGCTCACATTTACTGCTGACATGGAGGAGGCTGTCCGGGCAAAAGATCTCGTGGTCATGGCAGTGGCGTCCCCCTTCACGAGGTCTACGGCCGTCAAGATGGCTCCCTTTGTAGAAAAAGGGCAAAGGGTCGTGACCGTGACGAAAGGAATCGAGGACGGCACGCTCCTTACGCAAGCGGAAATCCTCGGGGAAATCATGCCGGATGCAACGATTGGAGCCCTGTCAGGCCCGACTCATGCCGAAGAGGTCATTATCGGGCTTCCGACTGCTATCATATCTGCGTCTATTGACAGGGAGATGGCGGAGTATGTGCAGTCCGTCTTTATGAACCCGGTATTCAGGGTATATACGAGCCCGGATGTTCTGGGCGTCGAGTTGGGAGGCTCCCTTAAAAACGTCATTGCCCTGGCTGCCGGAATGGCTGACGGCATGGGATATGGGGACAACGTAAAAGCCGCCCTTATTACCAGGGGCATTCATGAAATCGGAAGGCTGGCGATCCGTATGGGCGCAAAGCACCAGACCTTGCAGGGCCTCTCGGGAATCGGAGACCTGATCGTAACCTGCGCATCCATGCACAGCCGGAACAGGAGGGCCGGAATCCTGATCGGCCAGGGCAAAGGAATGGATGAGGCTATGCGGGAAGTGGGACAGGTAGTTGAGGGAGTCTATTCAGCCAAAGCCGCCATCGCCCTTGCGAAAAAATACGATGTGGAACTGCCGATTACAGAGGCCGTGAACCGGATACTTTTTGAAGGAGAAAACCCCGGCGACGTGGTGCGGGAGCTCATGATGCGCGATCGAAAGAGCGAGGACGCGCTAAGCTACGAGGACTTGCCGGAGGGCTGGAGGTAGGATTATCTGTACTTACCGCAGTTGCCGTATTTAAAGAATAGCGGAGGGCTACTTAGCATCCCTCCGCTCATGGGATTATTACGTTGGGTAGAAACTGGAAGCGTTCCAACACTCCCGGAAGACTGCCAAGCAGCCCTCCGCTCATTGGATTATAACGTCTTGTAAATCGTCGGGGATATCCGTCACGCGGCGATTCTCATTCATCACGTCTATTACGGCCATCTCTTCTTCGCTAAGCTCAAAGTCAAAAATCTGGCTGTTTTCCAGGATTCTCGCCGTATGGACGGATTTCGGTATCACTCCGCATCCGTGCTGCAAAATCCATCTCAGGCCAATCTGGGCTTCGCTGCGGTTGTATTTTTCAGCGAGTTTCGTAAGGATCTCCCTGTCTAAGTATTCCCCTCTGGCCAGAGGCGAGCTTGCCTGTACGGCGATGCCATTTGCATGACAATAATTCACAAGGCTTTCCCGATAATAAAGAGGATGGAACTCTATCTGGTTGACAGCAGGCGCTATGTCCGAGTTGTCCATGAGCATCTTCAAATCGGGTTCAGTGAAATTCGAGACCCCGATTGACCGGGCTTTGCCGGCGGCGTAAATTTTCTCCATGATATGCCAAGTATCAAGAAAACAGCCCGGCACGGGCCACTGAATCAGATACAGGTCGATGTAATCAAGGCCCATCCGCTCCAGGCTGCGGTTGAACGCCTCTTCCACGTTTCCTATCCGCTGAGCCGTGTTCCATATTTTAGTCGTGACAAAAAGTTCCTCCCTCGGAATGCCACAGCCGCGGATCCCTTCTCCGACTTCCACTTCGTTTTTAAATGCGGATGCGGTATCAAACAGCCTGTACCCCATGGCTGCCGCATCTGCAATCACCTTTTGCGGTTCATCGGGGGCGGTGACCATGTTTAGGCCCAGACCCAGGCAGGGCATCCGGTGGCCGGAGTTCAGAAGTAAGTATTCCATAAATATCCTCCCTGTGCAAACAAAGGTTACTTTATCATAAAGATATGACCAGAGTGATAAACAAGTATTAAGAAACTTTTACAGAAACAAGGTTTACATATGCACGGGAAAGCTGTTATACTCAGTAAGTGGTACTTGGCAGTTGCAATTGGGTTTCAAGCCTACCCAGAACGGCAGCATTACCGATGAAGCGACAACCAGCGAGGGACCGTTACAATTGCGTATCGAACCTATCATGAACGATGCTTGCGCATAAAGCGCAGAAGAAAAGAGGAAATCATGCGAATCCCGGATATAATGAAGAACAGGATGAGCGTTTCGTTCGAGGTCTTTCCCCCGAAGCAGGACAAGCCTTTGGAGCCGCTCATGGAAATCCTTCAGAGGCTCTATACCATGGAACCGGACTTCATAAGCTGTACATATGGAGCCGGGGGGACAAATGCAGGGCGGCATATGGAAATCTGCAAGGCAATAGCGGATTCCGGAAAGACCATGCCCCTTTCCCATTTCACATGCATAGGAAGCCGTAAGGACGACATCCGAAGCCAGATGGATAAATGCCTTGAGCTCGGCATCGACAATATCCTTGCCCTCAGGGGGGACATTCCCAATGGGTGGGATAGCACGCGCGGCGATTTTATCCATGCCAGCGAGCTCATAGCTTTCCTGAGGGAAGAGTACGGGGACAAATTCGTGATCGGCATGGCCGGCGCTCCGGAAAAACACATAGAAGCGCGGACATTTGCCGAGGACATCGCGCATCTGCGGATGAAGCAGGATTCCGGAGCGGATTTCCTGACGACCCAGCTCTGCTACGATGTGGAACGTTTCAAGAGATGGATGGATGAAATCCGGAAAGCCGGCGTCACGATTCCCGTCGTCGTGGGAATCATGCCGGTCCTTAACAAGAATTCCATCATCAAGATGTGCCTGTCTATGAATGGCTGTTCCATCCCACAGCCGCTGGCAGAACTGATTTCGAGGCATTATAACGATTCTGATGAGGATTTCAGGAAATACGGGATTGAATACACGACGGGGATGGTCTATGAATATATGTGCCTTGGCATCAACGGCTTGCACTTTTACTCGTTGAACAAGGCGGACGCAGTGCTTGAGATATGCAGGAACTGCGGCCTGGCATACAGGAAATAAAAGGCGGACCTAAGGCCGCTTATAGAGGAGGTAGTACTTTGACAGATATTGAAATCGCTCAGGCAAATGCAATGGAGAAAATCACCCGCGTCGCCGCAGAGGCTGGCATTCCGGAAGAGGCGCTCGAACTCTATGGGAATTACAAGGCCAAGATAAATCTGAACAATATCCCCGGAGCGGACAGCATGACGGACGGCCATCTCATTCTCGTGACGGCCATTACCCCTACCCCAGCGGGCGAAGGAAAAACGACGACGACCGTCGGCCTGGCAGACGGGATGAGGCGGATTGGAAAAAACGTCGTCGTGGCCTTAAGGGAGCCGTCGCTAGGTCCGGTTTTCGGAATCAAGGGCGGCGCTGCCGGCGGCGGCTATGCCCAGGTCGTCCCGATGGAGGACATTAACCTGCATTTCACCGGAGACTTCCATGCAATCGGCGCGGCAAATAATCTGCTGGCCGCCATGATTGACAACCACATCCAGCAGGGGAACGAACTGGGCATTGACCCGAGAAAAATCACCTGGAAGAGATGCGTGGATATGAATGACCGCCAGCTTCGAATGGTCGTCGACGGCCTCGGCGGGAAGCCAAACGGCATGCCGCGCGAGGATGGGTTCGACATCACCGTCGCATCTGAGATTATGGCCGTGCTTTGCCTTGCTGACGACCTTTCCGACCTGAAAGAACGCCTCTCTCGCATCATCGTCGGCTATACGTACGGGACTCCCGCAACCCAGAAGCCGGTGACGGCCGGGGACCTGAAAGCGCAGGGAGCCATGGCCGCCCTCTTAAAGGACGCGCTGAAACCGAATCTCGTCCAGACGCTCGAACATACGCCGGCTATCGTCCATGGAGGGCCTTTTGCTAACATAGCCCATGGATGCAACTCCATCCGTGCGACGAAGACCGCTTTGAAGCTGGCCGACTACTGCGTCACGGAGGCCGGCTTCGGCGCGGATCTCGGGGCGGAGAAGTTCCTTGATATCAAATGCCGCATGGGCGGCCTGATTCCCTCGGCGGTCGTGGTCGTCGCGACGGTGCGGGCCCTCAAGATGCACGGCGGGCTGCCGAAAACAGACCTGACGCAGGAGAATCTTGACGCCCTAAAGAAAGGCCTCCCGAACCTGATGCAGCACGTCCACAATATCACGGATGTCTACCACCTTCCCTGCGTGGTCGCAATCAACGCTTTTCCGGCCGACACGAAAGCGGAGCTGGACCTGGTCGAGGAAGAATGCCGCAAGGCCGGCGTAAATGTGGCTCTGTCGGAAGTGTGGGCGAAAGGCGGAGAGGGCGGAATCGCTTTGGCGGAAGAAGTAATCCGCCTGTGTGACAAGAGCGAGAAGGAGAATCTCAAGGAACAGTTCACGTATGCCTACGAAGACGACATGTCTCTGGAAGAAAAACTTGATGCTATCGCGCAGAAGATTTATCATGGAAACCGGGCCGTCCTGACCGCTGCCGCCGCAAAACAGGCCAAGCAGCTTACGGACCTGGGATTTGCACGAATGCCGGTCTGCGTGGCGAAGACCCAGTACAGCTTCAGTGACGACGCTGCAAAGGTCGGCGCTCCCACGGATTTCGATATAACGGTCAGAAATCTCAAGGTGTCCGCCGGAGCGGGATTCGTCGTGGCTTTGACAGGGGACATAATGACCATGCCGGGCCTTCCCAAGCATCCCGCGGCGGAGAGGATCGATATCGATGCGGAAGGCAAGATTACCGGGCTCTTTTAAGCAGTTGTTGTACTCGGCAAGATTTCTAAATTCTTGCCATCCTGAACGTAAGCCAAAGGTCTTTAAAGCAAAACATATGCTTCCTGTAAAGATTCTTCGCTAACGCTCAGAATGACAAATAAAAAACATAAACATTTACAATATAACTATACTTAGATAAGGAAGGTGAATGAGATGAAATCTTATCGTGCAGTTGACATCGAAACCTATGTGGCAGAACTGGCATCCGGGCAGCCCGTTCCGGGCGGCGGCGGAACCAGCGCTCTGGTCGGCGCCCTTTCGGTAGCCCTTTGCAGCATGGTAGCCAGACTGACCCAGGGAAAGGAAAAGTATGCCGCCGTGGAGGAGGATATCCAGAAAATCATCAAGGAAGCTGATAAGCTTCAGAACGAATTCCTGGACCTCGTTGACAAAGATCCGGTTGCTTTCGAGCCGCTCTCCAAAGCATATTCCATGCCGAAAAACACGCCGGAAGAAATTGCGGAAAAGGAAAGGGTCATGGAGGACCTTCTTCACGAGGCGGCCTCTGTTCCGATTGGAGTCATGGACTGCTGCGCGCAGGCGCTTGATCTCATAGAGGAAGTCCTGGCAAAAGGATCGACGATGGTCCTGTCTGATACGGGCGCTGCCGCATCCATTTGCAAAGCGGCTTTGGAGTCAGCGGCCCTTAACGTGGTTGCCAACACCTCGCTTATGAAGGACAAGGATTACGCCCATGCCCTGAATACGGATGCCGCGAGATTCCTTGCGGAATACCAGGAAAAGGCGGATAAGATATTTGACAAAACTTATGGAATCCTTTTAAGGAAAGGCCTCGGCCGCTGAGACCGGTGGAACTATCCGTAAACAATAAAAGATATGCGGCCGTGGTTCGCTTGTAAGCGGCACGGCATATCGGTTCAAGTTAAGGAGGGGAACATGGCACAGATTCTTTCGGGAAAAGAAGTGGCAGCCGCGATAACGGAGAATACGAGGCAGAAGGCGGACGCCATGAGGGCCGCCGGCCGTCCCGCCCACCTTCGGGTGATCCGGGTAGGAGACAAGAAGAGCGATCTGGCCTATGAGAAGGGGATTCGGAAGCGTTCCGAGGCCGCGGGCGTGGATCTGAGCGTGGACGCCCTCCCGGAAGACGCCACTTTCGAGGATGTCAAGAGGGCAATCGAGAGGGCGAATGCCGATTGGAGAGTCAAGGGGGTACTCCTTTTCCTTCCCCTGCCCAAAGCTCTTGATGAAAAGAAACTCGTTAATTTTATCGCGCCGGAAAAAGACCTGGACGGCGCGACGGACATATCGATGCTCGGCGTGTACAAAGGGACGGGCGCGGGGTTCCCTCCCTGCACACCGGAAGCGGTCGTCCGGATCCTCGATTACTACGGCATAGAGATCTCCGGCAAGGACGTGGTAATCGTCGGGCGGTCCCTCGTCGTAGGGAAGCCTTTGGCCCAGATGCTGATAGCCAGGAACGCGACGGTCACGACCTGCCATACGAAGACCGTCGACCTAGCCAAAAAGACGGCCGGAGCGGACATTTTGATTTCCGCGGCGGGCCACAGGGGGACGATCCGGGCTGAACATGTCCGGGAAGGCCAGGTCGTTATTGACGTAGGGATTAATTTCGACGATACGGGAAAAATGACCGGAGACGTCGAGTATGAGGAAGTAAAGAATATCGTGTCTGCAATTACACCGGTTCCGGGGGGAGTTGGAAGCGTAACGAATGCGGTGCTTCTTGCGCACATCTGCGAAGGAAAGGTGCGATGAGTAAAAAAATTATTTCATATCTGGCAGCTATTGTCTTGTTCGCCTCCTGCCTGATGCCGGCAGGAGCAGTTTTTGTGTCCGCAGCCACCGTCAGTACGCTGGCCACGGGCGATTACTATATCTATTCGGGCGTTGGCTCTGACAAGGTTCTTGACGTTAGCGGATCATCTAAAACCAATGGGGCAAATGTCATCATAAATAAGTATGCAAAGAGCGCGTCCCAGGTATTCCATGTGACGAATCTCGGAAACGGGACCATTACGATACAAAATAAGAACTCAGGCCTGATGCTGGACGTTTACGCGGCATCCACGGCTTCGGGGACAAACGTGTGGCAGTATGCCTCCAATAATTCAAATGCCCAGAAATGGTCCCTCATGACCACTTCCAGGTCCGGCTATTATGCCATCAAGACGCTTCTTGCCAATAACGTCCTCGATGTATATGGAGCCTCGAATGTCGCGGGTTCAAATGTCTGGGTTTACCAGTCCAATAATACGGCGGCCCAGCAGTGGAAATTCGTCAGCGCGCAAGCGGCATCCCAGGGGGGAAGCTCGAACCAGGGAACGACCGTCACCACCAACAAGAGGGCGGGATTTGCCAGCGGGTACTACATGATCCAGTCGAAAGTGAGTCCGTCCAGGTACCTCGAAGTGGCGAACGATTCCTTAGCCAACGGCGGGAACATCCAGCTGGGACCGACCGGACAGACGGCTTCCAGAGTATTCTACCTGACAAACCTGGGAAGCGGAAACTTCACCATTGAGAACGCGCTGTCAGGCAAGATGATGGATTTGAAAGATTCCGGGACGGATAACGGGACGAATATACAGCAGTATTCATCAAACGGCATGACTGCGCAGAAGTGGTACATCTCGTCAACCCGCACAGATGGCTACTATACAATTTCAACGGCTATCAACCACAAGAAAGTTGTCGACGTGAACGGCGGGAATTCGGCTCCGGGTACCAATATCAGCATCTACACATTGAACAAATCGGATGCCCAGTACTGGAAATTCGTGAAAGTATCAAGGCCCGCCGTGTCCCTAAAGGACGGCATCTACGTTATGCGTTCCTGCCTATCGACCTCCTACGTCGTTTCCGTCCCATCCAAATCAACGGAAAACAATGCGAATGTCGCCCTCTACAGGAATGCAGGGAACAATTTCCAGAAATGGCAGATTATGTCTGTCGGCAATGGTTACTATAAAGTGATCAATATGGGCAGCAAGAAGGCTTTGCACGTCGTCGGAGCCGGGAAAGCGTACGGCACGAACGTCGTCCAGTACACGTGGAGGGAGTCGAAAGCCCAGAAGTGGAAGCTTAGCGGTTGCCGGGGCATTTTCACGCTTACGAACATGGCGAACGGCCTCGCGCTTGACGTGTCGGGCGGATCGGCCGCCAACAATGCGAACATCCAGATGTACGGTTCCAACGGCACACGCGCCCAGAAATTCAGGCTCGAGGCGACGACTTACACGGAACCGGTTACCAGGACGTCTACCTATGTGAAAGACCCGGCTACGGGCAAGATGTTCCAGCTTGAGGCCCAGTATCTGACGGATCCCGTGATGGGCAGGGACGTGACAGAGGAGGACTTCCTTGCGGCCGTGCTGTACACGGAGGCGGGAGACCAGGGAACGTCCGGCATGATGATGGTCGGCTATGTCATCGAGAATCGGCTTGAAGCGGGAAAAGCGGCAGCGAAGGCCGGCAGGTACGTGGAATATCCGGGCACGCTCGACATTATGATTTACCAGACCCAGCAGTGGGAAGTGGCTCGAAACGGAACCTTGACCCGCGTCCTGCAAAACATCGTCTCAGGGTCTGCGGATTATCTGGCAAACGCCAGGTCGGCTGCCAAGAAGGTCCTCGCAAAACAGAACATCGTTCTGGAGACCACCGCCACGATTTATACGAAGACCGGCACGAATACCAGCCAAATGAGCGCGCTGAATAGCGGAACGTCCATCAAGGCATCCGGCTTCAACTATAATTCATTCATGACCCCCGGCGCATGGAACCGTTTCGCTACGGACGGAAGGCATTATAAATTCGCATCCGGATACGGAAACGGAAAGAATACGCTCCTTTATCGGGGACACGTGTTCTTCATGGATGAGGAACTCTGGTAAAAAAACCAGGAGGGGAATTTGGAATCTTATACCGCAATATTTGTGATAGCCGCCCTGATAGTCCTGACGGCGGCTATCATGATTGTCAGGGACAGCAACGAAAACAAACGGCGCTTTCTTGCAAGGACGCAGAAAGCCTGGGGGAAGCTGCCGCACATAAAGCAGTCTGCGGAGGAATATGAATGCATCTCCCTCTATTTCAGAGACTGCTGCCGGGACTTGGAAGGCAGCCTCGTTGACGACATAACCTGGAATGACTGCGACTTTGACCGGATTTTCCGTCAGATGAACGCTACGGTTTCCTCGCCCGGCGAGGACGTGCTATACAGCTGGCTTAGAACTCCCGTTACGGATACGGGAGTTCTTTCAGGCCGTGAGAAAATGATCCGGCACTATGCTAAGGACGAGCATTCCCGAATCGAAGTCATGCGCATCTTATATGGCATCGGCCGAATCGGAAAGATGTCCGTCTATGCCCATATCAGGAAGCTGCGGGAGGCTGGAAAAATCGGTGCGGGCAAATACATAGTCCTCTGCATCCTGATGTGCCTGGGGCTTGCCGCGCTATTCATCAACCCCGTCGCCGCATTGGCAATCATCCTGCCCGTCACCGCCGCAAATATCATCACGTATCTCAGGCAGAAAGACGAGACCGGGATTTATGTCAAAAGCCTGTCTTGCGTCCTTTCGCTTGCCGAGGCGGCCGAACGTCTTTCGGCGTGCGAGGATGAGTGCGTGCGCGGCTACAGGGACGAGCTTAAAGAACTTGCAAGGAGGCTTGCCCCGATGCGCAGGGGCTCCTTCCTCGTAACGTCTTCGACCAACACGGACACGGGAATGGGCGGCGCGCTGGTAGAATACCTGAAAATACTCTTTCATTTTGACCTGATAAAATTTGACCAGATGGTGGCTTCCTATAAGGGAAACGAGGATGCGTGCCTGCGCATCTTTGAGATAGCCGGGACGCTGGACGCCGCGATTGCGGTCGCTTCCTGGCGGGAGTATCTCGGCAAATGGTGCGAGCCGGAGCTTCTGCGCTTGGAGAAGGCATTTGTGGAAGTCAAAAATATGTACCACCCGCTCTTACTTGAACCGGTGCCCGTCAGCTTTACGGGAGAGGGGGGCGTTTTGGTCACAGGGTCAAATGCCTCGGGCAAGTCGACTTTTTTGAAGAGCATGGCGATCTCTTCCATCCTGGCGCAGAGCGTCCATACGGTTCCGGCCGAGGCTTATAAGGCCTCTTTCGTCCGCACATACACCTCCATGGCGCTTAGGGACGACATCGGAAGCGGCGAGAGCTATTTCATCGTGGAAATCCGTTCCCTGAAAAGGATCGTGGATGCGGCGGCGGAAGGGGGCGTTCCCGTTCTCGGGATTATCGACGAGGTTCTCCGGGGAACAAATACCATCGAGCGGATATCCGCATCGTCTCAGATATTGAAGGAACTGGCCGGCACCAAGGCTCTGATATTCGCCGCCACCCATGATATAGAGCTATCCCGCATTCTGGAAGGCTTGTATGAAAACTACCATTTCACCGAGAAGATTGAGGGCGGGGATGTGAAATTCGACTATCAGCTCCGAAAGGGGCCAGCCGTGTCCAGGAACGCAATCGCCCTGCTTGAGGCCTGCGGCTATGACGCAGCGGTGGCCAAAGCGGCAAGGGAGCAGGCGGAACGGTTCGAGCGGACGGGGGAGTGGAGGCTGTGAGAATTTTTCGGCCCATGGGGACGGTCCTTTTGGGTCGAAATATTTCGCCCCAAAAGGACCGTCCCCATGGGTCGAAACTTCACAGAAACGCCCGCATGGCCTCGGCTATCTGAGACCCGAAGATGCCAACGCAAAGAGCGGCAACGGAAAGTATGATCATCGGGACATACATTAACGCTGACTCGCGCACAGGCACTTCGTCCCCCGCTGTCCGCTTTTCTTTCTGCCAGGTCCCCTCCCCGGAGACCGGCTTGCTGACTTTCTTATCTGATGTTTTCCCTGAAGCGCTTGTGGCTGCCCCCCGCTTCCCGGAGGCATGATGAAGGACCGCCTCCTCCGCATGCTCATGCCCCGGAAAGAAAGCGTCCACGACCACCGGCAGCAAGTACCCGGCCGTGAGCAGCGCAGATACCAGAAGGATAATCGGAGGAAGGATCGAGTAGGCTCCCATCCCGCCGCCAACCGCCGCGAGCGCGATATACCATTTGCTGACGTATCCTCCCATCGGCGGTATCCCGACCAGGGAGAGCGAGGCGAACAGGAAACACCACATCGTAATCGGCAGCTGTTTCCCGATCCCCTTCAGTTCCCCAACATTCCGTTTGCCCAATTTGTAAATAAACGTGCCGGCAGCAAGGAACAGGCAGCCCTTCGAAGTCGCATGGGCCGCGACGTGCAGAAGCGCCCCTTCCGCCCCCTCCGGCACAAGAAGGGCCAGCCCCAGAGAAATATAGGAAATCTGGCTGATTGTTGAGTAGGCCAGCCTCTTTTTCATAACTTTTTCCTTGAACGCCATCATGGAACCCATGAAAATCGTCAGCATACAGAGCGTCATCCACGCATATTGAACCCAAGTGCCGCGCAGGAAATCCGCCCCGATGGAATAATAAACCAGGCGGATAATCGCAATGATGCCCGCCTTCGCAATAATGCCCGACAGCAAAGCGGACGCCGGAGCCGGAGCAATCGGATGCGCTGCCGGCAGCCAGCCGTGCATGGGGTACATACCGGCTTTCGTTCCGAATCCCATGATTCCGACAAATGCCATCGCCAGCATGACTTTCTCGTTCCCCGCAAGGCGGGCCAGATCCAGAGTGCCCCCGAGAGCAAATGCCCCCGCATCCAGCGAGTAGTAGCAGACAAAGAAAATGGAGAGGAGGCCTAAGAGGGCGCCGCCAATGGAGTAGAAGAGGTACTTAAGCGCCGCAGACACCGCATCTTTCGTCAATTCATGGAGAACCAGCGGCATCGAGGTGAGGGTCGCCATCTCGAAGCACAGATAGAGCGTGACAAGGTTTCCCGCCATGCAGACGGCCAGCATGGCGCCATAGCAGATAAAATAGAAGGCGAAAAAGGCATTTTCCCGCTCTTCCATCTTCATATACTCAAACGCATAGAAGCACGTGACCGAAAAGAGCAGCATGACGACGATCATGAAGAAACGGCTGATGCCGTCAACCGCAAAATAGGCGCTGACCGTTTCCGTAAAGGAGAACAGCGTCAATTTGCCGCCTGTCAGGATGGCATTTGCCCCAAGCAAATCCGTAATCAGAATCGCCGCCGCATACCAGACATGCGGCTGTCTGTCTTCCATATGGATATTGGATATAATGATTCCGGAAATAATCGGAAACAGTATTGTAATTAGAATAATCATAGGAATGCTCCTTAGCAGATGTATATCGCGACAACATCGCAGAATGGCAAAAATTCTGTTCTTGTCATCCTGAGCGTTAGCGAAGGATCTTACAAGAAACCATCGTTCTGCTTTATGCAGGTTAGGAGTTGTAATTCACGAGAACATGTCGAGGCCCATCTGTATCAAATTCACCGTATACCATGAAAACAAACCGAAGAATAGGTTCATCGCGATGAGTATGGCTGCCGGAATCCAGTACTCCATCCTGGCCTGCAACCCTTCCCGCTCCGACCGCCCCTCCTGCATCTCATGCGACATCCCCTCGATGCCCTGCTCATCCTCGTATATCCTGTGAGCCGAAATATCAGCCCCTCCCCGCCCCTCCGAATAAATACGGAGAATCGTGCGCAGAAAATATACCGCATTCAGGACCGAGCTTATGGCGAGCGCCATCATCGTCAGGAACAATACTTTCAGGTTGTCGGCCCGAGCAGCGGACAGGGCGAACATCAGCTTGGCGGAAAAACCCGCAAAAATCGGAATCCCCACCATGGAAAGCGAGCAGGCGAGGAATACAACCCCCGCATCTTTCGCGCGATGCGCGCTCCCCTGCAGGTTTTTAAAGAGGAGGCTGTCGCCCGACGTCTCCGCCAGCCGCGGGGTCGTCAGGAAAAGAAGCGACTTCGTGACTGCATGGGCCAGAATCTGGAACAAGGCCGCCGTATACCCCATCATCCCGCCGATGCCGATGCCCATATAGATATAACCGATCTGAGCGGCGGACGAATAAGCCACCATCCGGTTTATGCTCTTCTTCCTCATGGCGGAAATGGAGCCGAAAATCATCCCCAAAATGCCGAGGACGTACAGAATCTTCCGAATCGGCAATGTCTCAAAGACTTCTATCCCTATGCAACGGTAATAGATCTTGAAGAGCAGGAAGATATACGCCTTGGATACGATCGCGGACAAAACGGATGCCGACGTCGGCGTCGACCAGCCATAGGTGTCCGGCATCCAGAACTGGAACGGAAACAGGCCGCTCTTTATGCATATGCCCGTGGTCATAATCCCCAAAGCCAGCGTGATGGGACGCATGGCGGCGTAGGAATTTGCAAATTCCGCGACGTTATACTGCATGGGAATCATCAGCAAATGCCCCGTAATGTCGTACAGCAAAACCACGCCCAGAAGGAAAAGGCCCGATCCCAGCAAATTCAGGATCATATAGCGCACCGCCGCCAGAGTCGTTCGGCCAATCTCCCGCACGATGACAAGGCCGCACGAGGTCAGGGTCATGATTTCGAGGAAGACATAACCGGTGAAGACGTCATTTGTAAAAACCATGGCCATAAGGGCCGCTGTCAGAAGATTGATAAGCGAGAAAAAGAGATTGACCTTGCTCTCATCGACATCCTGAACCAGGAATTTCCAGCCGCCCATGACGCTGCAGAAAATGATAATTAAGAAGGCCAATGCAAATGTCGCCTCCAAAGTGCCCGCGCGAATCTCATTTCCCCAGGGAGCCGGGAACTCGCCCATCGTGTAGGTGAAAGACTCGCCCATCCGGACCGTGTACCAGAGCAGGCAGGTAGCCATCAGGATGAGGACGCACTCAAAAATCAAAGTATAATATTTTGCCGTTTTCCCTTTCAACATCGTGCACAGAACCCCGGAAAAGAGGCTCAGCACGATGGCAAAGAGCGGAAAGTTTCTGATAATATCCAAGTTACCGATCCTCCGACTGATGCCTTGACAAGATATATACGTCATCAAGATTCAGCGTGTGATACCGCCTGTAGAGGCGAACCGTCAGGGACAGCATGACTGCGGTCACCGAGACCGAGACGACGATTCCAGTCAGGACGAGGCCCGCAGGCACCGGGTTGATATAAGCGTCCACCGACATGACTCCATCCGTAATAATCGGCGCTTTCCTCCCCGAAATATACCCCATCGAGGCGAGAAACAGGAAAACGCCCGTGTCCATGATGTTCATGCCGATCAGCTTCTTGATCAGGTTCCGATGAAAGAGCATCATCGTGAGGCCGATTCCGAAGAGGATGATCGCGGCCGCTTCCTCATAATTCACTAATAACGTTTCCAGCATGATCTAAAACCTTTCTACCTGGTTCGACTTCGGCTTCGGCTTTCGGCCTTCGGCTCTTGCGCTTCGGTCTTGGCCTCCGGGCTTCGGCTTCGGCCCCAGCCCCAGCCTCGGCTTCGGCCCCGGCTTCGG
>JAUMWM010000201.1 GCA_030529705.1 Lachnospiraceae bacterium
AAAAGGACCGTCCCCGCGGGCCGAAACCACAGGTCGAAAATTGTCAAAAAAGACTTGCAATTCATATTCCATGGGTGTATATTGACATAGGTGTCAGATGGTTATGTGTTTGGAGCGGGCAGAAAGCCCGCTCCAAAACTTTTGTTGACAGGACCTTGCGAGGAATTGTTTTCGTCATAATCTTAAAACGGAGCGAAGACCGGGACAGTTCTTTTAAGGTTCGCATATGAAACGGAATAACAGGAGCGTTATTTATATTGAGCAAGAAAGACGTGATAGAGGAGAAAGCGTGGACCCTTCTTCAGAAGACGGCCGGCGAGCTGGGACTCATCCCGGTGGATGCGGAATATGTGAAGACCGGGGGAGACTACAATTTGCTGATTTATGCCGATAAAGAGGGGGGCATAGGAATCGATGAGTGCGAAGCCCTGAGCCGGGCGATCGACCCGCTTCTGGATGAAGAGGATTTCATACCGGACGCCTACACGCTGATCGTCAGTTCGCCGGGGCTCGGGCGGGCATTGAAGAGGCCGAGGGACTTTGCATTTGCCATGGGAAAAGAAGTTGAAGTCCGCCTTTACAAAGCCCGGGACGGGAAAAAAGAGTTCAGGGGGTACTTAAAGGAGGCTGACGGCAAAAAGGTCACGATCGAATCTGACGGGACTGTGCATGAATTTGAGAAGGCGGAAATATCGCTGATTCGTCTCGCATTTGATTTTTAAAACACATGGAGGAAACCGAAAAATGAATACCGAATTAAAAGATGCAATGGAGCTGCTAGAGAAAGAGAAAGGCATCAGCAAGGAATCGCTGATTGAGTCTATTGAACTCTCCATCATGCAGGCCTGCAAGAATCATTTCGGGAAGACGGATAATATCAGCGTCCATGTCAATCCGGAAACTTACGAGTTTTCCGTGACGGCTGAAAAAGAAGTGGTGGAGACGGAAGCGGACATTGTTGACCCGACCTTGCAGGTGACGGTTGCCGAGGCCAGGAAGAAAGATCCGGATGTGGATGCCGGCGACATTATTACAATAGATATCAACTCAAAGAACTTCGGACGGATCGCGATTCAGAACGCGAAGAATGTCATCCTTCAACGCATACGCGAGGAGGAGCGGAACGTCGTATTTAACCAGTACAACAGCAAGATTCGCCAGGTGGTATCCGGCGTTGTTTCCAGGCAGCAGGGGAAATCGTACAGTATCAACTTGGGCAAAGCCGATGCGATTCTCAGCGAGAATGAGCAGGTGAAATCCGAACGCTTCGTGCCGACGGACCGCATCAAGGTTTATGTGCTCGATGTCAAGAGCAATTCCAAGGGACCGAAGATTCTGGTATCGAGAACCCATCCCGAGCTTGTGAAGAAGCTCTTCGAGGAGGAGGTCACGGAGATTCGGGAGGGCATCGTCGAGATTAAGGGAATCTCGCGGGAACCGGGATCCAGGACGAAAATGGCCGTGTACTCCCACGATCCGAACGTCGACGCGGTCGGCGCGTGCGTGGGGTTGAACGGCAGCCGCGTGAGCGCGGTCGTCAGCGAGCTGAGAGGCGAGAAAATCGATATCATCGCCTGGGATGAGGATCCGGCCATCCTGATTGAAAATGCCTTAAGCCCGGCCAAGGTTTCTTCCGCCGAGGCAAACCCGGAGGAACATTCGGCAAAGGTCATCGTGCCGGACTACCAGCTTTCCCTTGCTATCGGCAAGGAGGGGCAGAATGCAAGGCTTGCCGCCCGCCTGACGGGCTATAAAATTGATATCAAGTCTGAGACGCAGGCAAGGAAAGCCGGCGAAAAAGACATGCAGCTGATTGGAGACGTCCTGGATGACGGGCTGAGTTTCTTGGAGGAATTGGATACACCTAGTGGCAGGGACCTTATCGATGACATTGAAGAAGAAACCGCAGAGGACCTGCCTGGGCTGCAGGAACTCTAAAAATAAAACCGAGTTGATCCGAATCGTGCGCACTCCTGAAGGAGACGTGAAGGTGGATCCGTCTGGGAAGGCAAATGGGCGCGGCGCGTATCTGTGCAGAGATTCGGAGTGCCTGAAAAGAGCGATTAAGGCGAAAGCCCTGCAAAAGGCGCTGAAAACGGAGATTCCGCCGGATATCGGCGACAGGCTTCTTAGGGAGATTGCAAATGGAGAATGATAAGGCATGGACTTACCTGAGATTTGCCGCCCGTGCCGGAAAGGCGCCTTCGGGAGAATTTCAGACGGAGAACGCCATCAAGGGCAGGAAAGCCCGGGTCGTCGTACTGGCGGAGGACGCGTCAGAGAATACGAAAAAACATTTTAGGGATATGTGCAGGAATGCCGGCGTGCCATTTGTCATGATGGGGGACAGGGAGACGCTGGGACATGCAATAGGAAAGGAATTCAGATCGTCTTTGGCGATTACGGATGATAATCTGGCGAAGGCGTTTATGGAAGAATCTGAGGGGAGACAGTAAAAGGAGATAGGAATGGCAAAAATCAAAGTTCACGAGCTTGCAAAGGAAGTTGGAGCTGACAGAAAAGCGGTCATCGAATATCTGCGCGCCAAGGGATATGAGACGATGACGGCGGTCAGTGCCGTGCCGGAGGGGGAAGTAGAAAATGTTCGTTCCAGATTCGGCTCGGGTAAATCCGATGGGGCATCTGACTTTTCGGGTGTCTCTACTGTCAGACAGGATGGAGGCACGGCTGAGGACGGCCAGAAAAAGAAGGGCAAGGGCATAGTGCGCGTGTTCAGGTCTCAGAATGCTGCCGGCTCTCAGAAACGACAGAAAGGCGAAGCGGAAGCGGATAAGAAAGAAGAGAATGCAAATGCCCAGTCCGCCCGAGAAGGGAAGGATGCTGCAAATGCAGCTCCCGCAGCTAAGGCTGATGCGCCGGCCAAGGATGCCACAGGCCGTCCTCAGGATGGATCTGCCGAGGCCAAGGATGCCACAGGCCGTCCGCAGGATGGGGCCGCCGAGGCCAAGGATGCCACAGGCCATCCGCAGGATGGATCCGCCGCGGCCAAGGATGCGTCCGCTTCTGACAAAGATGAAAAGGCGGACAAGGCTAAAAAGATGGCTGCTCCGGCAGAGAAAGCGAAGCCCGTGCAGGGCGAGAAGAATGCGGAAAACCGCAATGCGGCCGGGTCTGCAAGGAAAGCGCCGCAGCGTGAAGGCGCATCTGCATCCGGCGGACGCCAGGCCGGCCAGGCCGGTGGCCGTGACGGGAGAAATTCCGGAGATAGGCGGCCGTCAGGCCAGGGCCAGGGTGACAGACGCATCGGAAATCAGGGCGGCGACAGGCGGCAAGGCGGCCAGGGCGACAGGAGAACGATGGGCCAGGGCGGCGACAGGCGGCAAGGCGGCCGTGACGGCCAGGGCAGGCCTGCCGGCGGCAGGAGCGGAGCCGGCCAGGGCGAAAGGCGGCCGGCGGGCCGCGAGGGCCAGGGCGGAGACAGACGTCCCGCCGGACTTGGCGGAATGTTCGGCCAGAGAGCGGCCGGAAATGCCGGCCAAGGCAGAACGCCCGGCATGAGGCCGGGGCCAAGCCAGAGCGGCGACAGGCGCACGGTCGGGCGCAGCGACGGCCAGGGAAGAATGGGAGCTGCAAGGCCGGGCGGCCGCGACGCCCAGGGCAGGCCGGGAATGGGCCAGGGCGGCCAGCGCAGGTCCCAGCCGGCAGCAGCCGGTGACGGGGCATTGGCTCACAAGACCAGCCGCGACCACCGCAAAGACAACAGCAAAGAATATGACCGCAACAGGGAAGAGAGAAGGGAGAACGGCAAGCACAGCCAGTTCGGCACCCGTCCGAATCAGAGCAAGAAGCAGTTCAACCGTATACCGAAAGCCCTTCAGCAGACCCAGCATAAGGCCGATCAGCCAAAGGCAAAAGAAGTTGTCACGGAGATTAAGATTCCCGAGAAGATTACAATCAGGGATCTTGCGGATGCTATGAAGATGGCTCCGACGGCTCTTGTGAAAGACCTCTTCCTCAAGGGACAGATGGTAACCGTGAACCATGAAATTCCGTTTGAGAAAGCCCAGGAAATCGCAATGGATTATGACATCATTGCGGAGCAGGAGGAGAAAGAGGACGTCCTCGGAGCTCTTCTGGCAGAGGATGCCGAGGATGAAAAGGACATGGTTCCGCGTCCTCCGGTCGTCTGCGTCATGGGCCACGTCGACCACGGCAAAACATCGCTGCTTGACGCCATCAGGGACACGCACGTCACGGACAGGGAAGCCGGCGGCATTACGCAGCATATCGGCGCATACATGGTAACTGTCCACGGCCAGAAAATCACGTTCCTCGACACGCCGGGCCATGAGGCTTTCACGGCCATGCGTATGAGGGGTGCAAATTCCACCGATATCGCAGTGCTCGTCGTTGCAGCCGATGACGGCGTGATGCCTCAGACGGTGGAAGCCATTAACCACGCGAAAGCGGCAAATGTCGATATCATCGTTGCAATCAACAAGATTGATAAGCCGGGCGCGAATATTGAGCGCGTAAAGCAGGAACTTTCGGAATATGAGCTTGTTCCCGAAGAGTGGGGCGGCCAGACGATATTCTGTCCTGTTTCCGCTAAAACCCAGGAAGGCATCGAGAACCTCCTCGAGATGATCCTTCTTACGGCGGAGATGGACGAGCTGAAGGCAAACCCGAACCGCAAGGCAAGAGGCCTCGTCCTGGAAGCCAAGCTCGACAAGGGACGCGGGCCGGTGGCCACCATCCTTGTCCAAAAGGGTACGTTGAAGCAGGGCGATTTCATTGCTTGCGGCAGCGCCCACGGAAAAGTCAGGGCCATGACGGACGAGAAGGGCAAGCGCCTTACAAAGGCCAAGCCTTCCATGCCGGTCGAGATTATCGGCCTGTCGTCCGTGCCGGATGCAGGCGAAGTCCTTGTGGCTTTGGACAGCGACAAGGAGGCGAAGGCATTTGCCCAGACATTTGTCACGGAGGGCAAGAAGAACCTTATCGAAGCCACAAAGACGCAGATGTCCCTGGACGATATCTTCAACCAGATCAAGGAGGGCGAGTTGAAGGAACTCCCGATCGTAGTCAAGGCGGACGTGCAGGGCAGCGTCGAGGCGGTCAAGCAGTCCCTCGTCAAGCTTTCCAACGAGGAAGTCGTCGTCAAGGTCATCCATGGCGGCGTTGGAAATAT
>JAUMWM010000202.1 GCA_030529705.1 Lachnospiraceae bacterium
TCGAATTTTTTCGACCCAAAAGGACCGTCCCCGCGGGCCGAAACCCGCTTTAGTGAAAAATCCCCCTCCACATTTGGGAGGGGGATTTTTTTCACTAAAGAGGGTTCTCTCGCAAGAAGAGGTGGTAATCGGCTCCGCCTCTCTGCCCTATTTGCAAATATCACTTCACCGCGCCGGTAATACCTTCCGTAAACTGCTTCTGCAGGATGAAGAAGATGACCATAGTCGGTATCGAACAGAACAGGACGCCCAGCATCAGGACGCCGTAGTCGATCGTATAACCCGCCGCCAGGTTTGCAATCAGCATCGGCATGGTCTGCGCCTTCTGGTCCGTCATGATGACTCTCGGCCATAGATACGCATTCCATGCGTTCATGAACGTGATGACCGCCGCTGCCGCATAAGTAGCCTTCATGACCGGGAGATACATCCGGAAGAATATCTGGACTTCACTGAGGCCGTCAATTCTGGCAGCCTCCATAATGTCAATCGGGAAGTTTCGGGAATTCTGCCGGAACATCATGATGAGGAACGGGGTCGATATGCCCGGAAGCATGAAGCCCCACACGCTGTTCAGGAAGCCCAGCTTGACCATGATCTTAAACAAAGGAATCATGGTCGCAACGGCCGGAACCATCATGGCCAGAAGAAGAATCGAGAACAGGAGGTCCTTCTTCTTATCATGGTAAAGCTCGAAGCCGAAGCCCGCAAGGGAACAGATGAACAGGGCCAACACGGTCTGGACCAGCGCATAGATAAACGAGTTCTTCATGGCCCCGCCAAGATCCTGGAGCTGCATAAGCCTCTTCCAGTTCTCCATCAGGTAGCCGCCGAATATAATCTTTCCTCTTGCCACGTCCACGCTCTTATTCGTAGCGGCCGTAATCATCCAGTAAAGCGGAAATACTGAAATAATTGACACGATGGTGAGGAAGATGTAGGAAGGAATAAGCCTTCTCTGAATCATGGAACGATTTTTCGTCTCAGTCACGTGTATCACCTACTTTCAGATTGATGACCGCAAGGATTGCGACAAGGATAAAAACGAAGAAAGACATGGCGGACGCATAACCGAAGTTCGCGACGCCCTGGCCGAAAGAATTGTTGTAGATGTAGTGGGACATCGTGATCGTCGAATTGGCCGGGCCTCCGGCTGTCAGGTTGACAGACTCATCGAAGAGCTGCAGCGTGCCGTTTATGGACATAATGAACGTCATGATGATCGTCGGCCGTAGAAGTGGCACCGTAATATGCCAGAACGTCTTCCATCCGTTCGCACCGTCAATTTTGGCCGCTTCATAGACGGAGTATTCAATTCCCTGAAGGCCGGCGAGATAGAATACCATGTTATAACCCGTCCATCTCCAGATCAGGGCGAGGATGATGACCATCTTGGCCGTCCCCGCAGTTCCCAGGAAATTGATGTTGCTGCTTGTCAGGTGAAGCGCCTGAAGGGCTGAATTGACAAGACCCTGCGTTGCAAACAGGGATTTGAAAATAAGCGAGTAGGATACCAGGGCCGTCGCGCACGGAAGAAATACGCAAGTGCGGAACAGGCCTCTGAATTTCAGGTCCCTGTTATTGAGAAGCTGGGCCAGCAATATGGCAAGGATCAGCATAATCGGAACCTGGATGATAAGATAGAGGAACGTGTTCCCGACGGACCGCATAAAAAGCTTGTCCGAGAACATCCTCGAATAATTGTAGAAAATCGGCTTTGCCCAGGTCATATTCGCGCTGGAGCCCGTCTTAAACGAGGTAAGCAAAGCCTGTATGATGGGATAAAAGCTCATGATGAAGATGAGGACGGTTGCGGGAATCAAAAACATCCAGCCGGCTCTCTCCTGTTTCGCTGTTACGCTTTTGCCTTTTTTCTTCAAGACTAACCTCCTTTCCGGATTAGTGCAAATTCTGTTTTTTACAAATAATGATGTATCGTTTCACTCTTTGCCCCATCCGGGCCGCGCCGACTGATTAGGCCGGACCGGCCGGCAAAATGAATTTTTTGCATTATTGACGTTACCTGTGAAGAAGCGGGAAACCGGAACCCCGGTTCCCCGCTTGCTTAATTACGCCTTGTTAAAAGTATCCGTTCACAGCGGCAAGCCGCGCGCAAACCGATTCATCATTACAGGCCCATCTGGAATCTCAGCTGCTCCTCAGCTTCCTTCAGGGCATCCTCCGTCGTATAGCCGTTCTGGATGATATTGATGATCGCTGCGGCAACCAGTCTGCGGCAGTCATAATGATAATCGCTCTGCTCTACGACCGGAACTTCCGTTCCCATCTCGACGATTTTGCTGTAGATCGGCTGGTCATTGAAGTACGCAACGCCCTGCTGGTAAATGTCGGACTGTCCTGCGGAGATGCAGCATGTGATGACGCCGCCGTCCGTCAAAGCCTTGTCATAGGTGGCCGTCGAGCCGCCGAACGTCTTTGCGAGGAAGTCCTTGGCAAGGTCAACATCTGCACAGTTGCTTGTGATGTAGAGGGATGAGCCGCCATTTGCAGCATATCCGCCGCCGCCCTTGATGGTCGGGAGATTCGTGATTTCCCATTTTCCGGAGTTATCCGCAACCTGCTCGACCGTCGGGATAATCCAGTTGCCGTTCATGACGCCTGCGACCATGTCGCCCTGGATCGTCTGATCCGTGTAGTCAGACCAGCTGTTTGCAAGGTACAGGGCGTTATTCTTGACAGCATCGACAATCAGATTGATGCAGCTTACCATCGTCTCATTCTCCACGAGATACGGCTCGCCGTCTTTGAACTGGGATGCGCCCTCTGCCTGGAGCATGATATACGGAAGATCGTTGCCGTCGCCGTCCATGGACATGAGGTACTTGCCCGTCTTATTATAGACATCTGAGCCGATTTCAATCCATTTCTCCCATGTGCAATCCGTCACGTCCTCAAGCTTGTAGCCCGCCTCTTCCAGAAGATCCGTGCGGTACGCAAAAATGCAGGTACCGTTATCTACCGGAACGCCATAGTGCACGCCTTCGATCGTGCTGTAGGAAAGCTTTTCCTCGCCGAAATCAGTCCAGTCAATGTCAGCTCCGTCAACCGGAGTCCACGCGTCCGGATAGTCGGAAACATATTTCTGGATGTAGTGGTCCTGGAACAGGACGATGTCGGAGAGCTGGCTGTAATCGCCCGCGCTGCCGGCCGTCGTGATGGCTGTCTCCAGGTCGGAAGAACCGGAGACCTCGTTGATGGTGAGTTCAAAGTCCGGATCGACATTCGCCTTGTAGTCTTCCGCCGCTGCCTTGAGGGCCGGAATATTGAAATTCGCATCCCATGCGGAAACTGTCAGGGAATGCCCGCCGCCGGCCGAGCCTGCCGCTGCAGCTTCGCTGCCGGACGCATCCGCCGTGGTTGCCGCCGTATCAGACGATGACGAGCTGCCTGATCCGCCGCAACCTGCCAGTGATGCGATGACCATCGCTCCTACGAGAAACACAGATACCAATCTTTTTTTCATTCGTTACCTCCTTTTTTTCCTGAAGCAAATTGCGACTCAACCCCATGCCTACGCCTAAAATGAATCGGCTTGAAGCATTTATTTATACCCAAAACCCTACGAAAACGTTTCGTGCAGGCAAAGAAAGCAAAAACATTCACGCTTTGTGCAAATTGTACGCAATTTCCTTCATTTTCCAGTGACACTTAGCGAATCTATACTAATCATATAACGGTTTTACGAAAATTTCAATCTCAATTTTGTTGTTTATATCAAATCCCTGAAATGGAAAGACGCCCTTCCATCCGCGTAATCCCCAACAATTTGCCCGTCTCCGATAATCCGGTATTTGTAAGTCATGAGCCCTTCCAGGCCGACCGGCCCCCTCGCATGGATCTTGCTGGTAGAAATGCCAACCTCCGCGCCGAACCCGTACCGGAAGCCGTCCGCAAACCTCGTGGAGATGTTCCTGTAGACGCCGGCGGAATCGACCATTTGCATAAAACACTCGGCCGATGCGTCGTCCTCCGTCAGGATGGCGTCCGTATGGTGCGATCCGAACTTGTTGATGTGTTCGCAGGCCTCCTCCACGCCGGAAACCAGCTTTATGGAGATAACCAGCTCCAGGTACTCCGTCCTAAAGTCCTCCTCGCCCATGATCTCACAAGGGATAAAGTGAGAAATTTCTTCCGTCCCCCGGATTTTCACGCCCGCGCCCTTAAGCGCTTCCTCAATTTTCGGCAGAAATTCTCCCGCTATGTCCCGGTGGACCAGCAGCGTCTCCACCGCATTGCAGGCGGCCGTGTACTGGCATTTTGCATCCAGGATGACCGGAATCGCCTTATCCATATCAAGATCCTTGTCCGCATAGATATGGCAAATGCCGTCCGCATGGCCCATGACCGGTATCTTGGTATTGTCCATAATGTAGCGGACAAATCTGTTCGAGCCGCGGGGAATCAGCAAATCCACGTCCCCCTCGCAGCCAAGGAGCTCGTCTATCTCATTGTGGAGCTCCGCCTGAAGCATGCAGCCCTCCGGCAGCCCGGCTTTGAGGACTGCCTGATAAATCACCCGGAAGAGCGTCCGGTTCGTCTCGGTCGTCTCCTTGCCACCCTTCAAGATGGCGCAGTTTCCGCTCTTTATGCAGAGGGTCGAAATCTGCACCAGCGCGTCCGGCCTCGCCTCGAAAATCACGCCGATCACGCCGATAGGGCAGCTCACCCGGTACAGGGTAAGCCCGGCGTCGAGTTCCCTCGCAAGCTGGACCTTCCCGATCGGATCCGGAAGGGAAACCAACTGGTTAATCCCTTCAATCACCGCTGCAAGCTTCCCCTCATCGAATTTCAGGCGCTTTACGACGGCTCCCGAAATGCCGGCTTTTTCGGCATTTGAAAGGTCTGTTTTATTTGCCGCAAAAATCATTTCCCGATTTGCACTGAGCGCCTCCGCCACGCCAGAGAGCGCGGCATTCCGCATTTCCCCGCTCGTTGCGGCGAGATGAGGAGAGGCAAGTTTCATTTTGTGGGCTTCTTCCCGAATATTCATAACGGTTCCTTTCTTTTTTTCATAAGACTTGAATAGCTTTTCAAACAGAATACTAGTATTTACATATACAGTCAACCTTTTCGTCCCGCGGGGACGGTCCTTTTGGGTCGAAAAAATTCGACCCAAAAGGACCGTCCCC
>JAUMWM010000203.1 GCA_030529705.1 Lachnospiraceae bacterium
TGTACGTCACGGTCTGTCCAGGGGCTTCAAGGTCTATGGTATCAAGCGCGGATACTCAGGCCTTATGGAAGAAGACATCAAGGAAATGAAAGCCGGCGATGTCTCTGACACGATTGAAAAGGGCGGCACGATCCTCGGGACGGCTCGCTGCAAGGAAATGCGCACGGACGAAGGAATCAAGAGGGCTGTCGAAGTCTGCAACAAGATGGGAATCGAAGGCCTAGTAGTTATCGGCGGCGACGGCTCCTACCGCGGCGCTGAGAAGCTTGCAAATGAAGGCATCAACGTCGTCGGCGTACCGGGAACGATCGACCTTGACATCGCCTGCACCGAATATACGATCGGATTCGACACGGCTGTCAACACGGCGATGGAAGCCATCGACAAGGTTCGCGACACATCGTCATCCCATGAGAGATGCTCCATCATCGAAGTTATGGGACGCAGCGCCGGTTACATCGCCCTGTGGTGCGGCATCGCGAACGGCGCAGAAGACGTTCTCCTTCCGGAGCGCTATGATTTCGACGAGCAGAAGCTCATCGACAACATCATCGACAACAAGAGGCGCGGCAAGACCCATCACATCATCATCAATGCAGAAGGCGTCGGCCATTCCGCATCCATGGCGAGACGTATCGAGGCCGCTACCGGCATCGAGACGCGCGCAACCATCCTCGGTTACATGCAGCGCGGCGGCAACCCGACCTGCAAGGACAGGGTTTACGCTTCCACCATGGGCTGCCTCGCAGTTGACCTCCTTGCCGAGGGCAAGACCAAGAGAGTTGTCTCTTATGCGAATGGCAAGTTCCGCGACTATGACATCAACGAAGCTCTTGCCATGACCAAGGATATCGACCAGTATCAGGTTGACATCTGCAATTCTCTGTCCCACAACTATTACAAGACGGAAGCCATGGTCATGGGCGAGGAAGACAAGTAAATCCAAAAGCGGCAAATATAGATAATTCTCATGCGGTGCCTACATGACACCGCATGAATAATGCCTTGCGATACCCTTTGTCATCCCATGTCTGAATCTTTGCAAGATTATTATGAGCATCTCATTCAAGGATATTAAGAATCTTGAGAAAAATAAAAAGGCCCGCGACTCGCAGGGCCTTTTCATCACGGAAGGAATCAAGCTCTGCCGGGAGGCACCGCCCGAACTTCTGGAGGCGGTATTTGCCACGGAGGATTTTGCAAATGCAAACCCCGATTTCTTCCACTCTCTTCCGCCCGGTATCCAGGTAGTAAAGGATATCCGCGCGGACCGCTTTGCCGGCCTCTCCGACACCAAGTCGCCTCAGGGGATATTGACGGTGTTGCGCAGGCCGGCATTTGACAAAGAACAAATACTATCGAAAAAGAATCCTCTCGTCCTTCTTCTGGAGAATATCCAGGATCCCGGAAATGCGGGGACGATCCTTCGCACAGCCGAGGCGGCGGGCGTCGACGCGGTATTCCTCACGGAGGGCGCGGTGGATTTGTACAACCCCAAGACCATCCGCTCTACGATGGGTTCCATATACCGGGTGCCGCATTTCTATGTTCAGGATGCGGGACGGCTGCTGGATGAGTTTTCGGAGAGGGGGATTCGGTCGTATGCGGCGCATTTGCGGGGGGAGGCAAGGTACACAGATTTGGATTATATCGGCGGCGTCGCTTTCCTGATTGGAAACGAGAGCCGGGGCCTTAGCGATGCCCTGTCCGCCCGGGCGGACGTGCTGATGCGGATTCCGATGAGTGGGCGGGTCGAGTCCCTCAATGCGGCGATGGCCGCCGGGATTCTCATGTACGAGGCGCGGCGCCAGAGGTGCAGCGAGGAATCTTAACTGCAAATCATATGCTCCTGTTATAAGATTCTTCGATAACTCTCAGAATGACATGGGGGCGTGAAGCAGTTACATAGAGGTTACAGAATGCGGGAAAGAAAGCCAATAGAGGAAATTATATATGCCGTTTTCGAGGTTGTGCTTGCCATCCTCATGCTGGTCATCTTCCTCTTCATCCTGATTACGCATGGCCAGGTGGAGGCCCTGATAGACCTGATGTTCGTGTTCGGCATCCTGATGAATGTGCTCTCTGGCGCATTCAACCACTATAAGGGAAGGAAAAGGCTCGCCGCATTGCATATTGGAATTGCAGCCGTGTGCCTAGTTTTCATTATAATATGAATATTTGTTTATTGAGTCGCCGCAAGGCCTGTCATCCTGAGCGTAAGCGAAGGATCTTTTTACATAAAGCCGCTGTAGATGGTAAAAGATCCTTCGCTTACGCTCAGGATGACGCCCAATATACTATGGATACAGATGATTTTGGTGTGGAAGCGAGAACAGAAACAAAGGAAGAGCATGTCCGACTGGCCTGATATAACTAGACAGATACTGAAAGAGCGGGATGCGTCCCGCTTTTATTCAAGTATCCTCTTCCGGGAAACGGTGGGTTCGACAAATGAATGGGTACGGGAACTGGACGAGGCGGATTTCCCGGAGGGAACGGTCTGCATCGCCGAGGAACAGACGGCCGGCAGGGGTCGGCGAGGCCGCGCTTGGGAGAGTCCGAAGGGTGAGAACATATATTTTTCCTTGCTCCTTCGGCCGGCATTTGCGCCTGAGAGGGCATCTGCACTGACGCTGGTCATGGGTCTTTCCGTGGCGCAGGCGGTGCGCAGTCTGGGAGGTCCACTTCCGTCAACAGGAATCAAATGGCCCAACGATGTCGTCCTAAACCATCGCAAAATTTGTGGCATACTCACGGAAATGAAAGCGGACATCGGAAAAATCCACTATGTCTGCATCGGGACGGGGATAAACGTGAACCAGACGGAATTTGCAGAAGAACTCCGCGACAAGGCGACGTCCCTGAAATTGGAAAATGGCGGCAGAGACGTGGACCGCGGCCGGCTCCTGGCCTCCGTACTCTTGCATTTTCAGGAGAATTATGGCAAATACTGCAAGGCGCAGGACTTTTCCCTGCTTGCAAATGACTACAACGCCCTCCTCATCGGAAGGGGCGGCCAGGTCCGGATCGAGGATCCGCAGCGGGCGTACATAGCCACATCCCGCGGAATTGCAGCGGACGGGGCGCTGATTGTCGAGCTTGCGGACGGGACGGTGCAGGAAATCAAAAGCGGCGAGGTGTCCGTGCGGGGCCTCTACGGGTACGTTTAAAACATATACGGGCGCAGGCGTTTGTTCTGGAACTGTCACAAAACATCCTTTCTAAGAATGTCGGTTTTTCTGACATTCTTTCCTGTCGCACCGAACCGTGATAAGCGGAGCAAATTAGCTTCTCTACCTGACTTGTCCTCTTTTTCGCATTCACCTGACATCTTGTCATCCTGAGCGTAGCGTAGGATCTTTTACATAAAACCGCTGTGAATGGAAAAAGATCCTTCGCTTACGCTCAGGATGACAACAACGGGAAGATTACTAAAATTAAGGGGGAAACCATGAGCGTCACACTATGCGGTGCAAGCTGGTACAGCCAGAAATACTACCTCAACCCTGCCTTCGACAAACTCCCGAAGGCTGTCAAAAACGAACTGCAGATCCTCTGCGTGGAATACACGGAGGATGTCGGCGGCGTGCTCACAATCGAATTCGAGGATGACCGCAGGCCTCATTTCAGAGTGATATCCGCCGAGGGGGATGCGAGATTCGATGAAATCGGGTCGGAACTGAAGATCAAGCAAATGCAGCGGGACAAGGCGGAACTCATGGAGCAGCTGACGATGTATTACCGCCTTATCGTGCTGGGCGAGAGCGCGGCATCACGCAAAGAATGAGCTGGCAACCTCGTTTCTCAACTACCACAGACATTACTGTCCACACCACTTCTTTTTCATTTGTCATCCTGAGCGTAAGCGAAGGATCTTTTTCAAAAAAGCGTCTGTTTTTGGTAAAGATCCTTCGCTGCGCTCAGGATGACTTCCCAAATTTATCATAAGTACAGACGACTTGGGTGTGGAAGCGTGAACAGTAACCCACAACATTGCGATTGTGTGCGGGTTCAGAGAAAAGATAAGAAAAGATAGGAATGGAACAGACACAGAAAAACAACACCATCATGATCGGCGACGTCCCCATCGCCGGCCGCTATGTCCTAGGTCCCATGGCCGGCGTTACGGACCAGCCCTTCCGCATCCTGTGCATGGAGCAAGGCGCATCTCTCGTCTCGATGGAGATGGTTTCTGCAAATGCCGTCACCCACGGCAACAAAAAAACCCTCTCCCTCATCCATATCGGTGCAAAGGAACACCCGATTTCCATGCAGCTCTTTGGCCCGGACGCGGATACTTGTGCGAGGGCGGCTGAGAGACTTCATCAAATGCCATTTGACATATTAGATTTCAACATGGGCTGCCCGATGCCGAAAATTGTCAACAACAACGAGGGCAGCGCCCTGATGCGGGACATTCCGAGGGCGCAGGCCATCATCCGGGCGCTGAAAAATGCCACCGACAGGCCGGTGACCGTCAAAATCAGGAAGGGCTTTTGCGATGAAGAGGTCAATGCGGTGGAGGCGGCCCTGGCTTTGGAAGACGCAGGGGCAGACGCGATCGCCGTCCACGGCCGGACTCGGGAGCAGTATTATGCCGGAAAGGCGGACTGGGACATCATTCGCCGGGTGAAGGAAGCCGTGAAAATCCCCGTCATCGGAAACGGGGACGTGTTTAGGCCCGAAGATGCCGAGGCTATGATGCGGGAGACTGGGTGCGACCTCGTGATGATCGCCCGCGGCGCGCGCGGAAATCCGTGGATATTTCGGGACTGCTTGTATTATGAACGGACGGGCGGGCATTTGCCTAAACCATCCATCCCGGAGGCAAAAGAGCTCATGATGCGGCACGCCCGCATGCAGCTCGCGGAGAAGGGCGACCACCTCGGCATCCTCCAAATGCGCAAGCACATCGCCTGGTACACCGCCGGCTACCGCAATTCGGCGGCGTTGCGGAGCCGGATCAACTCTGTGAAGACGTTCGATGAGCTGTCATCCGTGCTCGAGGCGTGGGCGGAGGAGGGCTGAGGCTCGCCATGCGGCTTTTCGGCCCGCGGGGACGGTCATTTTGGGTCGATTTTCGGCCCATGGGGAGGGTCCTTTTGGACAAAAAAATTTTGGTCCAAAAGGACCGTCCCCG
>JAUMWM010000204.1 GCA_030529705.1 Lachnospiraceae bacterium
CATAAATCGCTACTTTTCCAGAGCATGTTACCTAATACGCTAGGCTTTGCCTAATTATTACGGAGTCTGTGATTTAAAGCAAATGGCAGCAGCGAATAAATCCATCTTCATCGATGAAGACGGTCGTCTTGACGTGCCGAAAATCATGGAACATTTCATCCGGGAGCATAACCGGATTCATGAAGGACGGACGGAGAAGTTCCTGGAGGAAGAAGGACGTGAACGCTTCATAACGTATGTATCCGCCATCATTAACGGGACGGGGACCTACAGCATAGAAGAACAGACCCGGACCAGGAGGCGAATGGATCTCGTCATCCATTACCTTGGCAGGCGGTATGTGGTCGAGATGAAAATCTGGCATGGCCAGCGATACAACGAGGAGGGCGAACGGCAGATTCTTGACTACCTCGATTACTTCGGGCTTGAAACCGGCTACATGCTGAGCTTCAACTTTAACAGGAAGAAGGATCCGGGAGTCCACAGAGTCAGTATCGGAAATAAGACGCTGTTTGAAGGGGTTGTCTGACAGGGGCTGGCGCTTTGGTTCATGGATAAGGAGTTCCTTTATCATAGTTTAGTTTTGTAATCTGTTGAGAGCAATCGGAAAAAGGCTTAACTGGTCTAAGTGGCATATATTTCTTGGCGTTTTCAATGATTTTCTTGAGGATTTCGGTAAGGCGGCTAATCTGGCAAATTGAGATGCCAATACACAGTGATTTCTGAATGGATAGGAGACAGAGAACCGTCCCCTGTCTCCGAAAGCAGGATAAAGAAATCGGGAGGTATATTATGTCTACATCGGCACAAAGAATAGAAGTATTTCAGGACACGATGGACTGGATCAATAACGATCCGGCTCTTTCTGCGTCTATACCTGTTGCGAAGAAGAATACGTCAGTGTTTTACGAGGATGCTTATCCGGCATTTGATTCCTCGAAAACAAGAGATACAATCATATCTGTTTCCAGGGATAGGAGCTATCAGGCGGCGATGAGGCTTCATAAGGAGAGTCCGGAAGCAAAGATAGCTGTTATGAATTTCGCAAATGCCTTTCATGCTGGCGGTGGCGTGACAAAGGGCAGCAGTGCGCAGGAAGAGTGCCTTTGCAGAACGTCAACGCTGTATCCATTGCTTTATCGAAGGACGCTTCGTGATTCGTTCTATAAGCATCATAAAAATCTGAACACTCCGAAAGCAACAGATTCCCTGGTTTATACGGAGGGAGTGATCATCTGCAAAACGGATGAGGATTTGCCGAAGCGGATGCCGAAAGAAGACTGGGTGACAGTGGACGTGATTACGATTGCGGCGCCAGATCTGAGGGATAAGTCTAACATCCACGCTCCGCTTGTTAACGGCGGCACCTACATGAATGATGCGGAGCTCTTCGGATATCACGTGAAGAGGGCTATTCATATGCTTACCTGTGCAGCAGCAAAGGGAGCCGACATTTTAATCCTTGGCGCTTTTGGCTGTGGGGCCTTTCGGAATAATCCGAATGTGGTGGCCAGAGCATATAAGACGGCATTGCAGGAGTTCCCGAAGGTGTTCCGACAGATAGAATTTGCAGTTTATTGTCCGCCAGGCGGAAGTACGAATTACGACGTATTCAATAGAACATTAGGAAATGTTACTGTTCACACTTCCGCACAAAATCGCCTGTTTTTGCGGCAATTGGGGTGTCATCCTGAGCGTAAGCGAAGGATCTTTTACATAAAGCCGCTGCAGATGGTAAAAGATCCTTCGCTTACGCTCAGGATGACAAGGGCAGTACATGAGGTGTGAACAGTAACTAGGAAATATGCGTTCCTGATGGCTTTTAGAAATATTGTTGGAAATGGGTACCGAAATTTGTTATAGTAGAGGTGAAAGAAGAAAGAAGAGGAGGTAATATTATGGGAATTTTTTCAGATATTAATCGTTTTCATGAAGCCGGCGATTCGCCGAATGCAAATAATGTAGCGCGTTTCGGCGAGCCCGCACGTTCGTTATTCACGACCTCGAAGCTTGTCACGCTCCATAAGGACATCAGCGTGATGGATAATGCGGAAAACATCATCTATCGGGCGGAAAGCAAATTCCCCTCGATTCATGACAAGACCTATCTGTATGATGCGGATGGGAAACAGGTTGCGTACATATGGAGGAAGTTTTTCACCCTTCGCCACAGGCACTATGTCGAGATGGCGGACGGCACTACTTTCGAGATTGCAAATGAACTGCTCCACGTCATCAAGGACATCATCAATATTGAGGGGCTGGGCTGGCAGATTAGAGGCAACATTCTAGGCCTCAACTTTGAATTATATGACCAGAACGATGAAATCATTGCGGTGATTGCCCAGAAACTGCTCTCTATTCATGACAAATATTGTATAGACATCTATAAGCCGCAGTACGAGAAGACAGTTGTGGCCATCCTGATCACTCTGCAGCATATCATGCAGGACAGGGAGAGCGAGAGGGCGGCTTCGGAATCGAGTAGTTCGAGCGACAATGGATAATGAAAAAAAGGAGAGTTCTATGTATCAGAGTATTGAAAACATCTTAAAAGCTCTTGAAGAAAAAGGAGTAGAGATGATTGACCCGAGACAGGTTTATGTCTCCCCCGATGTTGACCTTGACAGGATTTACCCGGGCAGCGTTCTATATCCGGGCACGCGCCTTACAGGAAGCCGTACGCTCATAGGCACCGGCGCGAAAATCGGCACAGAAGGTCCCGCTACGGTAAATGACTCCGTTATCGGAGCCAAAGCGTCCATCGCAAGTGGCTATGTCACCGAGGCCACGCTCCTCCCCCGCGCAAAGACGGGCGGGAGTTGCCATTTGCGTGGAGGCACGCTTCTTGAAGAGGAGGCCAACACGGCCCACGCTGTGGGACTCAAGCAGACAATCATGATGTACGGCGTTACCATGGGCTCTCTCATAAACTTCTGTGACGCCCTTTTGTCCGGAGGCCTTTCCCGCAAGGTTCACACTGAGGTCGGCAGCGGCTTCATCCATTTTAACTTCACGCCTTGGGGCGAATCCGGCGACAAGGCAACGCCATCCCTGATCGGAACTGTCACCGAGGGCGTGTTCCTTGACAAGCCGCCCATCTTCTTAGGGGGAATGAGCGGCATCGTGGGACCCAAGGAAATCGGCTTCGGCTCCATGACCATTGCCGGCCAGGTCCTCCGCAAGTCAGTTCCGGACGGGATCATGTATTCCGGAAAGAGTTCCAGCTTTGAGAGGCCGTTCTCCTATAACAATACTATGCCGTCGGAGAAGCACATAAACCTTATTCGGGAGAGCAACATTGAGTACCTCGCCCAGCTTTATGCGCTTAAGGCATGGTACACGCATATAAGGCTGAAGCGCAGCAGGATTTGCGAAAATGAGGAATTGTCGCTGGTTTACGCCGGGGCGCTGGAGACGATTGAAGAGTGTGTGAAAGAACGAATCAAGAGATATGGAAGCTTTGCCACCCAGTGGGATGCGAAAGCCTTAAACGATGCTTGTCTTGGCGAAGAGGCTCCGGAGTTTTGCGATACTATAGACTGGAAACCGGAACTTGAATACGACAAGTGGATCTGGTCTCTCTCCGACAGCGAGAAATCGTCGCTTCATAGCTGGATTGTTTCCTGCGCTGAGAGAATTAAAAATGGGCTGTAAGATAAGGATTAGGGCAAAATAAAATGTCCCGATATTTTCAGCCTATAGGGGTAGATAGAAATCGGGACATTAATATAGGACTCAATCCTAAAACGAGCCGTGTTACGATAATGGGTTATTACTTCGGGTTACTGTCATTCTGAGCGTTAGCGAAGAATCTTTTCTTTGGCGTATGTTTACGTAAAGATCCTTCGCTAACGCTCAGGATGACAAGATTTTTACACTCAAGATGGCTAATTTTTACGTATGATGCCTTATTATGAATAATGAGATCGTATATAGAAGAATCAAATGTCCCGGATAAAACGCGTAGTAGAAGTATTTCATCTGCCTGCCGCGTTTTCCGCTGTAAAAGAGCATCGGGAGAAAGCCCAGGATGACGCCCGGGAACTCGTAGTACATGAACATCAGCCCGAAGAAAGTCTGCGGCACTCTCCATGCATGCATCAGGTAAAGGATGAAGATGAGTGCGACTCCTTTCCAGCCATAATCCAAATGCAGGCGCTGGGCGGCGTATGCTAGGAAAATCGCAACCGGAACCTGGACATACCAACGATCCATGAAGGAATCCCATACAACCATGACGGCAAGCCCGACGAGCAGGGTAAAGTAGACATTGTTATGTCCTCGATACAGGAGGCTGCTGTGAATGGCCAGATTGAATGGAATTTCAGAGATAATCCCGAATAGTAGCAGGCGGAGCGCATACTTTGGCCTGCTTTTCGTATGGAAGAAGCCCTCCACCAGAAGGAAGCAGTAAATCGGAAAAGCCGCCCGGCCGATTGCACGGCATACTTTGTACAGCGTGATTAGATTTTGAGTGCTGTATTGGTGGAGCGGAGATGTCATTCGAAGAATCATGTTCAGCAGGAGGCAGACGGCTGCATGGTCAATCAGCATCGTGACGCAGGCGATGACTTTCAACGTGCTCCCATTCATAACCTGGAACTTCTCAGGCATGTTATATCGATACATACGATTCCCTTCCTTAGAATGATTTAATGATTGCGGGTGACTGTTCACACCATCTGTTTCTCTTTTGTCATCCTGAGCGTAAGCGAAGGATCTTTTATATAAAGCCGCCCATTGATGGAAAAAAGATGCTTCGCTTACGCTCAGGATGACACCCAGATTTATCACATAATGACGCTCAATTTATCACAAGCACAGACGATTTTGGTGTGGAAGCGTGAACAGCAGCGATTAGTATAGCACAAATTCGTGATATTTACTATTGACAGGCAAAAAAAACAAATGCTATTATAGTCTTCACGGAGATATTCTCTACGGGGTATGGCGTAGCTTGGTAGCGCGCACGGCTGGGGGCCGTGAGGTCGCGAGTTCGAATCTCGCTGCCCCGATTTTAATGGTTGAAACGTCAGAGAAGTGGGAGCAACACTTTTTCTGGCGTTTTTTAGCGATTCGGCCCGCGGGGACGGTCCTTTTGGGTCAAAATTTTTCGGCCCGCGGGGACGG
>JAUMWM010000205.1 GCA_030529705.1 Lachnospiraceae bacterium
TTTTGCGGTAATTGGGGTGTCATCCTGAGCGTAAGCGAAGGATCTTTTACATAAATCCGCTGCAGATGGTAAAAGATCCTTCGCTTACGCCCAGGATGACAAGGGCGATACCGAATGCGTGAACAACAACGATTTCATTCTATTAAACTATGCATCTCCGAAATCTATATCCCCCTCTTCATCAACACCTTCTTCGGAATCTTCGTCCGCATCCTCAGCCTTCCTTCTCCGCTCAAGCTCCCGCAGGAACTCCTCCGCGTCATCCGGCGCGTCGTCCAGGTCATCTCCCACGTCGACCACCAGCGGCGGCCTCTTAAACAGGATGTCATACATGATCGGGATGACGTACAGCGTCATGAAAGTCGCATATATAAGGCCGCCGGCAATAACAATCGCCATCCCCCGCCCAAGCTGGCTTCCCATTCCGCCTCCGATAATCATATTGGACATGGCCAGAATCGTAGTCAGCGCAGTCATCAGGATCGGCCGCATACGAGTCATGCCGGTCGCAACCAGCGCGTCCTCCCGGGCAAGCCCGCCGATCCGGAGCTGGTTTGCATAATCGACGAACACGATGCCGTTATTGACGACCGTCCCCATCAGGATAAGGAAGCCCATAAGGGAGAGCATGGACAACTGCTCGCCTGCGAGAATAAGCCCGAGCATCCCGCCCGTAAAAGCCAGAGGTATCGTGAAAAGGACGATGAACGGCGACAGCAGGCTCTGGAACTGGGCAACCATGACCAGATAGATGAAAAGAAGCGCCACTGCCATCAGTTCGGTCATCTGCGTGACCATCTTTCTGATCTCCGTGTTCTCGCCTTCCAGCTCCACCCGAAATCCGTTCGGCGGCTTGTAGCCTCTCATCTTCTTTTTCAACTCCCGGGTCAGCAGCTCGGTATTATATCCTTCGAGCGTGTCTGCCTTCACGGTGATATACCGCGTCAGGTTCTTGCGGTTGACGCTTGAGAGGGCCGTCGTTTCCCTTAGCGTTGCAAATTCCCGCAAATAGTGCGTCGTCTCCTCTTCCTTCTCCTCCTCTTCATCGTCTTCATCATCATCGCCGCCGAGCATGGATGCAAATGCAGACGCATCCATCCCCGAAGACATCCCGCCCGATCCGGAAGTTCCCATCGAACTTGCACCCTGCATCATAGCTGCGGACTGGGACGTGTCAAATTCCATATCCAGGATGTTCTCCTTCGTCAGCGTCTTCGTCTCGTCTTTGATAACGACCTCCAGATTCTTCCCCCCGCTCGTGATCGTCGTCGACTTCACGCTGGTGGTAAGCCTCTGGCTGATTTCCGCATAAATCTGCGCGACAGTCAGGCCGTAAGACATGGCCTTGTCTTTGTCGATGACAAGGTGGAGGGCTTTTTCGCTATCCTCGCTTCCATTCGAGATATTGTCAAAACCCTTCACCTGGCCGACATACTCCATGACCTCTTCGCTGATGTCCTTAAGCGTGCCTAGATCATTCCCATAAATATTGATTGACAGTCCGGATGCCATCATGGAAGACATATCGCTCATGCCGCCCGTTGACACCTCAATTTCCGCGTCGATGTGGGAAGTCGCCTTCTCAATCCTTTCAACCAGGTCCGTCATCTTGGATGAAAATGCGCCCGTCTCCGGCGTCACATAGCATATGTAAGACCCGTAATCATCGGACGAAGATGAGAAGGATGTAATCAGGCCCGTCGTGCTGGACGAATCCATGACGCCGACATCGCCGACGCCGTCAATCCCCATTATCACTTCCATCACCTGGCCCGCCTTCTCGTAAGAAGCTTCCCTGCTGTCCTCCTCGGGAGTTGTGACCGTGACCTGGATGTCGTCGCCGTTTATCTCCGGAATGACCACGATGCCCATGGTGACCAGGCGGATGATGCAGACTGCAAGCAGGACGATGGCGGCCGCCAGGGATGCCAGCTTGTGCCTAAGGCACCATCTGAGCGTCCTCTCATAAACCTCCTGCACCCGCTCGATCGCCTTGTTCTTTTTCGCGCTCATCGTCCGGAAAACCGAACTGGCCGCGGCCGGCACGACCGTCATAGCCACAACCAGCGAAGCCAGGAGGCAATAGGAAATAGAAAGCCCCATCGGAACCAGCAATTCCCGAACCGTTCCGGTCGTAAAGACCATCGGGAAGAACACGCAGATTGTCGTCAGCGTCGAAGACGCAATTGCCCCCGCAACCTGTTTCGCCCCCTGAACGGCAGCGCGCGGCGCAGTCATCCCCTTTCCCCTAAGCCTGAAAACATTCTCGATGACTACGATCGAGTTATCAACCAGCATGCCGATGCCGAGCGACAGGCCGGAGAGCGTCATGATGTTGAGCGAGAGCCCCGTGAAGTACATGAGGACGATGGCAAATAGCACCGACAGCGGTATGCTGAGCGCCACCAGGATGGTAGGGCGCACGTCCCTTAGGAAAACAGCCAGAATAATAATGGCCAAAATTGCCCCCAGCCCCATGTTTTTCAAGATATCGTTCACGATGAGGGTAATGTAAGACCCCTGATCCATCATCATGCTGACATGGACGCCCGTATCCCTGGCCTCAAGTTCTCCCAGGGCTTCTCTCACGCCCCTTGATACTTCATTTGTACCGGCAGACGAACCCTTGTAGATACAAAGGATGACGGCCTGCTCTCCATTAAGCTTGGCGTAGCTTAGATTTGCATTATCAATAATCGTGACATCCGCCACGTCCGACAGGCGCACCGTCCCGATCTCGTCCATATCAACGAGGAGCGCGTCCGCTATGTCCTGGCTGGAGGCGAACTCGTCCCCGACCCTAAGCATCCAGGATTCGTCATTTGCATCGTCAATATAGCCCGCCGGCATGGAGAAATTCTGCGCATAAATCATCTGCGAGAGCGTGGAGGCTTTAAGGAGGGCGTCGGCATTTGCATTCTTAAGAGCCGTCTCCCTCGCTGACTCATATTGCTTTCTGGCAGATTCAAGCTGCGTCTGGCCGTTGGCAAGCTGGGTCGTCGCGGTGGAAAATGCCACCGCCGCATCGAGCTGGCCCTGGGTGAGGGAGGCAAATGCGCTCTCAAGACCCTGCAGCAATTCTGGAATTCTGTCCACCATCCCCTGGAGGTCCACAAGCCCGTTCTGGATGTCAGAGACCACGTCGCCAGATGTTCCGGTCGTATCAACCTGCATGACATTCCCGAGAAGGCTGTATATCTGCGGGATCAGGTCAGCGACCCGGGTCACTGCCGACATGAGGCTTGATATGGAACTCCCATCAAAAAGGCTCAGGGCGTCCGTAAGGCCTGTGCGGGCATAATCCAGCTGATCGTAAATATGGCCCATATCAATCCCGGCAAGGTCCTGGCCGATTGCGATCCCGGCATTGCCGAGTATGGTCTGCAAATCCATTGCGGCCGCGCTGACATCCGCCCCGGCCGCATTTGCATCTGCCGCCGCTTTGTTGAAATCTTCCTGCAGTCGAGGCACTTCCGGCATAATCACGGCAGACGACTGCATCAGCGTCTGGATGAGCTGCGCATACGCTAACTGCGCGGCCGTATAATCATCTCCTGCGGCCAGAACTTTCTGGATTGCTGCCACGAGTTCGGCCTGCATCTCGGGAGTAATGGCGCCACCCGCCTCCTGGGCTACATAGACCAGCTCATTGTATGCATCAAGCGCTTCCTGCAGCGCCGCTCCGGCATTCCCTACCGCCACCTGGGCTTCCGTAACTGCCGCTGTGAGCTCCGGCTGTATCTGAGAGAGGGAGACGGTGAGTTCATTTGCAACAGCCTCATAGACCGACTGGGCATTCAGGGCCGCATAGTAAGCGTTGACGATTTTCCCGGAAGCTCCGTAGAATGCGTTTGCGACATCGTCCGCCGCCAAGGCCATCGTATAGTCCACCTCGGCATTGATTGCGTCGAGTACGTTTGCAAGATCATTCAACTGATTGATCGTGTCCGTAATCTGGTCTTTCAAGGATGCTGACAGCTCATCTGCATTCCCGGTAAATGCGCCGAATAGGCCGGATGCCAGCGTCTCGCCAAATGATTTCTCCTGCCTCTCCAGTTCCTCCTGCCCGTCATCGACTTTCTTCTGGGCATCCGCCAGAGCTTTTCTGGCATCTTCGAGAGCTTTATTCGTCTTGGACAGAATCCGGTCGTTAAGGTCATCAATCTTTCTCTGATTGAGCTCAACCTGTACTTTTTTGTCAACGATACCGACATTTGTTACAGAAGCTACGCCATCTTCCCTCTCGATATAGGGAACAAAATCATCCTCTATATAATCGGACAGTTCGTAAATGTCATATCCGTCACGTTCAACCGCAATATACATTGTCGCGACCATATCCATGCTGATCTCAAGCACGACCGGTGGCTGCGCGGTATCAGGAAGGGAACTCGATATCTGGTCCAGAGCGCTTGATACTTTGACCATAACGCTGTCCATATTTGTACCGTCCTGAAATTCCAGCTCGACAAGCGAGTAATTCTCGGAACTTACGGAATATACGTTTTGAACATTTGTCACTGTGCCGAGTGCGTCTTCAAGGGGTTCGCTGATATCCGCTTCCACCTTCTCAGGGCTGGCTCCCGGATAGGTCGTTATCACGATCAGATAAGGGAGCGACATCTGCGGCAGAAGGTCCATCGGCATACGCGTCACCGAGATGACGCCGAGCGCAATGACGGCGATGACGGCGACCAGCACCGTAAACGGTCTTCTTACACTATATTTTTCCATATTTTATATTTATCCTATAATTAAACATGTCTAACTCATTTTACTATAATAAGCACGGGAATAATATAGAAAAATTATGAATTTTTTCGTTACTTATCTAAGAATGGCTGTTTTTCGCCGTTCTTTCTTGTCACACCGGGGAGAGCAGCGAGTCAAATTGGCTATTCACGCTTCCACACCAAAATCGTCTGTTTTTTGACAAATTGGTTGTCATCCTGAGCGCAGCGAAGGATCTTTATAACAGAAAGAACTCCGAATCATATGATTCGGAGTTCTTGAAAGGCGACACCCGGAATCGAACCGGGGATAAAGGTTTTGCAGACCCGCGCCTTACC
>JAUMWM010000034.1 GCA_030529705.1 Lachnospiraceae bacterium
CTGTCTCTCTTTTTCTAGAAAAACGATAGTTCATCCAAAAACTCTTCCACCACTTTCTGGTAGGTAACCGGATCTTCAAGGATTGACTCTGCATGGCCCGCATTTTCCATAATGTAGATCTTACGGATGCCTTCCGTCTTTTCATACATCATCTTTGAGTTGTTCGGCGGTATGAGTCCATCTTTCTCCCCATGGATAAACAAAACCGGTATCCTGTTGCCTTCCAGAGAATCTATCGGCCTCATGTCTTTTAACGAATAATGATATCGAATCCTTGCCCCGAAATCTGCCAGGTCAAATATTGCTGAAGGCATATTTGCGCTCTCGTAGCCGACACGAAGCACGTTTTCAATTGCTGAAAACCCGCAATCGGCAATGGCAAAGTCAATCTCCGGATGATACTTCAGAACGGTAATCGTGGTAGCAGCTCCGAGTGATTCCCCGTGAAGCCCCAGAATCTCCATGTCAGGATACCTTTCCCTGGCATCTTTCACCAGCAGATCCAAATCCCGGGCCTCCAGAATCCCATATGTCGTGAAGGTCGTTTCATTCTCACCGTGACCGCGCAGGTCATACACAATGCAATGAAAACCCATATCCAGATACATTTTCGCATATTTCAGAGATCCAATGCGATTGTCCGTATAACCATGAGAAATAATCATGTATTTCGAAGAGTTTTCCGGATTCTTAAGCAGCTGCGCATGTAGAATGTACCCATTACTTCCTTCTACCGTATAATCCTGCTTTTCCAGATTTTGAAAAAAACTTATGTCATAGTGGTCTGACTGCCATTTCTTGGCTTCATCAAGCGTCTGACGGCTGCCTGACATCGTGAAGCCTGCCAAAAACCAAGCTCCGGCCAAGAGCAATAAAACGAATGCCCCGAAAATGATGCATACAACTATCATGATCCTCTTTCCTTTTTTATGAGCCTTCAACCGCTGCTCCTTCCCCATCTGCGTCTTTTATAAGTCTTTCTATCGCCTCGAATCCAAGATACTTCATATATCTGCACCGTCCTCTGCCGATTCAGTGGCGATAGACCGTTCTCATCTTCTCATCGGCCTGCCACACTAAATCCTTAATGATGGCATTCGATGAAGTATTCGCCCAATAAGGTTCCGGAAACTTCCTGCCACTTATCCTAATTGAGTGCACATAATTCATCACGTTGGCGCCTGTCACCAACGTCCGAATGTCCGTCACCAACGTCCAGAATGTCCTGAGTCGATAGAAAATAGAATCCCAGTTGCTAACCTGCTCACTGTGAGCAAGAAAGCAACCGGGCTCCATTACTTAACCATCACCATAGTGTAGAATTCTGCACATTGGAAGGCCCAGTTTTCAGTCCGCTTCCAGGTCTCTGAGCAACCCCTCCACAGAGGTACACGCTTTCGACTCATCTGCTGTCTCAGCCATCGCAGCCAAAGTTACCGCATTTGGCTTTGGATAACCCACCCGGAAGGGAACGTCCCATTCACAGAGGCATTTTCTGAAGAACAAGTCTATAGCCTCGGATGCGGTGATCCCCAGTTCTCCGAATGTGTATTCCACCTGGGATTTTTTGTACGGGTCAATGCGCACCACCAGTTGCGCCGTCTTCGATCCGGTTAACCCAGCCCGGTCAAAAACAGTTTTCTCATCCTCGGACAACATCGCCTCAAACGGAAGCCCTTCCTGAATGATACACTGCTCGAAAAAGATGTTCAAACCGTAAGGAAGCGAAAAACCAAGGCCCTCAAAGAACGTCTCCATGCGCCGCTTCTTTTCCGGCTCCATCCACATTATTATTTCTGCTTTTTCGCCAATAATCAAGCCCCCGTCTCCTCTCGCGTCGAACAGGTTTATTGCTCGCCCTTCCTTTTTCGTATGGCGGCAATGATGCTGCTGGTGTTGTCGGTGTTGAGAACGCCGGGCTTTTCCTCCTGATACTCGATCAGAATGTCTTTATTCTCAGCTTCCATTTTTCTTATCCGCGCATGCATCGCTTCATAATCGCCATCTGCCAGAGCGTTTTCGATGAATCTCCTGGAGTCCTGTGGCAGCCTGTCATAAGAATCATACAGATCCACGACGGCCTTCTCGATCTGCTCCTGGGTGAGGGGGTGACCCTTCTTTTCCTGCTCCCACAGAATGCCGATCACATCTGAGAGGTCATATTTATACTGCCTGCCGGACATGAGTTTCATAGCTACCAGGTATTCCCCGGTGACCGTTCTGAAGGTGACTACATTTGAAAAGGTCTTGTAATATTCGGAAAACCGATTGATTCTCGGTGTGTATGACGCGGTGTTCATGAAATCCGCATTCATCCAGCCATTGGGCAGTCCAAACCTGTCGCCCACGCTGTTGATAGCGTCCTTCATGGATGAGGCGGCGTTAATGATCGCATCCATGTCATAGGTCATTTCCCTGAATCCATAGTTGATGACCACAGCCGCTCCACCGATCAGGATGATTTCCGCGGGCATGAATTTCCCGTTACGTTTTCTGAATTCCTTTGCCAGTTCCTTCAAATACTGGTCAAGGTTTTCTCTGGTAAAAGGCACTTCAGACAATATTCCTCACCCCGCTCTCAATGATATTGAATCTGAGGAATTCGGGAATCGCCTCTTTTTTTGCTCTTTGTATCGGTTCTTCTGATTTCAGCACCTCGCTGGACAAGAGAACGCCAACCGGGAAGAGGGGTTTGCTGAGCCTCTGAGCCCGAATATCATTGTACTTCGTGCAAAGCGGTACATCGTTTACACGGGATAAATAGTCCAGCATTGCAAGGAGATACAGCGCCTCTGGATACCACTTCTTGTCGTATAGTTTTCGGATCTCATCTTTCTCCAGCGTATCAACGATAAAATCCAGGTCGCCCATGTCTTTCACATGATGGCATGTATTGCTCTTGAAGGTTTCAAAGTCGCTTCTGTATTCATATTTCGTGGATTCAAGAATATCCTCAATCGTCACGCCCAGGACCTTCGCCAGACGATACAGCGTTCCAGCCGTGCATTTCTCCAAATCCGCCTTCCCGCTGCAAATATCATTGATCGTGGCCTGCGGAACGCCGCTTTTCCTGCTGAGACGATACTTCGTCATGTTTTGTTTCTCAAGCTGCTCGTTGATCAGCATGGTCAGGTCCTCCCATCTTGCGTTACTGCTATCATTATAACGGTTGACCGAAGTAATGTCGAGGGGGAGCTGTGGGCTTCCACGGCGGCCACGCTGTGACCTTCCCCGCTACCATATTTAGTAACCATAACGCTCTTTTCCTTTCATACCGATCATGGCAAACCACGCCTTTTGACCAGTAAATTCCACCTGCACTATTACCCCGACTGCATTCCCCAAAATGCATACATACCCGAAGGCTCAATCAGAAAAATTCCAGAACCCCGTCCCGGTCTCTGGATCAAGCTTTCTCCCGATAGTGCCGCCTATTACCGGCCTTAATTCTATTTCAGCGGTGTATAGCACCGTAATCGACCTGATATGACCTCCCGCCATGCCATGCACGCCATCTTCCACATAAGAGAACACCGCATGCGTATGGTGGAAAAGCTGGTCCTCTTCATCGGAAATAATGCTCCCATTAAGAGAGACAAGTTCAAGCATGCCACAAAGCTCATTTGTCTCAAAAGTCCCTTTATCAGGGATAAATGTCTGAATCTCAGCCCTGCTGCAGCCACCTATCCCGCTGTAGACCGCCGAACCTATATGTTCTTCCCTGCATACCCCAAAAATCTTTTCAATTATTTCATCGCCCTTATCCATTCGGATATAATATGTATCGTTATATCTTCTGTACTCCATGCCCCTCTCCCTTTCTTAGCAAGTTATAGGTTAGAGCCTGTCAGCCTCAACTCCTCGGCATGCGCCTTCATGCCCTCAATCACAATGGCCGCAACCTCCCTGATCTCCATTCCGAGCATCTCGCACCCCTGCAAAATCAGAGGACGGTTGCATTTGGCAGCAAATCTCTTGTCTTTCCACTTCTTCATGAAACTCTTTACTTCCAAGTCTGTGATGCCGTTCGGGCGCATCCGAGCGGCTGCCTGCACAAGGAGAGACAGGGGACGGTTCTCTGTCTCCTCTTTTACTCTTGTGTCCGTCTGTCAAAGAGAGACAAAGAACCGTCCCCTGTCTCTCCTATATTACCTCCTTCGCGGGGAAGACAGAGAACCGTCCCCTGTCTCCCTATTTCAGCCCGCCCATCTTTTTGTACACATCACCGCGCGGTCCAGCCAGTTTTGTGCTGATCACAACAATTTTTCCGTTGATAATCGCATAAACGACTCTGTAACCTCCCAGTTTGATCCGATAATAATCATTTCGCTTTCCTTTGATTCTTTTAACGTCAATCTTTTCAGGATGGTCACCTACGAGCAGTTCCTTTATAGCTACTTCATACTCTTTGCGAACGTCCTCGTGATCCTTCAGGAACTTGTCTGCAGCCTTCGTATACTGTATTTCATACTCACGTTGCCTTCTGGCCATCTATTGCCTCCACTTACAAGGTAAACCGTTTAGTAGCTACGATAGAAATATCGTCATCGCACAAGTTATTGATTTCCGCAAGAATCTCTTCAGATTCCTCGACAGAGGCTTCTTCAACATTGGCAGTTAATCTGTAGTACGGATCGCTTTTCAACTCAGAAACATATTCTCTTACGGCCTTCTTTACCAAATCAGTAATTGACATGTTAAATACTCCAGCAACATGTTTCATATCAAGGATGTCTACCTCATCCATTTTAAAGTTCAATGCTCTCGTTGCCATTTCAAATTACCTCCTTTATGGTTCTACCTTAGTATATATCATAAAGACCGTAAAGACAAGCGTTTTCAGGAGAGACAGGGGACGGTTCTCTGTCTCCTTTTTTACTCTTGTGTCCGTCTGTCAAAGAGAGACAAAGAACCGTCCCTTGTCTCTCCCGAGATGGTCGTATGACCTGTCGTTGACCTTGTAGCCGCCGAACGGCACATTTCCGACAGCCAAATCATAACTCCTTTCCAAAAAATGTTATCCCTACGTTTCAGTTCTGTATTTCAAATACACAATGTGGCGGTCCACGTTTCCTCGTCATCGGTCTGGATCTCCTTTTAGGCAAAAAAGAACCGCTTACGAAAGTGTAAACGGTTCAATATCATTCCCGGTATTTTATTTCTTACAGTGCCCACGGTCTGGAATCGTTTGGATCGGAATCGTCATCCAGAAAGTTCTGTGCGTAAGTTGGAGTAAGGTCATAGCGATGTATTATGATTTCTTTTATTTTTGTTTCTGAAATATTTAGATATCTCAGAAGGCTAATATCCCCCTTAATCCTTTCTGTTCTCTCGGAAGCAATCCTCACATATTCCGGGCTCAACATAGTCATCATAATCCTTTCCACCTCCGCTCTGTGTTCCTGAAGATATCTCGCAAGATATCCTTTTTCAATACATAAATCTATAGTTGTCATAACAGCCCGCTGCTTTTCTTCAGGTGTTTTTGCAGAAAGCACATGTTCATCCCAAATTCTACAGAAGCCCATGTACTTATCTAATAAAGTAGGTTTTTTGTCGTTTCCTATCTTTATCAGTTCTCCTTTCTATCATTTTTATATTGATACTTCTGCCTCTGTGCGTTCGTATCGACTCAGATTTCTCAAAAACTCGCCTAATTCCATATAATGTCTCTGCTGGGCATTTCCCATCCCCCGAAACAATTGAATCAGTTTTACTTCTGTGGGCGTCATCACCTCTCGGCTATGATTATCCTCCGTACCTTCAAGCAGATATTCTCTCGTTACGCCCAGATATTCCGCGATTTCATCTATCCGTTTTCTATACGACTTTACATTGGCAAATTTCCATGCCGAAATCGTCCCATTGGAAAACCCGAGATGCTTTTCCAGCTCCTTCCCCGTCTTTCCCTGCATCTCTAGCTGGTCCATGATTCTCAAAACAACTGGATCATCCGTCATTTTTCTGATAGCTTCCCTCATAAATCCCCCTTATTGTCATATTTCTATTAACATTTCTATTATTTTATATTATCATAAATACGTGCCGTACTCGGCACATCAGAGCCCGTCACACTCATTAGCGTCCCAGAACGTTCTCAGAGGAGCCTGGGCCTGCGGTATCTGCGAGTTGCGACATGTCGCCTTGAGAGCACCTGGATAAGAGTTGTCTTACCATACCGCTTTAACGGCGGACAAAAGACGCTGCTGCACATAGCCATTACAATGTTGCCCGTGATTCAAGCGATCCGCACTGCCGCAATACAATTATAATAGAAAAAGGAGGAGGATGGAATATCCTGTCCTATGGCGTAAACCGATGTCGGAAGGACCTACTTTATTTTCAGTCGCACCGAGCCGCTTTCCAGCGGATCAAATTGGCTCCTTCAGGGCTGTAGCCGTACAGCCATTTGCATGTGGACTCCCGTTCAATAAGATTACTTTCGCCATTTTTAAACCCCTTTTCATTTTTTCTTGGCATCAGTCCGGCTGCTGGCCATCATGTGCTTTCCACGCACACTCCATAATCCTCATATCCGTAAATACTGCTTTAAATGATGAATCCTCCGGGCTGCAGGCGTAAATTCCGAAGCTGATCTTCCCTGCGCCTTCCCACATATGGCAAATCCGCATCTGTGTGAAAGCCTCGCCGTCCTGCGAGCATTCTATGCAGTAATCGTCCTCCCTCCTGCTGAACCGATACCACATAACCTTCACATCCGCAGGAATTGCCGTTGTCGCCCAGTCAGAATATCCATGATTCGTCACTACGGAACCGAGATGCTGGAAGGATTCATTTTCATATTCAACAGATCCTTTCAGCCAGTTCTCACTGTCCAGATACATGACAACGCCGCACTGGTCAAAGCGGTGATGGCTCTCGCTGAAATCCGTCTTCACGATGAAGGAGAAAAATTTCTCTTCTGTCTCCATCTGGAGTACCGGTGCATTGTCATTCCGAAAATGATAATATGTCCTCTGCCACAGGTCGGTATATGGCATGGTAGTTATTTCTATACGGTCCGGTTTGAACGAATAGTTATCGGGTTCTCTCGTCCATTTGAAATCTTGAATAGTCATATCATCCCTTTCCTTTACAAATTAAATTCACACCTTAGCTCTTTTCTTTTCCGGAACTTCCCGCTCCCCTGGCTTCAAACCGAGCACCTTTCGGATTGCCCCTGCATCTGCAATGGGGTAGACATCCATCAAATGCTTCGCAATCCTCTTCCCGGATTCTATTGGTTCCTCCCTATAAGCTGAGGTTACATAATCATATCCCCACAAATGCTCCATAGCATAAACCCCTACTTGATACAATGTGTCAGGTAGGGGTTTCGTTAAATTGTTCCCTCTGAAACGCTGTAATTGCAAGGGGTTTGGGGGTTTCTAAGGGAAATGTGATGCACTTCAAGATCGCAGGTTGAAGAAATCTGCGGTCTTTTTTTTGCCGAAATTGGGAAAAGCAGGTAGAAATGGGGAGTGTCCGCGTTATACTGACACCTGTATTCGTTAAAATTTGGGGAGAATCGTTAAATTATAGGGCTAATCGTTAAATTATAGCTGTACGCGTTAAACTACAAGTGTCCGCGTTATAAAGACAGTTGGTATTTTATGGCAATTTCCACAAATTCTGACTAATCTCGCTGCTAAACATCGTGTTTTCGGCGCTAAATTCACTATCTTAGAAACTTTTAACCGGCATTTGCCTTTTTCTTGCCAAACCGCTTGTGCGTGGCTTGGAAACAAATTTTAAAATGCGTGTACACAACCCTGATAGTCGATTTTGAAAAAGTAGGACACGAAGCTGATAGTTTAGCTTTAGCCCCGTCTACTTGAGCACGAGTGTTAACGGGGCTATTCCCATGCTGGATTTGATAAATATGTGATAACTCTTCTCTTCTCGCCTTGCATTATCCCGTAAAGAGAGCAATATAGACATGCAAATTACCTATTCGGGAGGTTTGAAACATGCTCTATGTTGAATTCTTGGTCGACGATGAGCCCTACGAACTGGAGCTTCTCCCCGGCATGGTTTTCACGAAATGCGCCAAGTGCGGCAAGAAAATCTATGGGTATTGGCATATAGGAGTTGAAACGGAATGCGAAGCATGCACTCCCCCACCTGATCCAAAGAAAAAACTCATTGAATACTTGAAGAAACACATGGGCGTCACTTTCACAGAGGAGGAGATGGACACTTTTTTTGAGAAGGGCGATCCCAAATTACTGCTTGACGAGATCAACAGGCGTCAGAAGGTTTCCCATCGTGGGAAGGATCGTCGCTCCTCTGGGAAGACCGGTGAAAAGGGTCGCCATCCCTCTGTGAAGATTGTTCCTGCCACAAAATAGCCCCGTCAGAGTGATTTTTGATGGGAAAGGCAAAATGCTTTGTTTCACTGGGGAGATATTCACTTTTTTACATAGTTCACTGTAATGTTCTGAACTTTCCCACAGAGCAAAACAAGGGCATGTAATTATTGCTGGGGAGGAAAACCACCCCAGCTTTTTGTCCTTACACGTCCATTCAATCTTCCAGAATCTCTTCAAACTGCGCGGTACGTTTCTCGCATCCTGACTCGAAGAGTTTGTTCAGGTAGGACTTCTGTGCTGCGGCTTATTACATATCCATCTCAAATACGATCAGTTGCCATGGAGCAAGATGCAGCAGCTCCCCGCTTTGACTGAGTGCGTCGAGATTGTTGAGAAGAACTTTGCGCGTCGGTGCGGGCAAGCTCATGCTCTGCCCTTCCCCTTGGAAGTTTCCTGCGACAAGCAAGGTCTTTTCTCCGCGGCGCAGATAGGCCATCAGGTTTTTTTGCTCCTCAAGCCAGGGCACGGTCTCCCCGTAGACCAGCGTCTCGGCGTAGTCCGCACTCCGGCGCAGGGCGATCAGACTGCGGTAAAACTCATAAACGGAATCCGGCTGTCCGCGCTGCGCGGCCAGATTGACCTCCCGGTAATTGGGATTGAGCGGCAGCCAAGGCTTGCCAGAGGTAAAGCCCGCCCCCTCTTCGCTGCTCCACTGGAACGGAGTACGGGCGTTGTCTCGGGAAAAATGGGACACAACAGCCAATGCCTGTTCCTCGGTATACCCTGCACGCAAAGCAACTTTATACTCATCAAGCGTACTGATGTCGTCGAACTCCTCAAGTCTCCAGTCTGTACGGTTCTCCATGCCGATCTCCTGCCCTTGATAAAGGAAGGGCAGGCCGCGCAGCAGGAAGTTGAGCCCGCCCAGCAGTTTTTTTGCCGCGTCCGAGCGCTCGCCCTGCGGCATATAGTGAGACACACCGCGCGGCTCGTCGTGATTTTCGATGATGTTGGAGTAGAAACCGATATTGGCTGCCCGCGCCTGAGTTCTGAAGGCTGCCTACTTGTACTCCTCTGCCGTCGGCAGGCGCCAGAGGTGCCAGCCATGCCGATTTACCCCGATCATCCTCTCCGAAAAGTCGAACATGCTGGAAAAGAAGCCGCCGTCGCCGATGATCAGCGGCAGGTCCTCCTCTTTTTCGTTGAAGACCTCGCCCACGGTAAAGGCGTCATAGCGGCGGAAGGTTTCTCTTTCCATCTCCCGGAGAAAGTCCTTCACACCCTCGGCTTCGGCCAGCATCTTCTGTATTGCGCACAGTCCGTCGTCCCGATCGGCTGGGAAGTCACGGAAAGGCAGCAGCTTTTTGATGTTGATGATCGCGTCAATGCGAAAACCACCCAGGCCCTTATTCAGCCACCAGTTGATCATATTGTAGATTTCATGCCGAAGAGCGGGATTCTCCCAGTTGAGATCTGGCTGTTTTTTATGGAAGGCGTGAAAATAGATCTTGTCAGTATGTCCCGGCAACAGCTCCCAGCAGGGACCTCCGAAGTAACTGCGCCAATTACAGGGCAGCGCTTCGCCCTCATGCCAGTCTCGGATATAGAAAAACTGGCCAAATGGCCCATCCGGGTCCTCGCAGGCCTTACGGAACCACTCATGCTCGTCCGAGCAGTGGTTGACGACCAGATCCATCACGATGGAAATCCCGTGCTCGCGCGCCTTTGCGATCAACTCGTCCATATCGGCCATGCTGCCGAAGCGCGGGTCGATGTCATAGTAGTCGGAGATGTCGTAGCCCTGGTCAACCAGCGGTGAGCGATAGACCGGAGAGAGCCAGACGATCTCCACGCCCAGCTCCTGCAGATAGTCGAGCTTTGAGATCACGCCCTGCAGATCGCCGATCCCGTCACCGTTGGAATCACAGAAGCTTTTGGGATAGATCTGATAGGCGGTCTTGCCGTGCCACCATTTACGTTGCATATGGATCCCTCCATTTTCGTTCTTATCATTATTCTACATAAAATATTCGATCCATGCAAGTGGTAAGATAAATGACTACACTCAATCGAGTACATGATCTCCTCTGAAAACGCTCCGTACACCATTCTGCTGGATTCTTCATGCATCAGGCATTCGCAGCGGTAAATGTAGCCAAGCCAGTACGCATAGGCAAGCTCATGAAGAGCTGGGAGCAGGAGTGGGAAGCGTTTCTCTCTTTCGGCGAATGACACTGAGGTACAGAGGTAAGCCCAGTCGCTAACCTGCTCGCCGTGAGCAGGAAAGCGCCTGGGCTTCTCTTATTGTTGATCATCCATTTGTCATGCGTGGTTCCCTGTATCCCGGCACCAAGCCGCAATGGCTGAAATGAGCGTCAGGGGGAGCTCATCAGCGTACGGGATCTGAATAGAACCCTTGCTGTATTTACAGCCCGCATCCTCCACCCGCTCCGCAAACTGCTCTACCGCCTCCGGCCCCGGATATAGACCGATGTGTTTCTTGGCAGCAGCGAAGTGAATGATGTTTTGTCCCTTCCAGTAAGTCGGCATGGACCATGAGATTTTCTCCGTAGCCTCTGGCAGTTCGCCCCGGATAGCCTCTCTGACGCTTTGAAGTTGATCCCGGATTCCCTCATCCTGTGCGAGGATGTACTCGTCTATCGTCTCCGGCTTTTTTCCACAGTAGTGGGACTGGCCTTCTTTCTTGAAGAATCGACCGCATTTCGGGCATTTCCACATCGTTTTTACTCCGTCAATTCTATCTAGTTTCCCTCGATGACCACAATGCAGCTTTCGTAATAGCCATCACCTGTTGTTCTTGGCCCGCTGACCACTTCATATCCTGCTGTCCGCAGTTCCTCCGTCAACTCGTCCACGTGCTCCTTGCTGCCAACGGAGAAAGCTACGTGTACGAAGCCTGTGCGGTTGAGTGGTTTCTCCTGATCCATCATCCCAGGCTTCGTCATCAGCTCCAAGCGCGCGCCGTCATCAAAAGTGATGAAGTAGGAACGGAAATCAGTCTTGGGATTGTGATAGCCGTCATTGGACTTGCCACCGAGATAGGTGATGAAGAAATCCCTGGCTGCCTCCAGGTCATTCACATAAAGAGCAATATGTTCTATCTTCATTCTACCACCTCATATCCCGCCGCCAACACATCCCCTTTTTTTGACCGTACTTATCGTTGACCTCCTTGAGGCTGTTCACATCGAAAAGCGCAATCGCAAAATCTGCCGTGCCGCCGCGTATCTCATCCTCAAGCCGGCCAACATGCTCTTCATAAGCCGCGCGGTTATGCAGCCCCGTCAGCCCGTCAATGTATGCCTGCGAACGAACCAGTTGAATCTGTTTGCTCAGCTTTTCCTGGAGAGAAGAAATCCTTTCATTCATCATATCGATCTCGTCTGCGTTCGGCGTCGACTTCACCGTCTGTTCAACATACTCCGCATCCGGTGAGATTTCGTGCACCAGCGTCTCAATTCCCTCGGAGACATTGTTCATTCCCTGAAACAGCCGGTCAAAGCGTTTTTTGTACCGGTTGGCGATCAAAAGAATAATGATCGAAGCGACAAGGATCGATATGCCGCTGATGCTCACGATCGCTTTCAATTGGCTGGAAAACTGTCTGTCATACCAATCGGCGGTAAAGTCTACCGCCACGATATCCGTGACGTTTCCATTGGAATCGAAGACGGGAGAATAGGCGCTGTAGAAACGTCCCCACTGGTCAACATAAGGGCTCCTTATCCACGCCGGGCGTGCCAAGGCTCGCTTTGTACAGCGCCTCGGTATAGGGAATATGGTCCCCGAAGGCGCCGGGGGATTTCGGATCGGGGTCGATCGTAAAGACAAAGCTGCCGTCATCGAGCGCGCGCACACAGTAAATATACGCAAGCTCAATGTTCTGCTCGAAGCGGAAGAGCGTATTATGTATGGCCCGGAATTCCGGTGTATTGGCGTCCTCTGCCTGAAGCGTACGCAGTATATCCCCGTCCAGCATGGCGGCAGCGGTATTGGAAACATCCAGCATACGGCTCTCGACCTGCTCCCGTATTGCGTGCTGAGAGTTCCGGATCAGAACGAAGCCAAGCAAAACGTTCATTGTGAGAAGGAATGCACATATCAGGATCAGCGATCGCGCGGCCGGATTCAATCTCTTTATAAGTAGCTTCCTCCACTGTCAGAGCAGTTACAGCAATTTTATCTCTTTTTTCAGCTGAATCGGCTTTCCTTTCCGGTCAGCGTTCCGGAGCCGATCTCGTGATTTTTCCTACAAAATAGTCCGGTTCGCCGGAAGGATCCCGAATCACAATGCCCCGGCAGGCACACAGATCGTATTCCCCTGTGACGCATTTTGCCCGATACCGCATATCATGTCCCGCGGCGTTTCCTGAAAAAATCTCGTCAATACCCCTGTGATAGGTCTCCCGGTCATCCGGATGAATCCGGTTCTCCCAAAGGTCTCCCGCACCGTACATGTATTCGGAGGGCAGACCGTAGCGTTCCACCGCGCTCTTCGCCCAGTGGGAAAAGTCATACTTCATATCACAGAGAAACACAAAGCTTCCCTCCGCAACCGACTCGAACGCCTTGTAAAGTGTATCCAGCATGCTCCGCCTGTCCTCGGTTATGAGTCTGAGATTTGTTCTGTCCGTAAAGGCATGACTCTCCCGGATAAGCTTTTGTTCCTTCAGCCGAAGCTTATCCTCGTACATCCGGCTGTCCGCCCGGTTGAAAACATCACCAACGGCGCTGTCCTCATCCGGTCGGTATTCCGCGATGCCCGAAGCCACAACCGGCCCTTTGCCGATGCGGAGATTCTCCTCCCCCTGCTTTTTCAGCTCCGAAAGAAGCCGCTCCCGGTTCTCGTAGTCTTCGCCCCTGAGGATCACGGCGAATTCATCTCCGCCGATACGGAACACCGGGCTGTGCTGGAATACGCGGCAGATCAGCATGCCGGAGGCTTTGATGTATGCGTCTCCCGCCTTGTGTCCCTGCGTATCGTTGATCGCCTTGAGGCCGTTGATGTCGCAGACCACGATGCCAAAGGGATCGCATCCGGCCTCAATCTGCTTCTGCAGCTCCTTTTCCGTCTCCTGATAGGCCGTCTTGTTTTTCGTGCGCGTCAGCTCATCCCGTCTCGCCATCTCATTGGCCAGGGAGAGCGCGGCCAGATGCTCCTGCTCCCGGCGGACGTCTTCATTGCGGTTTTCAACGCAGATTATAAAATGACTGTGATCGGAGGAATACGTCACCGACATGCGCGTATACTGCAATTTCCCGTCCTCCAGGATCATACGGTAATCCTCGGTCAGCCGCCGCGTATCCTCAAGCCTGGAAATCAGATTGTCCTTGTCAAGAAACAGTTTGATCCGATCCAGATCCTCGGCGAAAATCAGTCTGTCCGCGTTTTTTCCGGCAGTCTCGAAGAAATGCTCTCCCTCCTCCTGAACCTTCAGCACGCCGGATTTTCTCTTGGCGGAGAGCTCGGCGTAATGCGTGCTTTCGCAGTCGATATAGTAGATCATATCATAGCGGTCTGCCAGTCTCTCCGCGATCTGGGTATAGGTCACGCTTTTCTTCTGGTTTTCCTTCAGAACAAGCTCTGCCTGTACCTCCGCGTCAATATTCTTGATGCAGACGATAATATGCTTTCCGTCCCTGGAGAGCAGCTCCGTATGGCGGATATGCCTGATCTTACCGTCCACCACCAGCCGCCAGTTCATGGAGAAGGAATGGCCGCGGCTCAGATTGTCCAGCATCACGTCCTTATAATGCAGGCGCATCGCCTTATCCTGATCCTCGGGATGCACATACTTCCGGATGCTTCTTCTGCTCTCGGCGAAGAAATCATTCCCGGTCGCGGGCACGTTCAGCTTCTTGTAATCGTCCGTCGCAGAAATCTCAAGGTAGGTGCCGGTCTCAATATCAATATAATACAGCGTATCATACTGCTCGGTCAGGCTCGCGGTGATCTGGTCATAAATATCCTTTTGCCTTGCGATTTCCCTGTCGATCTCCCTCTGCCGATACTGTGCGTCGACATTGTTGAGCCCGATCAGCAGGCGCTGGCCCTCCTTCTCCTCCACCATGACGGCATTCATCTGGACATAGCGGGGGCTTCCGTCCATCATAATACGATAGACGAGGGTAAAGCATCCGCAGCGTTCGATCTCCTTCAGCACGATTTCCCGTTTGAGCTGTGCCAGCACACGGTCAAGATCATCCGGCCAGGCGAAGTCTTTTGCCGCCTTCCGGACCGAGGCGAAGAAGTCCGCCCCCTCCTTTTCCTGGCCAAAGTTCTCTTCAAAACCGTCCGTCGCGCTGAATTCCCGGTACCGGCTGGTCTCCGGATCGACCACATAGACACAGATAAAGTCTCCCGTGAGCGCCTGCAGCCGGGCGTGTATGGCGCTGGCGTTCTTCGCCTCTTCATAGGCTTCCTTTGTTGTGTCACGCTCCTGCCGGATTCGGAACGCCTCCGTCACGTCCTGACACAGTCCAAGCAGACATTGCCGGCCTGCGCCGTCGACGAATTTCATTTTGGTTGTCTGGAACTGCTTCTGATGGCCCGCGGTGTCCGGCACATCCTCAAAGAACACATATGGCGCGTCCATGGTCAGCGCCTTTCTGTCATCCTCCACAAAATGAGCCGCCGTCTCCCGGTCAAAGATATCAAAGTCCGTCAGTCCGGCCACGTCCTCCGGCGACGTTTTATGCGCATACGCAGCGAAGGCCTGATTGCAGGCAAGATAGACGCCGCTCTGCGCGTCCTTGGTGAAGGACATGCCCGGCATGTTGTCCAGCAGAGAGCTTACAGACTCCTGAAGCTCCGCGATTTTCCGATTGTCGTCGGCTTCTTTCTCAATTTGCGGCTGAGACCTGTCAACCGAGAGAACAGCGGCAGCAACAGCGATACTGCCGGTGACGGGATTTGTATAGATACGCCGGACAAAGGAATGAACGACAGTCCCGTCTTCGATCGCTTCGTCTATGAAAGCCCGATCTCTGTCCAGCCGGCACTCCTTGAGCTTCCGCATGAACTCCGAGCCGCCCCCGCTTGTGGGTACCGGGAATTGCGCGCTGCCGTCGCCCAGATCCAAACCCACTGTCCGATGCATAAACTTGCGGAAGGACTGATTGCTGCGCACAAACTGAATCCGGTCCCAGACGGCGTTGACTTCAAGGATTCCCATAGGGATCGTGTCGTAGGTGTTGCTGAACACGCTTTCATCCGCGCTGGCCATAAACGACAGGTCATAGAGACTGATCCGCCCCATGGCGTCATAATATCCGGTCTCGTCCGGATTTTCAAATCCGATCTGGGTGCCCTTTTCATACCGTTCCAGAACATCGCCTAACGGAACAGGTTTCAGGTAATAATATCCCTGCAGCTTTGAGCAGCCGATGGTCTGAAGAAAATGAATATGCTGCCTGGTTTCAACACCCTCGCATACGGTATCCACGCCCAGGGAGGTTGCCATTTTCATCAGCTCGGTCAGGATGATCTTGCCGCTCTCGCCTTCCTCCAGCTTCCGCATGAAGCTCATATCAAACTTGATGAGGTCAAACCGGATGCTCTGCAGAACATCCAGCGAGGAATAGCCGCTCCCGAAATCGTCCATCCAGACGGGGAAGCCCAATTCACGGAAGCGCTCGACCTGCGCCTTGATAAATTCAAAGTCTCTGCCGATGATGCTTTCCGTGATTTCAATCGTCAGCCTGTCCCGGCTGATTCCGGCGTCGTCCACACGCCTGCGGATCTCCTCCACAATATCGCAGGCGTCAAAATCCGAGCGGGAAAGATTGACAGACTGCGGGACGATGGGCAGTCCCACCGATTGCAGCAGCCGGATTTTTTCCAGCACCTGCTCCACGACATACAGGTCGAGCTTATAGAGCAGACCCGCGTTTTCCAGCGTCGGTATGAAGTCGGCGGGAGACAGAAAGCCCTTGACAGGATCGATCCATCTGGCCAGGGCTTCCTCGTCGCATACCCTTCCGGTGACCGCTCTGACAATCGGCTGATAGTATACCTGTATCCACTTTTCGGAAATCGCCCTGTCGAGATTTGACAGAATGTAGCGGCTCCGCTTGAGTTCACTGCGCATTTTATCGCTGTAAACCCGAAAGCCGGAGTTATTCGATTTCGGAACCGTGTCGCAGGCCATCTTGGCGCGGTCGCAGGCTATGCTGACAGGCACATCCTCCACGCTGTCCGGATAGACGCCCACTCTGAGCGAAAGCGAGTTCCCGCCGTTCAGCTTTTTGGCCTCGGCAAACAGTCTGCGCAGCGCCTTCTCCAGTCCGGCGTCATCCGTATATACGGCGAAGTGATCCGCGCTGACGTGGCAGCAGTTTTCGCTGCCGAAGCTGTGATCCAGAAGCGCGGCAAACGCCTTCAGCAGCTTGTCGCCTTCCGCGAAGCCATAATTATCGTTAAAGCTCTTCATGCCGTCGAGATTAATGTACAGGAGCGCCGCATTCCCGCCCTTTTCCTTGAGCGCGTTCTTATACTCCTCGGCCAGCGCGAAGAAATACGTCATATTGGGAAGCCCGGTCAGGCTGTCATAGTAATTGGCCTTCAGAAAGCTCTCCTCATGCAGGGCGCGATCGAAGAGCTTGTTCAGCGTCGCGGCCTGCGTGCTGTCATTGCCGGTATACTCGCCTTCGTCCGTATACCATACATAGGCAAGCCTTACGCCCGAATCGGTATAGATATGCTCGCCGATACCGTGAACGATATGGCAATCCTGTCCCTGTTCCAAATGCCGCTTTGCGCGAAAGATCACCTCGTATCTGCCGCCTTGCACGGCAAAGCGGTGGACGGCGTCCCCCACTCTGCCGACGTCGTCAGGATGCGTGTTGTACAGGGCGTTCTGATTGGAAAGACTGTAGGCGTCGGCTCGATTCGTATAGCCGAACAGCTCCAGGAATCCATCCGACAGAGCGAGCGTATACACATGCCTGTCCACATACTGATAGACTGCCAGCGGTATAGGTTGTTTCTCAAGAATTCTGAGCTCTGCGTCATCGAAACGGTAAACCTTTCCCATATCAAGCCCCCTACGGATCGTACGCTGAGTGAAAACCATATACAGATTAATGATAACAAAATACGCCTTATTTGTCCACAAAAAAACATAGCGTCC
>JAUMWM010000206.1 GCA_030529705.1 Lachnospiraceae bacterium
GCGGAGAATCCGAATCTTTCGAGGGAGGAGGCATTTGCCCTGTCGAAGAGGATGATGGACGGGGAGAAGATGGATACGTTCGTATTGGAACTCTCCTTTATAGGATGGGCGATTCTAAGCGCCATCACAATGGGGATGGTGGGCATCTTTTATTACCAGCCGTACCTTGCGCTCACGCAGGCCGCGCTGTACCAGGCTCTCAAGTGGAAATTTGAAAACAATGGTGACTGGGGATATGGCGGAAACGATGGCGGATATGGGGCGGAACAGTATGGCGGCAGTGCCGGGAACTATGGTCCGGGCGGCAATGGTGGAAACTATGATGCCGGCGGCAATGGCGTGAACTATGGACCGGACGGGAACGGTGGAAATTATGGCTACGGCGGCAATAGCTGGAACAATGGTCCTGGTGGTCATGGTGGCAATGGAGGAAACTATGGCTATGGTTCGGGCGTTTATGGTGGCAATGACGGGGACTATGGCCAAAGTGGCAATGGCGTAAACTATGGTCCGGGCAGAGATGGTGGAAATTATGATGCCGGCGGCTACGGCGGCAATGGCGGGAACTATGGTTCGGTCGGCAATGGTGGAAATTATGATGCCGGCGGCTACGGTGGCAGTGCCGGGAACCGTGGCTCGGGTAGAGATGGTGGAAACTATGATTTCGGCGGCTACGATGGCAACAGCAATCATACGGGCAATGCCGATGACTATAGCGGAAACTCCGGGGACGGACAAGGCTGGGAAAGACGGGGTAATCCATGGGCAGAGGACGGAAGGTCGGAAAACCCGTGGAGGTAGAGGCTTTGGCCCACAAGAGCGGCATTTGCCGGAACGTTTCCATCTTGGCGTTGAAATAGTTTCTAATAACAAATGCGTGACATTGCTGATGTTTTTTGCTACAATAGATGCGTTTCGCTGAAAGTTGAAGTAATGTAAACAGGGGATAGATGTGGCAAAAGTAGCTAGAAAGAGGAATGAACCTGAATCTGCAGGTACATCCGGGGAGGCGAAGTCATCCAGAAGGACTGCTTCGCCGAAAATAAAGAAAGCAACCGGGACTTCTAATATCAAGAGAACGTCAAAAAACTCCGGATTTTCGGTTTCTCCAGGGACGACAGGGTCGCCCAAAAAGAGGGACTCTGCTAAATCTCCGGCAAGCCGGGGAGATGCGTCAAAATCCGGAGCAGCGTTGAAATCAAAAACGTCAAAAGCCAAAGCGATAACGAAGAAGGGCGGCCTAAAGGCGGCCGATTCGCTTAAGACAAATGCCAAAAAAGTCAAAAAAGCCAGAAAGGTTCGGAATAAGGTCGGCCTCGTCGGGTTTATTAAGAATAGGGCAGCCAGAAAGCCGATGACAAGGGAGGAAAAACTCTGGCTGGAAATCGTACTCGGCATCATAGCGGCAGTTTATATTGGTTTTTCCGTGTTCTTCCATTTTCATTTTCTTCCGAGAACGAATATCAACGGAGTCGATGTCAGCATGGACTCCGTGGAGGAGGCTAAAGAGAAGATGGTCGCGCTCACCGGGCAGTATGAACTGACGGTTAAGGGCGTAGAGGGGACGTCCGACGAGACCATTTCGGGCAAGAACCTGAATCTTCAGTTCACGCAGTTCGACGAGGTGAGCGATTCCTTAAAGAGGCAGCATGAATTATTATGGCCGTTCATCTCATGGGTGAAGAAGAAGGATAAGATAAACCTGAATGTCACCTACGATGAACAGGCGCTGGAAGAGGCGATGGACAGGGTGGGGATTCTTGATCCGGAGAGATTCAAGCCGGTCGAGGATGCCTACGTGGCGACGGACGAAACCGGGCATTACACGATCTATCCGGAAAAACTGGGTTCCGAGATCCGGGTCGACGATGCCAAGGATGCTATCCGGAAAGCGGTCGGAAAAGGTTACGACGAAGTCGAATTGGAACAGTACAGGATTTATCCGACAATATACAGCGACGATCCGGGACTCAAACATCGCGAAGAGCAGTGGAATGAATATATGAAGTCCGAGGGTCTCACGTATGTTCTCTGGAATAAGGACGAGATGATTTTCACCTGTGGCGTACTCGGAAGCCTTCTGATCGACAACGGCCAGGACATCAGCCTGAACGAGGAAGCTGTTGAGGAACTGGTTCTAAGCTGGCATATGAATTATGACACCTATGATGTTCCATGGGAGTTCACTACGCATTACGGTGACACCGTGACGGTCGAACCCGGCGATTATGGATGGCGCATGTATGTCGACAACACGACGGACTCCGTCAAGTCGAACCTTTATGGGCATGATGCCGGCCGGTATGAGGTGGAATACTATTACAAAGGCCTCTACGACTACAATCAGGGGCTGGGTGATACGTATGTGGAGGTCAGCATCGGCCAGCAGATGATGTGGATCTACAACGGAGGAGAATGCGTTGTGGAGACCCCGGTCGTAACCGGAAGGGCGACGGAAGACCGCATGACCCATCCAGGATGCTGGGCTGTAAAATACAAAGACCAGTCGGTCACCCTGGGTACCTACGAGGTCAACGGATACGAGTCGTATGTCAATTACTGGATCTGCTTCAACGGCGGCGAGGGCATTCATGATGCGACCTGGAGGTCGGATTTCGGCGGCGATATCTGGATCGCCAGCGGGTCTCACGGATGCGTGAATACGCCGATTGAAGTGATGCCGATCGTCTACGATAATGTCTTTGAGGACCATGCGGTGGTGATTTATAATTAATAGTACCTACTCAGCAGGTAGTCTGAATCTCTGTCATCCTGAGCGTAAGCGAAGGATCTTAAACGTAACACATACGCATAAAACAAAGATTCTTCGCTGACGCTCTTAAATGACAGGGGGTGCTGAGTAGTTACAATTAAGAAAGCATCCTGTATTTTATGGAAGGATCCCTACCATAACTTGGGATGGTAGAGGATCCTTCGTTATGTTTGGAGTTTTCTCTGTTTTTGTCGGGAAGGAGACAAAGTGTGTTACCCTGTGGGGCAACAGCAAGTCGAGCATCTGAAAAGTGTTTTCAGGGAGGAGATGGAAATGGCAGTTATTGAGAAGGTCACGAAACAGACCCAGAATAGATTTCTCAACATGTATGAGCTTGATACCATCCGGAAAAATGGGAACAGGGGCAAATATTTTGTATCCTCCCGCGCCGAGAAGGTGGATGATCTGAAGCTGAAGACGCACGTCAACAAGCCGGACGGCGTCATTATCTATGCCGTGACGGAGGATAACAGCAAGGTCCTGCTGGTCCGGCAGTACCGTTATCCGATAGATGCCTATGTCTATGAACTGCCGGCCGGCCTCGTCGATGAGGGCGAGGATTTTCGTACGGCGGCTATCAGGGAGGTTCATGAGGAGACCGGCATGACGCTTCATCCGATTGAGGCGGATCCGATGTTCGAAGCGCCGAGATTCACGACGGTCGGCATGACGGACGAGAGCTGCGCCCTCGTGTTCGGATATGTGACCGGCGAGCCGACTGCGAAATATCTGGAGGAGAGCGAGGAGATCATCCAGGTGCTCGCAGACCGGGAGGAGGTGCGCAGGATCTTGCGGGAGGAGAACGTGGCCTGCCAGTGCGCTTACCACATAGTTCGGTTTATGCAGGAGGAGGATTCGTTTGCGTACGTGCGCAAGGGATGAGCATTTCGCACGGACGGTTTCGTCCCCGCGGGACGAAGGCGGATTTGCAAATATTTGAAATCATATAGAAATGGGAGATAAGGGTATGCAGATTTACGAAGAACTCAAAGCAAGAGGCCTGTTAGCGCAGGTCACGGATGAAGACCAGGTCAGAGACATGCTGAACAATGGGAAGGCGACCTTCTACATCGGGTTTGACCCGACGGCGGACAGCCTGCACGTCGGCCACTTTATGGCGCTTTGCCTTATGAAGCGCCTTCAGATGGCGGGAAACAAGCCGATTGCCCTGCTGGGCGGCGGAACCGGCATGATCGGCGACCCGTCCGGGCGCCAGGACCTCCGAAAAGTCCTGACGAAAGAGGCCATTCAACATAACATCGACTGCTTCAAGGTCCAGATGAGCCGCTTTATCGACTTTTCCGATGGAAAGGCCCTCATGGTCAACAACGCGGACTGGCTGCTCGACCTCAATTATGTGGATTTCTTACGCGAGGTGGGCGTACATTTCTCCGTCAACAGGATGCTCGCGGCCGAATGCTACAAGCAGAGGATGGAGAAGGGTCTCACATTTCTGGAGTTTAATTACATGCTCATGCAGGGCTATGACTTCTACCGCCTGTTCCTCGACTATGGCTGCAACTTCCAGTTCGGCGGCGATGACCAGTGGTCCAACATGCTGGCCGGAACGGAGCTCATCCGCCGCAAGCTCGGCAAGGACGCCCATGCGATGACCATCACCCTGCTCCTCAATTCGGAGGGCAAGAAGATGGGCAAGACAGCCAGCGGGGCGGTATGGCTCGACCCGAACAAGACTTCGCCCTACGAGTTTTACCAGTACTGGAGGAACGTTGCGGACAGCGACGTCCTGAAATGCATCCGCATGCTGACCTTCCTTCCGCTTGAGCAGGTTGACGAGATGGACAAGTGGGAAGGCAGCCAGCTCAACAAGGCAAAAGAAATTTTGGCTTACGAGCTTACGAGCCTGGTGCATGGCGAGGAGGAGGCAAAGGCCGCTCAGGATGCGGCAAAAGCCCTCTTTGGCGGCGGCGCGAAGGCCGAGATTCCGACCACGGTCCTTCAAGATGAGGATTTTGCAAATGGCGAAATCGGCGTCATTCAAGCCCTCGTGAAGGCCGGGCTTGTGACATCAAATGGCGAGGCCAGAAGAGCAATCCAGCAGGGCGGCGTCAAGGTGAACGGCGAGAAGGTCGGGGACGTATTTGCCATGCTGAAAAAAGATGATATCGCATCGGGCGAGATGATCATCCAGAGGGGCAAGAAGAATTTCAAGAAACTGGTTGTGGAATAATTCGTCCCGCGGGGACGGTCCTTTTGGACCAAAAATTTTTGGTCCAAAAGGACCGTCCCCACGGGCCGAAACCGCTTTCATAGAGG
>JAUMWM010000035.1 GCA_030529705.1 Lachnospiraceae bacterium
ACCGGCTTTTGGCGGATAAATAAATCCTGTCTCCCTTTACATTCATGTATTTTTGCAACAAGGTTCAAGATATCAGTATCCCATGCTTTTTCTACAAGTCTGCTGTAATCAAATGATCTCATAATAGTTCCTTTCGTCCAGCGGTCTTTCTTTTCGTCCGATTATACTCGATTTTGGATGAAAAATCTATCAGTTGGACAAAAATGAGAACTTTGCAACAAGGTTCCACTAAAAGTTCTCTTGGTGCTATGAATATACGCGTTGTTTGTTGATAATATCCAATTTAAGAGCCCGATTTAGCCTTGAAATCACTGAAAAATGTGAAATATGTACACTTTTTTTGCTTGCTTTCATCTACTGCATGTGGCATGTTTAGTGTAATAGTTACACTAAAAATATAGATGGAGATATGTACCTCAATACCACAGTGAAAATACCTGAAATCAAAGGTTTTGAGAAAAGAAAAAGCCCCAACAGGATATATGGTACAATTGATACTGCTGATTTACATACCTATCAGTGCGAGGTTTACGCCTGTATCCATTTTCCCGGATAATCTGAAATCCTCTTGCTGATAATACCTTTTTTGTATTCCCAATTGACTTATACTTTTTGCCTGTCATGCCTTTGGCAATCACTCCCCTCAGCTGATTCAATTTTATCTGCTGATGATTGTCATTACATGATGACAGCTGAGTTAGAAACTCCTGTATCTGCAGCATATTCTTTAACCCCTCTATTTAATGCTGGCAGTTCAAATACTCTAAATCGTATTGACGTGTACAGCATGCATGGATCAGTTCACTGTCATGCGTTACCACAAGAATCGTCGTTCCCATACATTGGAGCTGCTTCAAAAGATTCGCCGTCTCCATCATATGTGCATAATCAAGACCGCTGGTCGGCTCATCCAGCAGAAGGACCCTGCGTCCTGATGCCAGCGCACAGGCAATGGCAAGCCGCTGCTTTTGTCCTCCTGACAAACTCTGAGGATGGCGTTCAAGGAACGGTTCCAGATCCAGCGCACGAAGGATCTCTTCCGCACGATCTTTTTCATTTTCAGTATTCTTAGGCAGGCTGATCAGGACTTCTTCCAAAACACTCTCGGTGAACAATTGGTTCCCGGTATCCTGCATAACCATAAAGCAAAGCTTCTGTCTGTTCTTTCTGCTGTATGTTTTCTCCTTGAATACCAGAGCGCCCTTACAACGTTTTTCAAGCCCACAGATGCATGACAGAAGGCTGGTTTTCCCTGCGCCGTTTGCTCCGGTGATTGCCATGATCTCACCTGCCGCAAGGGTTAGATCTGATATGTTGACGACCGGTTCTTTTGCACCACTGTAAGTCAATCTGAAGCCTTTAAGTGTCAGCGGTTCGTCGCCTTCGAGAAACAAGGGAAGACTAATGCTGGATGGAGATTCCTGGATCGTAGACCTGAGCCCCATTTCGGCAAGAACATTCTGCGTAAGTGTATTGGTTTCATCTCCTCTGAGTTCACAAATGATTCTTCCGTTACGCATAATGACGGCACGGTCAATAAGATCCCACAGATAGGCAATCCTATGCTCTGCGGCTATAATGGTCTTGCCCTGCCTGCGCCATTCGAGGATCAGCTCTCGAAGAGCAAGCGTCGCCTCGTAATCGAGATTCGCTGAAGGCTCGTCCAACAGGATAATGTCGGGACCAGACACATCCACAGATGCGCAGGCAATCTTCTGCTTTTCACCGTCCGATAGGTGGAAGATACTTCTGTCCATGAGCTTTTCGATCGAAAAGCGTGTAACCGTATCATCAATACGCTTATAGATCTGTTCTTCGGGAAGGCCCCTGTTTTCGCAGCCGAATGCAAGTTCACCGGTCGTGTCTACGTTATAAAACTGACTGCGTGGATTCTGGAAAACCGTTCCCACCTTAAGAGCCGTATCGTATAGCTCCTGACTGCTGACAGCTTTTCCTTCGATCAGGACCTCGCCATCAACGCTGCCGGAATAAAAGTGCGGTATCAGGCCATTGATGAGTCTGAGGATCGTGGTCTTTCCGCATCCGGACGGTCCGGTCAGCAGGACAAACTCTCCGTCATGTATGATCAGGTCAATGCCGGAAAGACTGTTTTCTCCATAATCCTGACGTTCCTCTGAACCGTAGCGGAAGCTTATGTTTTTCAGTTCTACCATAGGTTCACCCCGCACAGTTCAAGGATCCAGACAGCGATAACGAATAGACATCCCATAAGCAATACGGCATCCTGTACGCGAAATCCAATCCTGCAGATATTTGTTCTCCTGACCGGGGCTCCGAGCCCCCTGGTAAGTGCCGAAGCAGACAGTTCTTCGCCGATGCGGACAGTACTTGTCATCATGGGGACAAGCTGATATTCCAGCACCTGTCCGGCTCTGGCTCCGCCCAGGTGGATGCCCCGCATAGTCATGGCGCGGCGGATCGATCTCCACTCCGAACCGATCGTCGGAAACAGCCGGAACATCACGGACATGGGGATAGTAATGGCCTGCGGCATATGAAGCCTCTCCATGGCGGAGATGAATTCACTTACCGACGTCGTGCTGATCAGGTATTCACCCATCACGATCGTCACGACAAAACGAGTCAAAATGCCGCCGCACAGTAATGCAATATAATTCAGCGTCCCCGGCAGGTACGGCATGGCAAACAGCAAACCGTAACCGATCACTAGCATGGCGATACCCCGCGCAAACCGCTTCCACTGCTGCTCAATGAGCAGCAGCAGAAACGGAAGCGCCGAAAGGGCTGTCTTTATGGGCTTTAATGAATTGCCGCCAAGGCCGCCCATAACAAGCAGAGCCAATATCAGGACAAGAGCGAGCTTTGTGCGCGGATCAAGAAAGCCCCGCCTTTGTTCCTGTGTTTTTTCCGATGAATATGCCATCATGCAAGACCGGCTTTCTCAAAGTGCTTTTTCAGGATCGCACGGCCCAGCAGCCCTCCAAGAATGCCGCAGACGAAGCAGGCAGCGAGCAGCACCGGTGCCATCCAAAGAGGCATCAGCTTCTGCACGGCGTCTATATACGCCTGACCGTAATCCGCACGCTGTGCGAAATAACCATCGTAATCAGTAAACAGCGGCAGATAGTTCCCGAAGATCCACATGCTGAAAAGTCCATAGCTCAGGACTGCTTTCTTTGCATTTCTGTAGTTTCCACTCTTAAAGCACAATTCTGCAAGGATTCCCGCAATCGCGCATGTAAGGAGAGGCCAGGGGCCCATACCGGTCAGCAGCATCAGGATGCCCATGATCATCGCCATAATAAAGATCATTCCGGACTTCTTCACTTTTGTCAGGAACAGCATAAAGGGGATACCGCCCAGGATCGGTACGAAAACGGAAAGCAGCGGCAGGAAGATGGGGATCATCCCAAGCATCGCCACCGCAAACAGGATGACAAAGTAGATCGCGCCGTAGATGCCGATATTGATAAGATCACGGCCTTTGAGTTTATTGTCGGTTTTCATTGAAGTGCCTCCTATATTTACCATTTTACTTTCCAGCTTGCAGCCTCACGCCGTTCGCCAATAAAGTCTCTGTAGATACCGTCCTGCTCCATCAGCTCGGAATGGGTGCCCTGCGAGGCGATCCTGCCATGATCGATCACAAGGATCTGATCGGCATGCTCCACGGTTTTCAGCCTGTGGGCGATCATGACGACGGTTTTTTCCGCAGTCAGCGCCTGGATGGCGCGCATCAGTTCGTTTTCATTTTCAGGATCCACATTGGCCGTTGCTTCATCAAGGAAGATCACAGGCGCATCCTTCATCATGGCGCGGGCAATCGATATCCGCTGTTTTTCTCCTCCGGACAGTGAAGCACCGCCTTCGCCGACTACCGTATCGTATCCGTCGGGGAGCGCCGAAATGAAATCATGGCAGCAGGCCTTTTTTGCGGCGGCGATCACATCCTCCATGTCTGCTTCCGGCTGACCAAAGCGGATGTTGTTGGCGATCGTATCGTGGAACAGATAGACATTCTGGAACACAAAGCTGAAATTGGACATCAGGGAATCCATGTCATAATCCTTCACGTTCCGCCCGCCAAGTGAAACTGAGCCTGCGTCCACATCCCAGAACCTGGCAAGCAGGTTGACCAGTGTGGTCTTTCCCCCACCGGAGGGACCCACGATAGCGGTTGTGGTCTTTTCAGGTATATTCAGGGACACGCCGTCGATGATTCTGCGCTTTTCATAAGAGAAGGAAACATCCTGTGCATCGATATCCCTCGTGACGGGATAGATGTCCTCACCGGAAATATCCATTTGCCGAGTGTCCAGAATCTCCTGCGCCCGGTCCACACTGACGTCGACCACGCGCAGCAGCGCCGAGTAGTTACCGGCGGTCTCCAAGCTGGCATAGATGATGAAGGAAGAGATCACCATGACCACAGTCGTAAGGGCGTCCATGCTGCCGCTGCAGAAAAAGGCGCAGGAGCATGCGACCATCGCGACGCCGGTGAGCTTCGCTATATAGCTCTGAATGGTCATGCGCGGGATAAAAGTCAATTCCATGTCGGTATTGATCTTGCTGTTGGCAGAAATGGCATCGTTCAGCTCCCTGCTCTTTTGTCCAGTCAGGTGATAAGCCTTTACCTCCGTCATGCCCTGCAGGTACTCCAGGACTTTTTCCACCAGCTTCTCATCCGCTTTGATCTTCGTTCCCGCCAGTTTTCCCGCCGCAACCTGCAGACGGCTGTTTTCCAGGAGAAATAACGCAAATCCAACGAGCAGGACAAGCGCGATCCGCCAGTCAAAGAAGAAAATCATCACGATGATCAGTGATGTGGTGAGCAGTCCCTCACAGACAAGCATAACCACACGGGTCGCCACGTTTTCCAGATTTTCCATGACGTTCGTCGTCACCGATGTGATCTGGCCGAGGCTGTTGGCATTGAAATACCCCATGGGGAGATAACGCATATGCTCGGCAATCTCCACGCGCTTCCTGGCACAGGTATCATAGCCGCCTTCGGTCTGCAGCATGGAGGCCCTGGCTTTGAGAAGTCCGGATCCGATGATACTTACAAGCATGATTCCAAACGAAAGGAGAATATCCTTCGTTTCAACACTCCCGCGCATCAACGCGCGGATCATGGCTGCGATCGCGGGAATCTTGAGGGCTTCAAAAATTGCCTGAAAAACACTGAGCCAGACAGACGTGATGAATTTACGTCTGTTTTCCACACCACAAAAGGCAAAGAACTTTCTGACAACCTTAAGCATGATCCTTCACCTCCATATGCGCGTTCCACATTGTTTCATAGAGTCCGTGACGGGAAAGCAGTTCCTCGTGCGTTCCGCAGTCGTCAATACCGCCGTCCCGAACGACATAGATGCAGTCGGCCGAGGTAACCGTAGAAAGGCGGTGGGCAATGACGATCAGTGTCTTGCCCTCCGTCAGTTTCGACACGCTGCGCTGGATAACCGCTTCGTTCTCAGGGTCGGTATATGCGGTGGCTTCGTCCAGGATGACGATTGGCGCGGCCTTCAGCATGGCTCTTGCAATGGAAATCCGCTGGCGCTCGCCGCCTGACAGGTGTCCGCCGGAGGACCCTACCATAGTGTCATAACCGTTCTCCAGCCCCATGATGAACTCATGGCAGCCGCTGCGTTTTGCCGCTTCCTCGACTTCACTGTCTGTGGCATCCGCCCGGCCGAGACGGATATTCTCACGCACCGTCATATTGAACAGGTAATTGTCCTGAGAGACAAAAGCTACCTTATCCGCATAGGCTTCCTGCGGGATATCCCGGATATCCGTACCGCCAAGAGAAATACTTCCGCTGTCCACATCCCAGAGTGAAGCGATCAGGCGGGCAATAGTGCTCTTTCCACTGCCGGAAGGCCCCACAAGGGCAATAAATCTGCCTTCCGGAATGTCCATCGAGATACCGTGCAGGACTTCTTTGTCCTTGTAGGAAAAATGGACATCACAAAGCTGCAGGCTGTTATCATGTGGTGCCTCGCCCATCTCAGGCCGTACCATTTCCGGCGCTTCCAGAATGCTTTGCACTTCACCAAAGATCGTTCCCATGGTGCGAAAGTCATCCGAGTAGCTCATCAGGGTGATGAGCGGCGTTATGACGCCGACAGAAAGAATGATGATCGTTATGAAATCCTGCGGCGCAAGCGTTCCCCCTTTTACCAGAAGGCCGCCGATGGGCAGAACGGAAACCATTGTGGCGGGCATGATGACCATGGCAAAAGTGAACGGGATGATGCTTGCCCTCATCCAGTCAATAAAGCTGTGTGAAGCCTCATAGGCATCATGTACAAAACGATCATAGGAGCTTTTCGTCTTGCCAAACACCTTGATAACCTGGATACCGCCGATGTACTCCACCGCCGTATCGTTCAGCGCTTTTGTGGCGGTAACTGTATGCTGGTAGAATTTAGCGCTTCCTGCCATCATGAACACATAACAGAACATCCCCAGCGGCACTGTGGCAAGGCTGGCCAGCCCCATTCTCCAGTCGATCGTAAAGATGTAAACAAGAATGATGATCGGGATCAGGAGATTTGCCGTAAACTCCGGCACGATATGCGCCAATGTCGTCTCGATGCTGTCGATTCGCTCAATCAGTGTGTTTTTCAGTGCGCCGGAACTCTGTTCAAGAACCGCTCCCAGCGGCATGCGTGTCAGCTTTTCCGTGCAGCGTTTGCGGATCTCCCCCAGCACTGCAAAAGTCGCCTTGTGGCTGGCGGTCGTACTCATAGCATGAAACAACACCCTTCCCAGCCAAAAAGCCGCAATAATCAGACAGCGGATTAAATAGAAAGACAGCTCCTTTTCGCCTTCCATCAGGGCATGTACAATGCCAACGACGGCAAAATACGGTGCCACCGAAAAAGCGACTCCGACAATTGCCAGGAAGACGCTCAGAACGTACTGTCCTTTGCGTTCTCCTGTTTGCCCCAACGCCCACGCGATAGGCGAAGGAGCTTTTTGTTTTGTTTCCATAAGCAAACCTCCTTGATCTTTTGTTAGCTAACATTAGGTTATTAGTATTAACTAACCCTTATTCAAACTCATCGCCTGACTTCACGATTGAAGGCAGGCGGTGTAGAAAGCGGTATTATTCTGTTTTGTTAGTACTCAAAAGCCCATCAGCTGTTTCCAGCCCGGAAGGAAAAACGCTTCAACCGTTTTCAGGCAGCGCAGCGCATCTTCCATCGTATAATTATGGACGACCGGCTCGAACATCGCTGTTGTGTATGCCGATAGCAGCAGATGCATTTCTTCGGGCTCAATATTCCACACAGCATATCCCTGCGCTTTCAGCATGGGCATATAACTCAGAAGCTGGTTCTGTTGTCTTTGGGTCAGATCATGGAGAAAATTTTCGTACTTGCTTCCCTGAGATTTCGCCAGTAGCAGATGGTATTCCTCCATGTTTGGATAAACGACCTCACGCATCATGTCAATCTCGGAATCGCGCCACTGCATATGCTCTTCCTGATTGACAGCATCTATATAACGGGCAACATGTGCATCGACCCATTCGTTGATCCTCTCCACAGCCGGAGATACGATCTGGTCAAAGAGGTCTTCCTTGTCTCTGCAATGCCGATAGAGCCCCGCAGCCGTCATACCGCAGCGCTCCGCAATCCTTCTCATGGAAGCCCTGTCATAGCCGACTTCCATGAACTCGGCTTTCGCGGCAGCCATGATTTTGATATGATTGGCGGTCTTGTCTCTCGGCATAGGAAGAGCTCCTTTTAACGATAACATCGTTAGCTAACGCATATAAATATACGTCTTAATTCCCTCCCTGTCAAGAGATGATCTACAATGATTCTATTTATACCCCTTGCCCTGTTCGAAAACCGGCGGCCAGTATTCCATGGGCTTTGCGTCCATCTTCAGCTTGAAGTCGCAGTAATCCCCATCTTCGAAGCAGGTATGCTCCCTGAACAGCGGTACGCCGAACACGCCGAACATGACGTAATCCAGATTGCACAGGTAAGGCATGTACTCCTCATAACCGTATGCTTTCGCAAAGTTTGAGAGGGGGCAGACCAAGTTGTGATAACTGAAGTCATAGCCCTCTTCCGGCGGGATCACGGTCTTTGTCTCGAAGCTGCCGGGATTCTTTACCGCGTTCGCTTCGTTCTGAGCGTCCTTCTTCTGATACTTCCTGTTAAGGGATTTAACGTTCGTAAAGGATTTGTGCGCAATCGCTTTGACGATTCCCGGCATACCGTTGAACTTTCGCTCATAGGCCAACACCATCAGATGGCCGATCTCTTCCAGAGAATTTCCATAGCGCTTCAACACCTCGCCCATGGAAACGAAGCAGTAGGCTCCCGTCAGGTTGCTCGTTCCGCTGACCGTATCCCCGCCGATGTAAGGGAAGTTCTCCAGCATGTTCTTCTCGTAGTGGTCCCAGATCTCTTCAAAGAGAACGGCATAGGACTTGCCGCTGCGCTGTTCCAGTTCAGAAGCAATCGGCTTTAAAAAACCGTTCATCGCCTTCTTAAGCTTCGGCGCTTTTCTCGCATAGTATTCGTGCATTGGTTATCCTTCTTTCTTCATTTTCCGTAATTCGATCTGATTTTGTCCCAGGAGGGCATCATTTTGTACAGCGCATCAAAATGCGGCATGAAGTCAAAAAGCTTAAAGCGATAGGATGAGGTACTGCCGACAGCCCATACCTTCATTTCTTCACCGACCGGTTCAAAGCTGGCAAATGGCTTTGCGATATACTGAAGCGTCTCCAGTTGCTGCAGCTTTCGGAATACCGTTTCCCTGGATGCCGGAAAAATGGATGTTTTTTGAACGATCATAACCATCCTCCTACATTGGATTCCATGTCAAACGGTCCCTCCGATAAAGCGTTCGATTGCCTCTACGTATTCCTTCGTATGCGCAGCCATATAACCGCAGTGCTTGTATCCGGAACGGATTACGAGTTCTGCCCCCGGCATATACACAGGAATCGTTTTTCGGGAGTATCTCAGATCAAAGTCTTTTTCTCCAAAATCCAGATGAAGCTTGCGCTGTTCTTCCTCAGTCAGCTTCCGCAGATCATAATGACAGCAGGCATGGCAGATTGCATCGATATCTTCCGGAGTAATGCGCTCAAAATTCTTTGCCATGAGCGTCGCATAATCTATCCCATACATATCGATGAGCATCGAAGAGGGCCTGCCTTTCAGTTTCGCGGACTTTTTCTTTCTGGAACGATACATTTTACTGACAAACCACTCTGCAAAACCGGCACTTTCCGTAAGCGCTACGCCATCAAGCCATGCATGACGGACCGAAAACGCAGAGTCAAGAAAAAGCCTGTAGGCTACCGCTGCCCCTAATGATGCCCCATAGACCAATTCAATATCTGTGCATCCCGTTTCAAGCAAAAAGTCCTTAAGAGTCTGATACTCTTCATCTGCACTGATATACGCGCCTGCCTTCCCATGACCGCCCTGGTCAGGGGAAATGATATGGTAGGAGCCCTGAAAAAACGGGCTCATCTGTCCGTACAGATCCGATCCGGATATCATCATCGGCGAAAGCAGGATGATCGTCGGATCATTCCTGTTGCCATATTCGTTGATAAACATAGGGCCTCCATCCGCTTTCACTGAAGTCTTTTTATGCTTTTGCCCTGTTTATGAGGTTTCTTCAGGTCTGTTTTTCTTCTGTATTGCCTGTCGGACAAGCTTTCTGCCGCCCAGAAACATCACTATCCAGCCAAAGCTTTCAAATCCTGAGACGAAACCGTTGAACGGCCACGGAATCAGCAGCTCCAGCAGATAACCGATCCCCGCAACGATGAGCGGGGAGGCCAGTATCCAGGCCTTTTTCAGGGCAAATGTCCCTTTCCAGATCAGTGCGATCCAGCCGATCAGGATGGCAAGCTCAAAAGCAAAAAACGTCACCCAATAAGGAACGATCTGAACCATATAGGAGCGGTTCCACATGGCCGCCGCAAGTTCAGTATTGCCTCCGGAGGCTTCATAGAGCACATTGAAGTTATGGATCAGTGTCCCGCACTCCAAATGGAAGTAAAGGAAACACATAATTCCCAGGATCAGTCCCGCAATATAGAGCCTGAGAAACCGTTTTGCCCATTGATCCTTACATTCAGGAAGCATGGACTTAAGGAACGCCGCAAAGGGCAGCGCGGCGACGGTATAGCAGGCCGTTCCGAGCAGACCGCCGATATTGGACACCGCGATCCGCCAGTCGGCAATGGTCAGCCAGCCGGAGGATACCATCCCGGAGATCGAATAACTGGCCACCGGTTCGATCCCCATGCAGTAGTCGCCCACCATAGCCAATAACATTCCCGGGATGATCCAAAGCATTCTCTTATATGTCTTTCTCAGTTCATCTGTTGCCATTTACACATCCAACCTCTCAAACAATAAATCAGCACTCCAGCTCACAATCCCCGATCTTATGAAATCCGTGTACAGATCCACGCCGCAAGTGCGGGTGCAGCTGGGAAGATGGCCAGCAGTTTCAGCAGCTGGCTGCCCTCCCGGTTTTGCCACGACAAATGCCAATGCCTTCCGGCGAAGATAGGTCACCAGCTGAATATGGCAAGGCGGTTATTGATGTTTTTGCCGATCACTGCAAAGAGTTTCCCGCGTATCGTGTATTTCTTCATGCCCCGGTGCTCCCATTCTTCAAGCCTCGGCTTCAGTCTTTCCTGCACATCCTCCGGGAAATTCTTTGCCAGCAGTTTTGTCGGCATTGTGACCGTTACGCCCCAAATTCCGAAGCCACCTTGTCCTCGTGCAGCACTTCTGCAATGTAGTCGTCCAGACCTAGCTCGCCGGCAATGGCGGCCGATCCGAACAGTGCTCCTCCGACAAACAGTGCGATTCTTCCTCCGATGCTCATAATTGTTTCCTCCTAAAAATATACTTCAATCGTCCGGAAGAAGGTTACTGTTGAATTCATACCTGCCAGAGAATAGTCGAAATCATCTGATGATCAGGTACATGATTCCGGAAAGCGCAGCCGATATGAATGCCATTCCGGCCGTTCCCATGATCCATTTTCTCTTTTTATCCGCGGTCGAGATATAGGGCTTCAAATCCTCGGTCCCCGGAATGTCCCATGCCTTCGTGTGTCCAACCCAGTACCCATCGATCAGAAGGCGGTCAATGAGATTCATGATAGACAGGATGACGAACATGTGCCGAAAGCCCTGGAAGAATCCTCTCGTACCATTGATCACATAAACACATACCAGAACGTAAATCAGATACCCGGGTATGCAGAGCCCTTTGAACACAAGGCTCCTCTTCCGAATCTCGTCGAAGGAAGTCAGACCAAGTTCAACTGTGCGCTTTTGCACTGCCTCACTGTACAGATGTACCATCCCGACCGCCCCACGGCGTATGCCGATCGCACAGACCAGATAAAGAAAAAAGCCCAGCCCCAGTCCTTCAAGCAACAGCTTTACCGCCATACTTATTCCCCCTTACATCTGCTGACCAGAAAGCCTCTCTCATCCGTAACCGTCGTATATTCCGAGGCGATCGGATTCTTGCTTCCCACCACTAAGTAATCGCAGGCGTCGCTGTTCCCGCAGGTGCCGCGGCGGATCAATGCCCCATGGATTTCCGAGATGCCGAAGAAATCGCTGTTGCAAAGAAGCGGCAGCACATGCAGCAGTCCGTGCTTTTTCGCAAACTCCGCGTTGGGACACTGGGTAAAGCTGTACCTTGCGGCATGATGCGCCTTGTCATAAGGCTCGTCCACATTGATAAAGCCGTCCGGATACCTGACAGCGTCTTTTCTGTCACGATCGCCGCTTTTACGGAACACCTTATCGATCAGCCACATATCGGCGGAACGGTTCAGATCGAATACCTTTCCGAGCTTCGTAAATGAGCCCATGAACATCTGCTGTACGAACTCCTGCAGCTCCTGTATGGGCGGCTGGTCGGGCAGGGCCGGGTAAAGAGCGAATACCAGCAGCCCTCCGTAGATCGCCTTCGCGTGACTGTTTTTCTTCCCACCGTAATCGGGAAGATCCTTCAGATACGCCGCATAATTTTCTTCCGTTTGCCTCCATATGGACGCCGCCTGTTCCTCTCCGTATCGTTCTTTCAGCCAATACAGCACAGTTTTTCTGTATGGGAGCTGGTTGATCGTAATATGGTTCATCATTACACTGGCGTTTCCATAAACTCATCGATCGCCTTCAATACGGGAAGGGTATACTCTTCCTCGCCCAGGAGCCACTGCTCATGCTGCATATCGAACTCCCTTATCTCCGGGTCACGGAAATACTTTTTGTACCGCTTCAGATACTTCTCGCCCATTTTATTGGCATAGATGAAATGCACCTTCGTGTGCTCCACATGGATATCGTAATCCAGCCATGTGAGCAGGTCGGTGTAATACTCGTTTTTGATTGACTCCGGGTCGAACTTCCCGAAGCAGGCCATGAACTTGTCCGCGGTCTCATCGTTCATCTCAAAGATTCCTTTGAGCTTTTCCCTGGTTTTCGCCTTCTTCTTTTCACTCTTCGTGAAACTTGTGAGGAGCGGCACCACCAGTTTCGACTGCAGCCATGCGCTGAACTTGCCGCTTTGGTCAAGGTCCGGACTTCCGAAAATACCGTGGTCCAGATGCACGTTCTGCCGTTGGATCAGCTGCCCGACAAAACTGCTGCCGAGAGATGATCCGATCGCTCCGTCGATCCTGCCGCCATAATTGTCCTGAATATAGCGTTCTATCTTTTCCGTGACCGTGATCATATCGGGAAAGATCAGATCACTGCCGTCGAAGCCGTCGTAGTTTACACAGACCAAATGGTATTTCTCAGCGAGTCTGTCCAGCACCGTGGCGAAATTCGTCTGATAATCGCAGGCTGTTCCCGGCAGCAGAAACAGTACTTTTCCTGCTGAATTCCCCATCTCGTCGAATTGCATTGGCTTGCTCCTCCTTTTCCATGCAGTAAGCGCGGCTCATAAACATATTTCACCAAAGGTCTTGATACGTTTGTGCATCTTCCCAGTCATCTGAAAGGTTATTAAGTATTGTTAGTCTAAGCTAACTATCGGGCAAAAAATATATGCTTATCCAGTTCAATCGTTGTCTCCATCCCAAGGCGATAGAGTCCTTTTCCTCGGCTTCGGTCCGGTCGGCTGTTTCTCCGGCTTTATAGCATCCTCGGGTACTGCCCAGAGATTCCCAAGCTTCTCACATCCCGGAATGCGTCCTTCCCGAATATACTGGTTGACCCAGCGGACAGATATGCCCCATTTCTCAGCAGTCTCTTTTGCCGACAAGTAACCTTTCAACTGATACCTCGCGTTTCATACGTTCAAAATGTGTTTCGTTGTACAGACGGCTTTCCTCGAATCAAAACCAAAATGCTAGTTAGTTCTATATAACCATATTATACTCCATAGCCGGAAGAAATCAAGAGGGAATCAAGCAACGTCATTCTTAATAATTATGAGATGCTCGCATCTTATCACAAAAACCGGACTACTAAACGCTGGTCAGCGAATAGTAGTCCGGTTTAGCTCAATCCTGTCAGACAGATACCTAACGATGCTTGCATTATTATTCGATTTATCAGTATTTCTTTTCGTTCATACAATGTGTTTGCCCATATCACAATATGTCTGGACAACAGGAATCTATGTTTCAACTCTTTGAGAAACCTTTAACGATGGGCCTCCATCTTATAATCAGAGCTTATAATGTTACTATCTAAAAAAATCAGCACTCTATTGACCTCGCATCAGAAAAATCATTTGTCATCCGTATATGTACACCATCACAGCACACCTTCTGTGTATAGCCCGTTTTTATTCAGAAGCTGAAGCGACTTGACCATGTAAGCATATGCCAGAGGATTTGTGTTGCGAATGCTGCTGATTTTTTTAATCCCCTTCAACTTCAAATGTATATCTCTGTAATCGTCTGGATTGGAAATAAGCTCATACTCGGTCTGAGCGGTCAGAAGATTCACTGCAAGATACATGACCTCGCTTGCGTATACCCCTGCATTCTCCCCGTTTATCCTTCCAACAAAGATATGGCCCTGGATTGCGCCTATTCCGGATGCGTAATTTTTGTAATCTTCCGCACGGACACTCCCTCTTCCCATTATGCATATACAACTGTCAATGGTATCCTTCAGGCAATCTGACGGCAGATTATCAAGTCCGCGATATCCCAGCTCGATGTGAGAAACCTTGTCATACACCTCTGCGACTGTCCGATAGTCATCCATTTCCTGCAGCAGCGTCCAACAATCAAACAACTGCTTTATAATCTCAAGCTCCTTGTCTACTCCAAACGGAATCCCTGTCGTATGGGGTGCAAAAGCCGTAAGCTTATCGCCAAGGATGCAGTTCTTGTCAGGAAGACTCACCGCAAGATCCTCACCCTCACTCAAAAGGAGACCGCTTCTGATTGGACGCTCCGTCACTTTCAGGTACGGATTATCCTCAAACACAACATCCAGCGGTATATTGATCTCCTTGCCGGTTCTCGGCGAAAGGAAATGAAACCTGAAATGGCGTTTTTCTATATCATTAGCACCTTTTCGCTTATGTTCCTCCACGCTTACAAAAGGAAAAACCTTCCCTGCCTTCTCAATATAGCCGTCGACATCTGTATCACGCTCTACGATAATGTCGATGTCAGTACTTAACCGTCTAGGCTCATCAAGCATGACCAAAAGTGACGTGCCACCCTTAAAAAGAAAGGGCATGTCAACGCTCCGGATGGCTTCAAGCAGACCAAAAGCGAATACCGTCCTTTCCAGTATGGATGGATCTGCTCCGGTTTCTTCTCTCAACCTCAGAATATGTTCTGCTGTATAATTTTCACGAAGTAGCATCTTCCACTTTACTCCCTTCAAGATATTTTAATAGTACATCCTGCCGGTTACGCCTACGTGCATATCTCAGCATCCTCACTTTATCCAAAAGATACCGGCTCTGTGCTTGTTCCATAACATCAGGTAATTCCGCTTTACTGAAGGTTGTAGATATTAGTTTATCAGCCAACATATCAACAAGCATTTTCTCCAACATTACCACATGCGGCTTGTCCGCACGGATTGGTGCCTCTGATATCATATCAGTTACAATGACACAGTCTTTTGACCAATATAGCTCAAAATCATTTTTGCCAGGTTTGTACATGACATTCTGTATCCCCTGTTCCTGAAGGAACCGGAAAACATAGATGCTGCTTTCCTTTTCAACCTGTACGAAAACCGTGTTCTGCGCGATAAGATGGTTTAAAAATTCATTCATCAAAACTGTTTCAAAGATCGTAAACTGCACATAAGGATATTTTTCAGAAATAAGCCTGATCAATCCTTCGGCTGTGTCAGAATATACCGGCACATATTCATCCTTCGGCAAGGCCGAAGATAGCGAATACGAATCATAGCCCAGTCTGGTTAACGCGCCACCGCGGACTAACCCACTGATTGCCCAGTGATATGTACTTTCGGACAAGCCTGTTTTCAACATTCTCAATTCATCCATAAGCTCCTTGTGGCAATATGTTTTTTTATCATCTATGCGGTCAAGCACTTCTTCATACCACTGCATGAAATCATCTCCTTTGCATCAATCACGCACATCGGCAAATTCAATGTGTTTTTGCCGTTATTTAGTATAACATCCCTCTGAATGCTTGACAACGCACATCGGCAATTTTTTGTTTTTTTGCCGATGTGCGTGAATAGAAAGCCACAGCTTATGAAATCAGGTTTTCGATGCGGTCTTGAAGTTCGTGCTTTAATGTGAACTTCCGATGATTTTGCACCTTAAAAAGCTCATCTTGTGCAACTTGCACAAAATGAGCTTTTTCCTTATTCTTCAGTTGTCTGACCGGCGGTGATGAAGGTCAGGATTTCATCGTAAGTTTTTTCACTTTTGATGATTGCATTCCACAATTCTTCTTTACGCTGAGCATCTCTCTTGTCTAAAAGCTTCTGCAAAGCACCAACTGCCGTGTCATATGCCTGCTTGGTTTTGATGACTTTCAGCTGCGCCTTCCCTATCTGTTGTTCGAGTGTTTCTGTCACAGAGCCTACTTTTCTTCCTCTTGGCATTTTATTTTACTCCCTTCAGAATCTTACTGATTTCTTCTGCATAATACTTGATCAGTGGTGCATCCATTCCGAACGCTTTCAGTATCGTCTTCTGGGTTGCTGTCACTGCATGATCAAGACGATACTTATTATCAGTCAGGCGTACCATTTCAATCTTTTCCAATTCACGGATCGCTGCCGGTACAGTCATGTAATTAGGACGGCTGTCCAGCTTCACAAGTTCATCCTTCAGGCAGTTATACATCTTATTTCGGATGATCAGTGCCAGGAATTCTATAAAAATCTTTGATTCAGCAGCTGAATCGCCATAAATCCTAAGGCTCTTATCACCGAGATAGGATTTATCTCCACGGAAAAGCTTCCCTGAAGTATCGCGGCTCTTATAAATGTTCAAGCGGACATAAAGGAGGCTTTGATAACTCTGGATACCCTTACGTTCCACATCCATCTGGCATTCGGAGGTGACGATGGATTTGATATAGTTCATCTTGGTCAGCGCGCTCATGTCCATGTCGTCATCCACCATGAGCAGCCGGTCTTCAAGATCAGCTCTGGCAAAAGGTGCAAATAATCACAAAGCACCCGCTGACAGTAGCGTTCGTCATCGCGAAACGCTTTTATCATCGGGTGCCCGGGTTTTGCAAGCGCAGCTGCTTCCGGCGGCTTATCCGGGCCGATGCCAAAGTCTGCTGCGATCTTTCCAGCTGCTTCATAAGGGCTCAAGTCGAACAGCCCTGCAACCAGGTCGATCACATCGCCTCTGGCTCCGCACCCGAAGCAGTAAAAAAATCCGGGTTGAGTTTGAGGCTTGGGTGGCGGTCATCGTGGAACGGACATCGGGCCATGTTATGACGGGTCACGTCGAGCCCGTATGCCCTGGCAGCTTCCGGCACACTGACACTTGCTTTAACGATTTCAAATAGATTCATGGTTGGCAGTTCCTCCTCTAAAATTTTTGGATTTTTCATCCTGGTTTCTTATACGGAGAAAATGCCGGGGAACTTAAAAACAAGGCGTTTTCGGGATTTGGAGGAGGAAGTGAGGGAGAAAATTGCAAAAATGCAATCGAGACCGGATTATGGGACAGGTATATACGTATGATAGTGCCAAAGGAATCGTAGCAATGAGTCCTACTGGACACTTTTTCGGTTTTGAAGAAAAGTGTCCAGTAGCACCATAAGACAGCAAAACTACCAGAACGTTAAAAGCGGCAGTTAAACCGTCATCTTCTATGATTTTT
>JAUMWM010000207.1:0-2413 GCA_030529705.1 Lachnospiraceae bacterium
GAACTGCTTTGCAGAGACCACATAAAGCAAATCAAGAAGAAGCTCGACATCTACGGCGTGTACGCAGAGGAATCTATCTGGTACGCAAAACCGGAAGAGATCAATGGAATCGAAAAGAGAGGCGCTCAGATTGACCTTTTGATTGAACGCCGCGACAGAGTAATCAATCTTTGCGAGATAAAATTCTCCTTGCACGAATTTGAAATCGACAAATCATACGACGACTCCCTACGAAACAAGATAGAACGTTTCAGGCAGGCAATCGGACCTAGAGACACCATAGCCCTCACGATGATTACGACGTTCGGCGTAAAAAATAACAAATACAGCGGGCTTGTCAGCAACCAGGTCATACTGGATAATCTTTTTGCGCAGATTTAAAAAGGAAAATGGATTCCCGAAATCCTTTTTATAAAAAACTCCAAATTTTATGTACATAGATAAGGAATTTTCATGTATAATAGACAATAGTTTACTGTTAGCAAATTGCAGCGTTCGAGGAATAATCCATGGGGAAAGCAAGAAAACTGATAGCCTTCTTTGGCGGCATGCTGGATGAAGAAAAAAACAGCAGCTTTATTCATGAGATAGAGAAGGAATGCCTGAAACAGGGATATTTGATGCTGGCTTTCGGCTTCTCCGAAACGACCAATCAAAATCAGGATCAAAACAACAGCGATTTAAAACTTATTGAAATCGCGGGGCAGCTGGATCTTTGCGCCATTATCATGCATCTTGAATACTTAAAAAACGATTATCTGATCGATGAAATCACGGAACTCGGCATAAAAAAGGCAGTGCCGGTTATTGTGATGGAAAAGAGGATGCCTGGTAACATCTGCATTTCCATGCGCTACAAAGAGGGCTTTGCCGAGACGGTCAGGCACGTGATCGATGTGCACGGCTGCCGTAAAATCAACATGCTTGCGGGACCCAAGGGCGATTTCTTTTCCGAGGAAAGGATTGAATCCTATAAAGCCGTGCTTGCCGAGAAAGGCATTCCGTTCGAACCCGAGCGTCTTGATTACGGCGATTTCTGGGATAAACCGGCAAGGACCGCAGTCAGGAGATTTATAAGCAAAAATCTCGTCCCCGAAGCCATTGTCTGTGCAAATGATTCCATGGCGCTGGCCGTTTGCGATGAATTGATGCAGCTGGGCTACAGAGTTCCAGAAGACATCATCGTGACCGGCTTTGACGGAGTCAAAAGCGGCCTTTTCAACATACCGGCCATCACGACTGTCGAACCTGATTATGAGAGCGAAGCGGCACAGGTAATCGAGCTTGTCAAACGATATGAGAACCAGCCCAATGCAGAAGTAAACTATGACGTCAACTTCGTCCTGCGCCCGCGAAATTCCTGCGGCTGCTTTAAATCCGAGGACGTCCTGTCGCCGACCGACATTACGATGCTTTCTTCCAGTTACAATGACGTGAACTGGGCGGTAAGGCGCATTAATCTGCTCCTGTCGAAAGCGGCCATGTTAAGCTCCATGACAGAACTCTCACAGGTCATTGTGGATACGCTTTGGCTGAACGAAGCGGACTTTCAGTTTGCGGCCGTGTTTTCCGACATCTTAAGGCCGGAAATAAAAACGATTGGAAATCACGATTTTACGACTTTTTTCCGATGCGAAAACTATGACCGCCAAGGCATCGGTGAATCTTACGATGAAAAAGACTTTATACCCGGATTTGACAAATTAATCAGGAGCGACGACATCAGCACGCTGTTCGTACGCCTCCTCTTCACGGGGGACAAAACATTCGGCTACGTGGTAGAGGGAACCCGGGACACCTCCAACAGAGACATACGAAGATGCGAAGAATTCAGCATGTTTTTGTCCATGGCCATCAACGCCGTCCTCACAAACAGGGACCTTGCTGACATGCACCACAAAATGGAGCGCATATCCGCTCAGGATTACCTCACGGGCATCAAGAACAGAAGGGGCTTTTATAGCGAACTGAAGAAAATAGTAGGAAAGCCCTCGAATAAGGGGAAATGGATCACGGCTTTCTCCATTGATATGGACAACCTGAAGCGCATCAATGACTTCTACGGCCATGCACAGGGAGATTTCGCAATAAAAAGCCTGGCCAGCGCAATACAGCGCTTTTCTTCCACGAACGGGATTTGCGCTAGGTACGGAGGCGATGAGTTTGCCTGCGTACTGCTAAGAGACGCCCCCATGGATATGTCAGCAGAGGACGTCAGGATAAGGCTCAACACCGTGCTTCTGGCAAGCCCGGAAGTCAGGGCGAAAACTTACGATATCACCGCAAGCGTTGGAAGCGCCACGGCAGTGATCAACGAATCCCTGGACATCGAGAAGGTGCTCGGCGAGGCGGACCAGGCGATGTATGAGGATAAAAAGAGGAGAAAAGAGGCCGCCGCAAGAGAGGCCGCCAT
>JAUMWM010000207.1:2513-5029 GCA_030529705.1 Lachnospiraceae bacterium
GTCACATAAAGCCTCTCATGATGCAAATCGTTGTACACCTTGCACCCTCCCCCGCTCACGTCCAAAACCCGCACGACCCCTTCAAGCCCGCCGTACTCATTCAGCAACTCCGAAAACATATCCGGAAACTTCCCGAGCCGCCAAGGATGGTAGGCTTTCGTGTGCTCATCCTCAAAGACGGCCGTATAGAGAATCTCCGCCTCGACCAGGTCCTGGAAGATATGGCTTCCGTAGGAGAGCTCCGGGTTGTAACCAACGCCCGACACCGACACCTCGCAGATTACCTCGAACTCGCTGATGTCCGCAAATGTCGTCGGCACGCCGAGCTCCGGCGACGTCGTCCCGACCCTTCCGGGAACGATCAGCATCATATGCTTCCCGGCTCCCCGGTACTTCCAGTTTATGGCTCCCACCGCCCTCGCAACCGAATCCTTCTTCGCATACGGCAGGTTATAGTAGGCAATCGGATCGACATACAGGATCAAATCCAGCGGGATGACGCGGGACATGCCCATGGAAGCCCCCTCGGAGTGAAGCAGCACCGCCTCCTCCGGTATCTCTTCCGGGACAAATGCCTCCCCCGTATCCTCGAATGCCTGCAAAGGGCGGCACTGGAGCAGGTTAACCATATACTCCCCGTCCCTGGCGACATTCAGGGTAAATTCGATATCCACCGGCTGCCCATATTCCCCCTGGATGACCTGCATCATTTCCTGCAAATTCCGCATCATATCCTTACGGCCAACAAGCCCCTTACAGGAAATAAAATACACATCCCTCCTCTGCCCTCGCTCGCGGTATAGCTGTTCCACCTCATAGTCATGTTCCAGCAGCACGTTTTTCAGATACATGGGCAGATTCGGTTCCACGGCTCCAAGCGTCAGCCGTTCCAGGCTCCTCGTCTCCTTATTGATCACCTCCAGCTTTCTCTGCGAGAACTGGTGCCTCTCGGCCGCCGTCGTGAAATTGGTCGCCTCAGGCCGGTCAAGGTGGACGAGCCTCGGATAAGACCCTTCCGTCCTGTCCACCGCCGACGTCCCGAGTCCCATGACGAGGCGCAGGATGCCCGCTGCCGGGTCCATATCCTTCTGAAACCGGTAAGTGCTGTAGGAGTAGCCAACGCCGGCAGCGCAGGGCATGTAATATTTACCGTAATGGGAGCCAGAGACCCGCTGCACCAGGAGGGCCATTTGCTCATCCCTGCCCGCCAGGCCGCGCCGCTTGCGGTAATCCAGCGCCGACAGGCTCATCGTGCTGGCGTAGACCTCCCGGATGGCATTTTCAAATTCCTCGAGGCGGTCTTCCAGCGATCCGGAATTTGCACAGAACACGGATTCGTATTTTCCTGCAAATGCATTCCCGAACCCGTCCTCCAAAATGCTGCTGGACCGCACGATCACGGGATCCTGGCCATAATATTCGAGCAGAAGGCAGAAACGCTCTTCCATTTGCCTGGAAAAACGCCCCGTCTTAAGCTTCTCCGCAAATTCGCCCGCCAGCGAAAAATACTCCTCGTCCCTGCGTTGGCGGATCCTCATGTCCCACAGGCCATTTTCAACAATATAGGAGTAGTAGACGTCCGATCCTATGAACCAGGAGTCATGCGGCTCCATGACATCGAATATATCCGGGCGCCGGTTTTCAATAATCTTGCGGGCAAGCAACATGCCACAGGCCTTCCCGCCGATCATGCCGGTCCCGATCATGCGGTCCCGGACGAAGAAATAGTCCATCGGTCCGAAATTCTGCCGGATCATATCCCGCATCTTCTCATCGCGGGTCATCATAATCCGGCACATCCGGGAGCAGGCATCCGTCACGTCCGCCCCCATCTCATACATTTGCCTGGTCAGATTGAAAAACCGATCCCAGTAATCCGTACTCTGTTCATCCCCCGGCCGCTGGACCCGGTTCATGACCTGGTAAAACCGGCTGGCCTGAATCCCGTCGAGCAGGGGCTCCATCGTTCCATTTGCAACATCATATCTGTGCGGCAGAAACATGGTCTCGGAATTTCGGTTCCAGACCTTTTCCGGCCGCACATAGACTGACTTGCCATAGGAATATACATCCAGAAAGAGCTGCGTCGTGTCCTGAATCCTCCCGATCGCCTGCTGGGAATGCTTGCCCCTTATAATAGGAAAGAACGCGACCGTATCGAGGATGAACAGGAACGGGCATGTCACCCGGAAAAAGTTCCCCATCATGAGGTCGGTCGACCAAGCCGTCTGCAGCTCGGACAGGCAGTCAAATACATAGAACGCGTCCTTCCCCTCCCGCTCAATCAGGTTGTGAATCTCCACCGTGAAGTTCTCGAACCGGTGAGACAGTTCAATCGGCATGGTCTTGATTTCCGGCCTGTCTTCCACGAGGGGCGGATGGCTGGCGAAACGGACATAAATGATATTCCTGCGGTCCAAGATAGCCTGTTCCAGATAAGGATCCAGAAAATAGTGAAACTCCTTCAGGTCGGAGACGCGCCAGACCACATTGTCCCCGAGCCTTATGTTATCCAG
>JAUMWM010000208.1 GCA_030529705.1 Lachnospiraceae bacterium
CGGCCGGTAAAGATAAGGTCCGTCCTTTTTAAGTACTTCTCCCTGTCGATAATGAAATACTCCTGCTCTGCGCCGACAGACGGATATACATGCCTGGAGGTAGTATTGCCGAAGAGGCGCAGCAGCCTCAAAGACTGCGTCTCTATGGCCTGCATCGACCTGAGAAGAGGCGTCTTCTGGTCAAGGGCTTCCCCGGTATAAGAACAGAACGCCGTTGGGATGCACAGCGTCGCGCCGCCTTCATCATGCCTTACAAATGCCGGCGAAGTGCAGTCCCAGATCGTATAGCCACGGGCTTCAAATGTTGCCCTTAGCCCGCCGGACGGGAAAGAGGACGCATCCGGCTCCCCTTTGATCAATTCCTTGCCGGAAAGGCTGAGCAAAACCTTCCCGCTGGGCAGGGGCGCCGTTATAAAGGAGTCATGCTTCTCTGCCGTGGTCCCGGTCAGAGGCTGAAACCAGTGCGTATAGTGCGTTGCGCCCTTTTCAAGAGCCCACTCCTTCATCTCATGGGCAATGACGTCGGCCGCTTCAAGAGCAAGTTCGGACCCTTTTTCTATCGTGTCCCGAAGCTCCCTGTACACTTTCTTCGGCAGCCTGTGCTGCATCACCGTGTCATTAAAAACATCTTCGCCAAATATGTCGGATAAGTACGCCGGTTTGTCGCTCATGCTCTCCCTCTATCAGACCTCTATCCGACCTGAAGTACGCTTTTCCCTAGGAGCGTACCTCTTCTAATTTTACATAAATCCGGAGGTTGCTGACAAGCACCCTCCGGATCCGTTGTCTCGGACAAGCTCTCTGCTGGAAAAGCTGCCCATTTTACATCATTATTATAGCCAGGCATGAAACTTCTTTCATATTCGTGGTCATGAAACCCGTTTCCACAGGCGATTATGAAAGAAACCTTTCATACTTGTGGTCATGGAAACCGCTTCCTCAGACAATTATGAAATTAAACTTTCATACTTGAACCATCAGGCGGTCTGCCCGTACGCTTTCATCAAGCCTTGTTAGCAGAACCGAATACTTCGATCTTATACTTGACCATGTCCGTAATGGCAGCAGCGCCCGGAGCGAGAAGCTTTCTCGGGTCAAAGCCCTTGCCCTGCAGATCCTTGCCTGCCTCGATGTACTCGCGAGTAGCCTTTGCAAATGCAAGCTGGCACTCCGTATTGACGTTAACCTTGGAAACGCCGAGCTTGATAGCATCCTGAACCATTGCATCCGGGATTCCGGAACCGCCGTGAAGAACGAGCGGCATAGCGCCTACAGCGGCCTTGATTGCTTCAAGAACATCGAAGCGAAGTCCCGGCCAGTTTTCCGGATACACGCCGTGGATGTTGCCGATGCCTGCAGCCAGCATGGAGATGCCGAGAGCAGCAATGTTCTTGCACTCTTCCGGATCAGCGCACTCGCCGGTGCCAACTACGCCGTCTTCCTCGCCGCCGATAGCGCCGACTTCTGCTTCGATGGACATGCCCTTCTCATTGCAGATAGCAACGAGTTCTTTTGTCTTCGCAACGTTCTCTTCGAACGGAAGATGTGAGCCGTCGAACATGATGGATGTGAAGCCTGCATCGATGCACTTCTTGCAGCCTTCATATGAGCCGTGGTCAAGGTGAAGAGCTACCGGAACCGTGATGCCCTGGCTCTCGATAACGTCCGTTACGATGTCCTTAACGGTCTTGTAGCCAGCCATGTACTTGCCCGCGCCCTCGGAGACCTGTACGATGACCGGAGAGTTCATCTCCTGTGCAGCCTTCAGAACTGATTTTGTCCACTCAAGATTATTGAGGTTGAAAGCGCCGATAGCATAGTGACCGGCGTATGCATTTGCGACCATTTCCTTCGCTGATACTAACATTTGAATGTCCTCCTTATTTTTTGTTCCGGGCTTTATTTGTATCCCGAACACTTTGTGTCTATTATATAGTAAATCTGCAAAAAATAAAAGCAAATTATCATACTTTTTTCAAGCAAATTTCCTAAATTATCGCAATTCAGCTTGAACCTGCTTTTGACCCCTGCCATCAGAGGTCGGAATCCAGCATTTTCCCGAACTCCTCCGATATCACCCGCAGGGACTGGGCCATCTCGAATTCCTTTTCGGCATCTTCATCCTCTCCCGATGCGCCCGGAATATCCCTCCACCCGTGCAGCACCTGGGACTTGTCCCCGTACAGGATCATCCTGACCCGCTGCTTCATATTCTGAATAACGACGTTGGAATGCTTGCCTCCGTACTCTCCGTCCAGCGTCCATGGGATGCTCTCGGAAGATGAAATCTCTATGTGGTCCGTGTGATAGTATTCAATCATGGACGTAGATTCAGGATCCCCCGTCATAAGCGCCGTGATCAGTTCATTTAGTTCCATCGGATTCGTGGGCGTGTGAATCAGCATCATCTCGAAAACCCCGTCATCCAGATAGATGTCCTTGCCGGTCATTCCGCGGAATCCTCCCACGGACACGGAATTTGTCACCATCCCGTAAATATAGTCCCCCTCATGGACGTTCCCTTCCACCTCGACATGGAGCGGGTACGTCTTTATATCTCCAATCCTCCTCATACCTTCGAAAATATAGGCAAGGTGACCGAAAAGGTTTTTCATGTCCTGATTCGTGTCATAGGATACGTCCGTAAAAAGGCCGAATGCGGCAACGTAGACAAAAATCTTATTATTAAACCGGCCTATGTCCACCGCCTGAGGCTCTCCGCCGACGATGTCGCCCGTGGCTTCCAAAATCGAACTGGACATATTGAGGCTGAAGGCGTAGTCATTTGTCGAACCCACCGGAATGTAACCTATCGGCATGTCCCTGCCCGATGCGACAAGGCCGGTCACCACTTCCCCCAGCGTCCCGTCTCCACCCGCAACCACGAGCAGGTCAATATAGCCCGACACCCTTCTTGCCACTTTTATTGCGTCGCCTTGTTTCTGTGTCGGATGAACCTCTACTCTGTAGCCCGCTTTCACGAACATATCGACCACGTCGGCAAGCTTCGGGACGAAGAGGCCTTTCCCCGCCCTGGGATTATATATAAGAAGGATTTTTTGGAACATATGCTTTTTCACCTCGCGCAAACACGTTACTTCTCATAGAGATTCTACAACGTTTGCATCCAATTCACAAGTCCGTCATTGTCATTTCACAGAAGTGGCAAATGAACGACACATTTTCTTCATTCTTTTTTACAAAAATATGACCATAGCAAACAGCAAGCACATATGCATGAAAGATAGAAATGAATCCTAAGGAGGTTTGATTATGAAAAACAAAAATTTATGGCAGAAACTCGGACTTACAGCCGCGATGGGGGCGACGTTCGGACTGGTCGCATCCGGCGTTTTCTTTTCCGTTAATAATATTACGGAAGCAACAACGAAAACTTCGACGGTAATTGAAACAACGGCAGAAACAGGAGAAGGGCCTGAGACGGGAGCTACGCAGAATACGATTTTTAACAGGGACAATGGCGGAGCCTCCTCGTCCGAAAGCGGCAAGGACGATGCCGATGAGTCATCCGTTGCAGAGAAGTTCTTTTCATTCTTCGGGAATGATGAGCAGGATGCGGAAGCGAAAAACGAGGAAGAAACTGATGATTCGGCATTGTTCGGAAAAACTGAATCCGATGCAAATACGGACGGAGACGTCGCCTCGACCGAAGAGGCAAATGAAACGGACACGGCCGCAAACGGAACCATGACGGTGGCAGAAGTCGCTGCAAATTCCATGCCGGCCATGGTCGCCATCACCAACACGTCCATCCAGAATCTCCAGAGCTACTACGGCGGATACGGTGATTACGCCGACATTTTCGGCGATATCTTCGGAAACGGATACGGAAGCTTTTTCGGAAACGGCAATGGTTACGGCGGATATTCCGGAGGCATGTTCGGAAGCAGCTACGAAAATACGGTGGGAGACATGCAAGGCATGGAATCTGTGAGCATGGGTACGGGCGTCATCATTGACGAGACGGACGACCAGCTCATTATCGTGACGAACCAGCATGTCATCGACAGCGCAAATGAACTCTCGGTCGCTTTTATCGATGAGAATGCCGCCTCCGCGACAGTGCTCGGCGAGGACGCTTCCTCTGACCTGGCCGTCATAGCCGTAAACAAAGCGGACCTTTCGGCTGACACGCTTTCGGCCATCCGCGTCATCTCGATTGGCAATTCCGATTCCACGATGGTCGGCGAACAGGTCGTTGCAATCGGCAACGCCCTCGGATACGGGCAGTCCGTATCGACCGGCATCGTCAGCGCGCTGCACCGCACGTTGGAGTCCTACGACGGCACCAGGGAAGGTACGGACGATGGTTTAATCCAGACTGATGCGGCGATCAACCCGGGCAACTCCGGCGGAGCCCTCCTCAACATGAAAGGTGAGCTGATCGGCATTAATTCCGCTAAATATGCAGACACGGATGTGGAAGGAATGGGTTACGCAATCCCCATCACGTCAGCTCTCCCGATACTTGAATCCCTCCGAAATGGCGAGGCCGCACAGATAAATCAGAGCGCAAACAGCAATACCGTACGCCTCGGCATCTCCTGCACGGGCATCTCTGAGGAGTATTCCTCTTATTACGGCATTCCGGCCGGTGTTTATGTTAAAGAGGTTGAACAGGGAAGCGCGGCTGCGAATGCCGTCATCAAGGAAGGCGACATCATAACGTCGCTTGGAGACGTGACAGTGAAATCCGTCGAGGATCTTACCGAAGCTTTGAAAGCCTACAAGCCCGGCGACTCCGCTGAAATCACAGTCAGCCGAGAGGTATCCCGTCAGGATATCTTCGCGGAAGGCGGAACGAGCGAAAGCTACCAGTCCGGTACGACGACCGTGACATTTGGCACGGGCGAGGCGAAGAAGGCAAGCCTGAACGAGCAGTAAAAATCATCCATAAAAAACTAATGGTCAAAACCGCTTGTAATCCTGACCACAAGCCCTTGTCATTCCGAGAGTAAGGACTTACCATCCTGAGCGTAAGTCCTTGCCATCCTGAGCGTAAGTC
>JAUMWM010000209.1 GCA_030529705.1 Lachnospiraceae bacterium
CAGATACGACTGGGGAGCTGATCAGATACGAAATGAAATGGTATGAAATATAAAAAAGGAGGACTCTCTGTTAATGACAGGAGAGTCTTCCTTTTTTTAAATATGACTGTTTTCTTACAGTGTGAACTGGATGATACAGAATACCGCATAGATTGAAAGGAGGGCGATACCCTGCCATCTGGCCAGTTTTCCGCTGATTAGTGCCGGAACGGTCATCAGAAGCATGACAAGACAGGCAGTGGGCAGTTCCAGTGTGAGCGATGAATTGCCGCCCAGAAACGTGGCGGCCGATGGAAGTCTGAACGGGGCAAGTGTGATGGACACGCCGCAGACCAGTACCAGATTAAAAAAGTTTGCCCCGATAATGTTTCCCAGAGAAAGGGCTCCATGTCCCTTCATGAGAGAAGTAATGGCAGTCACGAGTTCCGGGAGTGAGGTGCCTAGCGCAACAAATGTAAGAGCAATTACCGTCTCAGGAACACCAAGTTGCTTTGCTATGAACGTGCCGTTGTCGACAAGCAGGTCTGCTCCGACGGCAATCAGTGCGGCTCCGGCGACAAGGAGAAGGATTGCTTTGCCCATCGTCATCTCTTCCGTAGCCTCATCTTCTGTTTTTAAAGAGGCGGCATTGCTCTTTTTCATCTGCATAAGATTAACAAACATGTATACGGCAAATAATGCCAGCATCAGGAATCCGAATGATCTCGGAAAGTTTCCGAAGCCATAGGCACAGACGGCATAGAGTGCAAAAGCCGTAAAGAAAAAGATGACAGGAATTCTCAGGGACTTTTTATCAATGGAGCTCGGCATGACTGTGATCGTTATTGCCGATATCAGGGCCGTGTTGCAGATGATGGAACCGATCGCATTTCCATAGGCGATGGAGCCGATTCCTTTGAGAGCGGATGTAGTGGAGACCATGACTTCCGGGAGAGTCGTTCCGATGGAGACGACCGTGGCACCGATCAGAATTTCGGGAAGGTGGAATTTTCTTGCGATGCCGGTTGCCCCGTCTACAAACCAGTCTCCGCCCTTGATAAGGCAAAGAAGACCTACTATAAATAACAGGATTGCTTTTAACATATTTGTCTCCTCCATTTTGATTATTGCAGGTAACTACTCAGAACCCTCTTGTCATTCTGAGCGTAAGCGAAGAATCTTTATCTTCAACGTTGTGCTTTAAGTATGTTTTATGTTAAAGATCCTTCGCTTACGCTCAGGATGACAGGTATTTTTCTACATGCTGAGCAGTAATTATTTTAGCACAGGTGTGAATTGTTTAGCACATCGAATTTCCCATCCAGCCCAAAATATCATGCGTTGTTCTGTCCGCCTCGTCATAAACGAACATATGATAAGCCCCCTCGTATGTTACATAGTCTGCATCCGGGCAAACCTCTTTCATACGCTCGATCTGGTAGTAAGGCATCGTGCCATCGGCCGTCCCCCATATTACCAACATTGGAATCTTTGATGCTGCTACTGCACGGTAAGCATCCATGGCTGTATCATAGTCAAGGATGCAGTCTGCCAGGGAGGAGGCAAGCGCTCTCATATACCCCTTATATCTGGCAAAATCCGTAAAGCGGAGGATATACCGGTCCTTCTCATACTCTGAAGCCAGACGGAGTTCGTCCGCGCTCTTTGGGATGATTACAAATGGCGCGACCATTCTGAACAATACAGGACCAATTACCGGGATGCGGCATAGTTTCATGGAAGCCGGCGCTCTGAAAGTGTCCATGACTGCCGGAGCCAGAAGGATGAGACGGCAGACTTTGCCGGGATGCATCTGCGCGAATCTTGCTGCGATGATTCCCCCCATGGAAGTTCCGATAAGTGTGAATTTTTCGCCAGACAGGAGTTTATCCGTGATTTCATTGAGCTGCCTGACAAATGTATCGGCATCATATTTTATCTTTGGTCTGTCAGAGAGCCCCCGTCCGATCAGGTCATACCGGAGAACGCGGTAACCGGCACTGACGAGCTGCCCATAAAGATTATCATAGATAAAATAGGGGGAGGAGAAGCCATGGACAAGAACGATTGTTTCGTTGCCTTCCCCTGAGAGCTGGTACCGCGTTGAGCCATCTTTCAGGATAATGTAATAACCTTTATGAGTTTTTCTGTCATAATCCGTTATGCGCAGGGTTTCGGATTTTAATGCGCAGCGGATTCCATCGAGTTTTTTCATAGAATTTGCTCCAAATATGAAAGCATTGAGATCTGTTATGGTTTTACAGAACATCGAGCCGTTTTCAGGACCGTCTTCAGGCGGCTGCATATGGCTCTAAAGCATGAAAATATAGGATACATTGACATTATACATCATTGGTCATGTATAAGCAAATCAGTATTATATGGCCGGGAATTGTCATTTATTATGCGGCCGGTACGTTCGTTGTGAACAGTGATGAGCATATTCGCATTTTCCCTATTTATGCTATCTGTGCCTTGTTGGCTCATTCTATTTGTAGTATTATAATAAATATATAGAAACAGTGATAAACCTATATAAAAGGAGGGTGGTTATGCCAAGCAGAATATACGAATGTATCTCCGGAATCTGCGATACGATCACGGAAAACAAGGATTTCCTGACTGATCTTGATCGTGAGATCGGCGACGCGGACCATGGCGTCAATATGGCGCGAGGCTTTACGGCTGTGCTGGAAAAAGTGCCGAAAGACGAGGCAAATATCGGTGCCGTCCTTAAAAAAACCGGAATGACGCTTCTCTCAACGGTCGGAGGAGCCTCCGGTCCTCTTTATGGGACAGCGTACATGGAAGCCGGGAAGGTCATGGCAGGTAAGACAGAGCTTTCTTCCGATGATTTCTCTGCTGCCCTGAAAGCGGCGATTGCAGGTATTCAAAAAAGAGGAAAAGCGGTGCGCGGAGAAAAGACTATGCTGGATGCTTTGATTCCGGCGGCTGAGGTATTTGACGATCAGACAGCAGCGGGTGCAGATCTTGTAACTGCACTTGACGCGGCCTGCGCGGAAGCGGAAAAAGGGATTGAATTCACGAAGACGATCCGCGCTACGAAGGGCAGGGCAAGTTATCTCGGTGACCGCAGTATCGGTCATCAGGATCCCGGTGCGACATCAGCAACTCTGACACTCGAAGCGATACGCAATTTCCTGAAGGAGGAATGAAATACTTATGGTCAGCATAGTAATCGTATCCCACAGCCCTAAGATCGCCGAAGGAATCAAGGAGCTGGCTTTGGAGATGGCACAGGATTATCAGGGACTGTTTACTGCTGCCGGCCTTGAGGACGGAACGATCGGTACGGACGCCGTCCGCATCATGGAAACGATTGAAAGCGCGGATGCAGGTGATGGGGTAGTAGTTCTTGCGGATCTCGGAAGCGGTATTATCAGTGCCGAAATGGCAATCGATATGCTCGATGGAAGCGTAAATGTCAAAATCGCGGATGCTCCGATCGTCGAAGGAGCTATCGTTGCGGCAGTCGAGGCATCAGGAGGAAGCAGTTTTGAGCATGTTATTGAGGAGACTGAAAAAACCAGAGGACTAAATAAGCTATGATCTATGAATGAAATTTATAATAAACGAATGAAATAAATTCCAACTGTACGGTTGCCCTTATTTCGTTTAATCTGAAGTCCTGTCATCCTGAGCGAAGCGAAGGATCTTAATATCAACAGCATCTTTCGCACATAAAAGATCCTTCGCTTGCGCTCAGGATGACAAAACTGCCAGTCCAACCGTACAGTTCGAATAAATTCGTTTACTATAATGAATGCACACGGATTTTGTAAGGAAATTTGCCGCTTACGCGGCAAAAATCCGGCGCAGTAAACGAAATGCAAACATTTTGTTCGTTTACAATAATTTTTCATAAAGGAGGGTAACCATGAAAAAACTGATTAACGAGATCGACAATGTAGTGGACGAGATGCTGAATGGTATGACAGCGGCATTCCCGAACTATGTGAAACGCCTTGAAGGGCTGGAAGTCCTTGTTCGCGCAGGCGGAACAGAAGGCAAAGTCGCACTGGTTTCCGGCGGCGGGAGCGGCCATGAGCCGGCTCACGGAGGCTTTGTCGGAAAAGGCATGCTGGACGCGGCTGTTGCCGGCGCTGTATTTACATCGCCGACGCCCGATCAGGTATATGAGGCAATCAAGGCTGCGGATGGCGGAAAGGGAGTCCTGCTTATTATCAAGAACTATACAGGCGATGTAATGAATTTTGAGATGGCTGCCGATATGGCCCGTGATGAGGATATCGAGGTTGATCAGGTAGTTGTGGCGGATGATGTTGCTGTCGAAAACAGTACATGGACGACGGGACGGCGCGGCATCGCCGGAACAATCTTCGTACATAAGCTTGCAGGCGCCTGCGCCGAGGCGGGTGGATCACTTGCAGAGGTAAAAGCTGTCGCAGAAAAGGTCATCGCAAATGTCCGTTCCATGGGAATGGCGGTTGATGCCTGCACGGTTCCGGCTGCAGGTAAACCCAGCTTCGATCTTGAAGAGGATGAGATTGAAATCGGTATCGGTATCCATGGGGAGCCGGGTGTAAATCGTGAAAAGATGAGCACGGTCAATGAGATTTCTGACAAGCTCCTTGCCAAGATTCTGGCGGAAGGAATCTACAACGAGGGCGACGAGGTTGCGGTCATGGTCAACGGTATGGGCGGCACCCCCCTGATGGAGCTTTTCATAGCTAACAAACATGTCCATGAGGTTCTTGGGGAGAAGGGCATTAAGATTTATAAGACGCTCGTTGGAAATTATATGACGTCTCTTGACATGGAAGGATTCTCCATCACGTTGCTCAAGGTCGATGATGAACTGAAGAAGTATCTGGATGCGCCTGCCGATACGCCGGCATTTGTGCAGGTGTAAAGCAGCTTCAGTTTGAAAGAATGTAAGCGCAGGATCTTTCTACGGTTATCAGAGAGTGAACGTAAAAGATCCTTCGCTGCGCTCAGGATGACAAGGATTCATGAAACGAATAAACGGGCATGGCGGATTATTTCTGCCATGCCCGTTTTCT
>JAUMWM010000210.1 GCA_030529705.1 Lachnospiraceae bacterium
CCAAATTCATCCACACGGTGCCGCAGACCATCCACTATGCCATTGTTATGGCGATCAAGCATTGGAAGACGACGATTCAAATGGTCATAATTTTGGGAATTGTCATTTACCTTGACCTTTTTACAATCAACCTTGCGCTTTATGCGACCCTGTTTTTCGGGATGGGGGCGATTGCGTATATATTTGCAATGTATCAGGACAACGTGTTCCGGCATTATTTGCCAAAGGAAGAGAGTGAGTGGGACGGGTGAGATGCATTTGCAGGAAGCCATTGACCAAAAAAGCAAGTCAGCAATAAAAGGCGGCTCAAAAACCGTTTTTATATAGGAGGAGAACAATGGACATCAGATACTCAGTCAATCAGAGAGATTTCAAGAGATACACGACGCAGGAGATCCGCGATGAATTTCTCATCACAGGGCTCTATCGGCCGGACGAAGTCGTTTGCGTGTATTCGCATGTTGACCGCATGGTGACATTTGGCTGCATGCCGGTGAATGAGGAAGTTTCCCTCGACAAGGGGATTGACGTGTGGCACAATTTCGGCACGAACTACATCCTTGAGCGCCGCGAGATCGGCATTTTCAATATCGGCGGGAAGGGGAGCATAAAGGCGGATGGGGAGACATTTGAAATGAATTACAAAGACTGCCTCTACATCACGCAGGGGACAAAGGATGTGACGATGAGGAGCGCCGATTCTGCAAATCCCGCCAAGTTCTACATGGTAAGCGCGCCGGCTCATTGCGCATACGAGACTACGTTCATTCCGATAGAGAAGGCAAATAAACGCCCGCTCGGCGCTATGGAAACTTCAAATAAGCGTACGATCAACCAGTTCATCCATCCGGATGTTTTGAAGACTTGCCAGCTGTCCATGGGCATGACGGTTCTGGAGCCGGGCAGCGTCTGGAATACTATGCCGGCCCACACGCATGAGCGGCGAATGGAAATTTACATGTATTTCGAGGTTCCGAAGGACAACGTCGTGTTCCACATGATGGGCGAGGGGAACGAAACGAGGCACATCGTCATGCAGAACGAGGAGGCGGTCATCAGTCCGTCATGGAGTATTCACTCGGGTGCGGGCACCAGCAATTATACCTTTATTTGGGCGATGGGCGGAGAGAATCAGGCATTTGACGATATGGACAATATACCGACGACGGAGCTGAGGTAAAATCGCAGAAGAGGGACGTTCATTCTGAGGAGCAAAAATTAGCATCCCAAAGAAACGACAACTTATGAGAAATTTTTGATTAAAAATATAACCAAAAACAAACCCACGCCCCTCTTCTGCGAAATTGGAATAGTATATAGGAGAATTCAGCATGAATATAGAGAAAGCATTTTCATTGGAAGGAAAGGTAGCTCTTGTAACCGGCGCCGCCTACGGCATCGGCTTCGCCATCGCTGAAGCCCTCGCAGGGGCGGGCGCGAAGATTGCGTTCAACTGCCGGTCACAGCATCATCTGGACACAGCCCTCGCAGACTATGCAGCGAAGGGGATTGACGCGAAAGGTTATATTTGCGATGTCACGAAGGAAGATGAAGTCACGGCGATGGTCGCTCAGATCAAAGAGGATCTGGGTCCGGTGAATATTCTTGTCAACAATGCCGGTATCATCAAGCGGATTCCGATGCATGAGATGACCGTGGAGGAGTTCCGCCAGGTCGTTGATATCGACCTGAACGCCGCATTCATCGTGTCAAAGGCAGTCCTACCCGACATGATGGAGGCGAGGAGCGGCAAGATCATAAACATTTGCTCCATGATGAGCGAACTCGGGCGCGAGACCGTCTCCGCATACGCAGCCGCAAAGGGCGGTCTCAAGATGCTCACGAAGAACATCGCCTCCGAGTACGGCGAATACAATATTCAGTGCAACGGCATCGGTCCCGGCTACATTGCGACCCCGCAGACTGCGCCGCTCCGCGTTAGGCAGGCGGACGGGTCGAGGCATCCGTTTGACAGCTTCATCATCGCGAAGACGCCGGCCGCCCGCTGGGGGAATCCGGAGGATCTCATGGGTCCGGCCGTGTTCCTGGCGTCCGGCGCGTCCGATTTCGTGAACGGACACATTCTGTATGTCGATGGCGGCATCCTTGCGTATATCGGGAAGCAGCCATGAGAGTGATATATGTGGGAGAAGGGGGCTTTCCGACTATCTCGGAGGCCCTCACTTTTATTGAAAAAATACGGGCAAATGCCGCGGCGGAAGGCTGCCGGGAAAAGCCGTCGAGGGAGCAGCGGGATGGCATGTTGCAGGCAAATGCCGCGGCAGAAGGATGTCATGAAAAGTCGGCGGGGCGGCAGCGGGATGGAATGTTACGGGCAAATGCAGCTGCCCCGGTTGAAATCCGCATCGCGCCCGACGTATACCATGAGCATTTGGAAGTTTTGCAGCCATTTGTAACACTCTGCGGCGCAGGGCCGGAGGAGACGGTCATCACGGGCAGCTTCGGTGCATTTGAAATATTGGAGGACGGCTTAAAACGGGGGACTTTCCGCACGCAGACGGCATTTGTCCATACCCATGATGTCACGATGCGGAATCTGACGATTGAGAATACAGCGGGACCCGGGCACATTGCCGGGCAGGCAATCGCCCTGTATGCGGACGGGGACAGGCTGATTTTCGAGAATGTGCATTTGAAAGGCTTTCAGGATACGCTGTTCACCGGGCCGCTTCCGCCGAAGGAGGTCGAGCCGGGCGGATTTCGCGGGCCTCTGCAATTTGCACCGAGGATAAACGGCCGCCAGTATTATCGGAATTGCCGGATCGAGGGGTCTGTGGATTTCATATTCGGGAGCGCGACGGCTTATTTCGAGGGGTGTACGCTGGTGTCGTTGGATGAGTATGCGGGGGCAGCTTCCTCCCCGCAGATCCGCGGCTATGTTACCGCCCCCTCCACACCCGAAGGGCAGGAGTACGGATATGTTTTCGCCGGCTGCGTTTTCGTGGGCGACTGCCCGGAAGAATCCTGCTATCTCGGACGCCCGTGGCGCGAGTACGCTAAAGCGGTGCTGATTAACTGCCGGATAGGTCGGCACATCAGGCCGGAGGGCTGGCATGACTGGGGCAAGGCGAGGGCACATGATACGGCTTATTTCGCGGAGTATGGAAACTGCTATGAGGGGAGATGCCGGGACATGCCGGAGGGGCTTAGGAGGCATTTGAAGAAGGAAATGCTCCCGTTGTATGAGAAGGAGAGGGTGTTACAGCCTGTAAGGTAAATCGTACAAAAGACGCAGAAAGGGGACGTTCCTTCTCCTGCGAAATATTTCGCAGGAGAAGGAACGTCCCCTTTCTGCGCTAGAGCAGCGTCGACGCCCGCCGCACCAATATCCCCTTGGCCAGTGTTTTCGCCTCGGGCATCGTCCCGCGGAGGAGGCAAAGCAGCGAGTCGATGTTGATTCTGCAGAGCGTCTCGCACATGCTGTCGACGCTCGTAATCTCCGGATCGCAGCTGATTGCCAGCTCGGAATTATCATAGCCTATGATGCTGAGCTCGTCCGGCACGATGATGCCTGTCTCGCGGGCGTATTTGAGCGCGCCGGCGGCGAGGCGGTCATTTGTCGCAAATATCCCGTCCACCTCGGTGCTGATAGATGCCAGCAGGTCACGCTTGACTTCCTCGATTCCCTGGCGGGCGCGGAAGCAGTATTTGTCTTCATATACAATCCCCGCCTCGGTCAGCGCATCCACATAACCCTGACGTTTTTCATGGGTGCTGGTGGAGTCGGAGTTGTAGAGGAAGAGGATGTTTTTCCTCCCTTCGCGGATCAGGAGGTTTACGGCCTGCTCGGCGGCGCTTCGGTCGTCACAGAGGGCGCAGAATATATTTGTCCCTCTGACAAATGCATTGACCATGAAAACAGGGATTTTTACGGCTGCTTCCCTGATGTAATCCGCATTTTCCTCTGAAATCCATTCAAATGTATAAAAGGACCCGATCAGGAAAAGCGCGTCGATCTTTTTGTTCAGGATGTTGCTCACCACAGATTTTGCGTGGGCAGGGTCGCGGCCGCTGCACTGGAGGATGCAGTCGTAGCCGAAATCCCTGAGGTTTTTTTCCAGATAGGCGACGGCTCTCGCCATGTACGAGTCGGCGATGTCCGGGCAGACGATGCCGATGGTGTTCATGGAACCGAGGCTCATGCCCCGGGCAAATACGTTCGGAATATAGTTGTTCTCCTCCATAACTTTGCGCACCCGCGCTTTCGTTTTTTCGGATACGAGAGGGCTGTTGTTCACGACGCGGGAGACGGTGGCGATGGAGACTCCGGAGAGTTTGGCGATGTCGTAGATGTTCATGGGGCTACCTCTTGTTTCGGCTCGCGGGGACGGTTCTTTTGGGTCAATAATTTTCGGCTTTTGGGGACGGTTCTTTTGGGTCAAAAAATTTTGACCCAAAAGAACCGTCCCCATTGGCTGAAGCCTTCGAAAGCTTCCGCCTACCGCTTCATTTCGCTCTGATACCCGGTGTTATGGTGGTCGGCGATGACGGACTCGATCTCCTCGAGGTCAGATGTCGGCATGTCGCCCGGCACGGTGTTTTTGACCGCAGCCTGCGCATTTCCAAACTCGACTGCCCGCTGATAATTCCCCGGTTCAGACAGCAGCGCATAGAGTACGCCCGACACATATGCGTCGCCGCTTCCGATACGGTCTACGACCTGAACGCGTACATACGGATCCTCCTCGTAGAACGTATCCGTCTCTTTGCTGTAAATAACCGATCCGAATGTGTGGTGTTTCGGGCTGTGGACGATACGTTGCGTGGAAGCCACGATGGAAATCGGATATTCCTCCGTAAAGCTTTTCATGATTTCCTTTGCTGTCCCTTTTTTTCCAAATGTCAGCCGCGCCGTATCCTCCGAACAGAAAAAGATGTCAACGTACGGCAGCAGTTTCACGATGCAGTCTCTGGCCTCATCGCCCGTCCAGAGATTTCCTCTGAAATTCACGTCAAATGAAATAATCGCCC
>JAUMWM010000211.1 GCA_030529705.1 Lachnospiraceae bacterium
TCTACCAAAGGTGCAGATGACTCAAAAATTTTGACCCAAAAGGACCGTCCCCGCGAGCCGATATTTGTCGCAAATTCTCAATAAACGATGCTTCCCCCCACCTTCTCAGAAATCTCAGAGTCTGCAAGGATGGTGATGAGGCGCAGGGCAAATGCAATCGCCGTCCCGACCCCCCTGCTGGTTGTAATATTTCCGTCCGTCACGACCTTCTCGTCCGTCACGACCTCTGCCCCGGTCAGTTTCCCCTCAAGGCCCGGATAGCAGGTCGCCTTCTTGCCTGCAAGAATGCCTAGCTGGCCGAAAACGGTCGGAGCGGCGCAGATGGCGGAAAGGAGTTTTCCCTCGTTGGCATATTTGCAAATGAGATCCGTAAGTCCTGTATGCTCGCCTAAGTATGTGACGCCCGGCATGCCGCCCGGAAGGATCAGCATGTCGGCCGTTTCAGCCTTGGAATCCTCCCACATGACGTCTGCGGTAACCTCGATATTGCTCCTCCCGCGGACTTTCAGGGAATCACTGATGGAAACCATGTCAATCTGGATATTTGCCCTGCGAAGCAGATCCACGACCGTGAGCGCTTCGACCTCTTCAAAACCTTCTGCCAGAAAGATACAAACCTTGCTCATTTTCAAACCTCCTGAATCATTTATTATGGAAGAAACCTTACATCTGCGACATCACCGAATTATGATAATTCGGGTTATACGTCACGTCCTGCCCGAACCATGCCGGCGGCACATACGCCTCGGCCTGCTCCACGGACTCGAACTCTATCTCCGCCATGTAAAGGCCGTCATATGGGGACGTGAAATGATCGAGCTCGATAACCAAGCCGTCTGGAAGCGGGATGACATAACGCTTCTTGGATATGATTTTCCCGTCAGCCTTTGCCCGAAGGTGCGCATAAGACTCGGCATCCAGCGGCAGATTATACTCTTCCCTGGCCATCATGCCCCCGCCCTTGTACGTGAGATAATAGGTATCATCCTGCCTGCGAACCCGCACGACCGGCCTCGTGTTGAGATAGGCCTGCTCGATGATATGGCAGGGATGCTTCTCTAGATCAGTCGGGACTTCTTTCAAAAGCCACTTTCTCTCAATCTCCATGAACCCCTTTCCTTTCATTTCTTATATTCTGGTTTTTAACTACTCTGTCAGCCACTTAATGTCCGTCATCCTGAGCGTTAGCGAAGGATCTTTACCAAAAGACAACTACTTGATTCCCTTGTCATTCTGAGCGTTAGCGAAGGATCTTTACCAAAAGACAACTACTTGATTCCCTTGTCATTCTGAGCGTTAGCGAAGAATCTTTTTTTTGCGTATGTGTCATGTACAAGATCCTTCGCTAACGCTCAGGATGACAAGGATTCAGAATGCCTGCTGAATCGTTACAACATAAGTATGTTTTTACCGTTTTGAATCTCTCTTCTACGCTCAGGATGACAAGGATTCAGAATACCTGCTGAATTGTTACAACATAAGTATATTTTTAACGTTTTGAATCCCTCTTTTACGCTCAGGATGACAGTATCCAAGCATCCTGTTGAGTAATTACCTATTATTTTACATATTCAGGGCCTTCTCCGTGCAGGCTCTCACAGCCTCTATCACCGCGCTGCGAAAGCCCATCTGCTCCAATGTCACAACGCCCTCTATCGTCGTCCCGCCGGGCGAGCAGACCATGTCCTTCAACTCGCCGGGGTGCTTCCCCGTCTCAAGGACCATCTTCGCGCTGCCCAGCACGGTCTGCGCCGCAAAATGATAGGCCTGCGCCCTCGGCATCCCGTCCGCGACCGCCGCGTCCGCCATGGCCTCGATGAACATGTACACATAGGCAGGAGAACTCCCGCTCACGGAAGTCACCACGCCCATCAGGCTCTCCGGCACCTGCTCGGCCTCGCTGAAAGAGGAAATGAGATCTGCGCAGACTGCAAGCTCTTCATCCGCAACATTTCTATTCGGACAATAGCCCGTAATCCCCTCCCCGACGAGGGCCGGCGTGTTGGGCATCGCGCGCACGATCTTTTTGTCCGCTCCGAGAACTGCTTCAAGCGTAGCAATCGTCTTGCCCGCCATAATGGAAAGCACGAGCTGCCCATCCGTGATGACATCGGCTAATTCCGCCCCCGCTTCCGGGAAAACGTTGGGCTTTATTGCAAATAAAACCAGCTCCGCCCCTCTCACGCACTCTTTATTGTCGCCTGTCGTCTTGATTCCGAATGCCTTTCCGGCCTTCTCTCTGGCCGCTTCATATTTGTCCGAGGCAGTGATGTCTTCCGCATTTGCGAAACCTGCCGCCAGAATACCGCCAATAATGGCGCTTGCCATGTTTCCGCATCCAATTACCGAAATCTTCACAGGGCACCTTCCTTTCTAAAAAATAGACCTACATGGTCTTACTGGCAATCTCGTCATCCTGAGCGTAAGCGAAGGATCTTTTACATAAAAAGATGCTATCTGCATAAGATCCTCCGCTTCGCTCAGGATGACGAAGCGTCAGAAAACAACAAAACCCACTAAAAATCCGTCTCACTCCGTATCCGGCCGGCCTTCCATGCCCTCGGGATTCAATTCGCCCTCCTCATAATCAAAGTCAGGCGTGATGACGTCGAAGTTTCCTTCGCCTTCGTCCTCCGCATCTCCCGCTTCCACTTCATCATCCTGCCCGGCCTCCGCATTGCCGTCCAGATCCACGACGACGGGAGACTCGTCTCCATCCTCGTCGCTTGCCGCCTGGGATGCCTTATCCGATTCCGCCTTGCCTGATGGCACCGGGCTGGGCGTGGTCGCAACCGACGGAGTCGGGGATACTACCAGAATCGTCTCCCTCGGCGTGAGGATGAGACCGGCAAAATACATGGTGCCATTTGTGCTGATCTGGCCGTTTTTCAGATATTCTTCAGCTACTTTCATCGCCGTACCGGCAAGGTCCTCTGCCGGCTTGACAATCGATGCAAATATCCGTCCGCTAAGGATCAGCGTACTGATCTCATCATTGCCGTCAAGGCAGACAATCGTCAGCTCAGCCCCGGTCTCCTCCACGATGTCAGCCGCGGCTTTGGCCTGCGCGCCATTTGCACAAATCAGAGCGTTAATGCCCGAATCCTCCGTGAGCAAATGGCGGATCGTCTCCTTAATCGCTTCAACGTTGAACTCGTCCGCTTCCGTCCGGGATGCTTCGGTCATAGATTCATAGGACGCTAGCGCATCGGCAAAAGCTTTGATCTCCTCCTCGTGAACCGGATCGCCGGCCGTATAAAGGAAGGCATATCTTCCGGTCTTGCCGACCTGGTCCGCAAATGTCTCCGCCAGCTTGACGATGCACGTCTTGCGGTCCGTGAGAATCTGGGCTGCCGCACCGCCATTTGCGTCAATACCCCTGTTCATGAGGATCGTCGGGATGCCCTTTTCTTTGGCTTTCTGCACACTGGCAGCCGTTGCATCCCCATCGGCATTGTCGCAGATGATGACGGCGGCATTTGCCTCAATCGCCTCATCGAACGCCGCCGTCTGTTTTGCGGGGTCCCCCTCCGTGGTCTTCACGGTGACCGTGTAGCCGGCTTCCTTGGCGGCGTTCATGACTACGGCCTCCTCCTGGGCCGACGACCCGACCTCCGTGGGGATAATCAGACAAATGCTCTCCGTCCCGGCCTGGTCCGGCGCCTTGGACGGGACCTGCGCTGCGGATGAGTCCGTGGCCACGGACATATCTGCAGGAGCCGACTCCACGGCAGCCTGGGTGGGCTGCTCCCAGCCTTCTTTCTCCTGCGACCCGGCGTTGCCGCATGCGCCGATGGCAACTGCAGCCGTCAAAGCAAATACAATCGTACCTATCTTCTTTTTCATTTTCTGAGCCTATACCCTTTCCTAAAGTTAACTCTCTTCTGCTCTATAACCCTGTCATTCTGAGCGTAAGCGAAGAATCTTTTCTTGCAACATACGTTTCGCGGCAAAGATCCTTCGCTTACGCTCAGGATGACTGGCATCCCTCCGACTTGACAACTCTTTACTTTATCTTTACATCTCCGGAGAACACCTCCGTCGCCGGGCCTGTCATATAGACGGGAGCGTCGCCCCCATCCCACTCAATCAGCAGGTCTCCCCCGTTCAGATGAACCGTCACCGGACTTGCGGCCCGTCCCTCCAGAATGGCCGCAACCGCCGTGGCGCATGCGCCCGTCCCGCAGGCCCACGTCTCCCCGCTTCCGCGTTCCCATACGCGCATGCGGATATTGTGTTCATCCAGCGCATAGACAAACTCCGTGTTTACCCTGTCAGGGAAAACCTCATGGTTCTCGAACTTCGGCCCTACCTTTTCAATCTCCAGATTCTCAACCTCGGCAAGCGCATCCATAAACGTCACGCAGTGGGGATTCCCCATCGAAACGCAGGTGACTGCATAATTTTTCCCATCGACATCAAGGGCGGCATTTATCGCAGTTTTCCCATTTTCATCCGAAAGCTTCGTCGGGATATCCTCCGGCTTTAGTATCGCGCCTCCCATATTGACCCGTACAAGGGCGACTTTTCCGTCCTCCACAGTGAGAACCAGCGTCTTGACCCCCGCGCCCGTGGCGATCTTCACGACCGTTTTGTCCGTCAGGCCGTGGTCATAGACATACTTCCCAACGCAGCGAATCCCGTTGCCGCACATCTTCCCGCGGCTGCCGTCCGCATTGTACATATCCATCTCAAAATCCGCAATATCAGAGGGCTTGATCAGGATGAGCCCATCCGAGCCGATTCCGAAATGCCGGTCGCTCACCATTTTTGCGACTGCCTCCGGATCATCCACATGCTCCTTGGTGCAGTCAACATAAACATAATCATTGCCGATTCCGTGCATTTTCGTAAAGTGCATATTGATCTCCTTTTCCCGCGGGGACGGTTCTTTTGGACCGAAAAATTTCGGCCCATGGGGACGGTCCTTTTGGGCCAAAATTTTTTGGTCCAAAAGGACCGTCCCCG
>JAUMWM010000212.1 GCA_030529705.1 Lachnospiraceae bacterium
CAATGTGCTATGGCAAGTTTCATCTACCAAAGGTGCAGATGACTCAAAAAATTTGACCCAAAAGGACCGTCCCCGCGGGCCGAAAAAAAAGAGCGCCACTTTACGTGACGCTCTCTTCTATCTTCAAGTAGTAACAAGTAGTCGGGTTTATGTAACATGGGGGTCAACAGACTAAATACTGTGGGCGTCAGATTCAGTCCAAATAAGCAATCTCTGCTTCAGCTTCTTCCAGCGCGACCGCCTCCTCGTATTTATTGAGGATTATGGTCTGAATCTCGCTCCTGGTCGAAGAATTAATCGGATGGGCGATGTCTCTGTACTCGCCGTCCGTGGCCTTGCGGCTGGGCATTGCGATGAAAAGGCCCTTCTCACCCTCGATGACCTTGATGTCGTGTACGACAAATTCGTCATCGATGGTGATGGAAACAACCGCTTTCATCTTGCCTTCTTTCGCTACTTTACGCACCCTAACATCTGTAATATTCATAAATACCCCTTTCCCATGTCCTCGCTACCGTAAGGTCAGTTCTTTTCGATAACGATCTTAATTCCGTTCGTCCCGCAATAGTCCGAATCAGGCCTTAAATTGTTACGGCTTTCAACAATGCAGTTTTCAATGTGCGAATTGTCACCTATATAAACGTCGTTAAGAACGATCGAATTCCTGATGGTGCAGTTTTTTCCTACGTACACCTTTTTGAAAATCACCGAATCCTCGACGGTACCGTTTATGACGCAGCCAGGCGACACAAGGCTGTTCCTCACGGCGCTGTCCCGGTTGAATTTCGCAGGCGGGTTGTCATCCTGTTTTGAATAGATGTCCGGATACTGGCGGAAGAAGAAATCCCGAACCTCCGGCTCCAGAAAGTCCATGTTCGTACGGTAATAGGATTCAGCCGTCGACATGCTTCTCCAATAGGATTCAAGCCGGAACCCGTAGATTTTCTTTTCCTCCAAAAACTGCCCCAGGATATCCCTCACTATATCCGTGCCTCCGGCAGCGGCGCATTTCAGGAGCAGCTCTATGAGAAGCCTCCGGCGGACGACGTACATTCCGGCCGGCACGAAGTCGGCGTCGGATTCCTGCCTGGCAGGGCCTATCTCCGTGACGCGCCCGTCCCCGTCCATCTTTACCGTGCCGAACCTGCTGACATCCTCCTCCGCGCCCTTTGCGCAGACAAGCGTTATGTCGGCTCCCTTTTCTACGTGATAATCCAAAACGCTCTCGAAGTCGATCTTGCAAATGCCGTCGCAAGACGCTAGAGCGACATACGGCTCGTGGTTGTTCCGGAGAAATGCCAGATTCTGGTAAATGGCGTCGGCATCCCCGCTATACCACCAGTTGCCGGTAAAGTTGTTCATCGCCGGCGGGAAAACATAAAGTCCGCCTTGCTTGCTTCCAAAGTCCCACCACTTCGATGAACTCAAATGTTCGTTTAATGACCGCGCGTTGTATTGTGTCAGAACCGCGACCTTCTTGATGCGAGAATTCGACATATTGGAAAGCGCGAAATCAATTGCGCGAAAGTTCCCCGCGACCGGCATCGCCGCAACCGCCCTTCTGTTGGAAAGCTCCCGCATCCGGTATCTGTCACCACCGGCCAAAATGATTCCGATTGCTCTCATGCTTTATCACCTTCTTTCTGGTCCGGTGCAATCGCGCAACCGGAAGCAAGTTCGCCACCGGGATAATCACTCTCGTCCGTCACTCCGGATACGACCGCGTTCCGCCCGATTTTGACATGCGGGGGGACGACGGCATTTTCGCCGATGATGGTCAGATCCGAATTATATATGTCCGGGTCCAGAGCGCTTTGCGCAAACTCTCCGGTTCCGATGACCGCATGATCTCCTATTCCCGCTCCTTCGCATATAATCGCCATATCGACTACCGCCCCGGACCCTATGTAAGCCTCGGGCATGACCACCGAATTCCGGATAACAGCTCCGGCCTCCACCGTTGCTCCCGCTCCGATGACCGAATCCGTGACCTGGCCTTTGATATCGGCGCCCTCTCCGATGATGCTGCCCGACACCGCCGACGTATCCGTGAAGAATACGGGGGCGCTTTGCTCGGCATTTGTATAAATCTTCCAGAACCGCTCATTCAGGTTCAGCCCCATCTCCACCTCTCCAATAAGAAGTTCCAGATTGGCCTTCCAATAAGCGGCGGGAGAATCCAGCCGCTCAAAATAGCCGGTGAATTCATAGGCGCAGAGCCTGCTGCCGTTCCTCATGCAGAAAGGAAGCATGTCGGTGGCAAATTCGCACGTCGGATCCTCCCCTAATGCCAGCAGCATTTCTTTCAGCGCCGTCCAACGGAAAATGTATATTTCGGTCGAGACATATTTCCTGCCATCGGACGGGATGCCCGCCCCGGGCGGGAGAATGTACCCGTAAGCATCCGTATAAATTAAGCCTTCCGCTTCCTCGCCTTCCTTTGCAGGAATGGCGCAAATGGCGACGTCCGCATCCATCGCTTTCAGGAAGTCCAGCATCACCTCATAATCCATCTTATAAAGGCAATCCGCCGGGGAAATCAGCACGTAGTCCGGATGGTACTGGAGCATGTACTCATAGTTCCTGTACACGGCCTGAACCGTTCCGATTGCCTCCCCTCCGGAGCATTCTTCATAGGTAGGAAGCACTGTCACCCCGCCGTAGCTCTTATCCATGTCCCACGACGCGCCAATTCCGATGTGCGCGTTCAGCCTTACCGGTCGGTATCTGGTGATAATGCCTGCCGTATCTATCCCGGAATGAATGCAGTTGCTGAGCGGGAAATCTATGATGCGGTACTTTCCCCCGAAAGGAAGGGCTGCTTTTGACACTCTGTCGGTCAATATGCCAAGCCCGCCCTCCTTGCGGCCCGCCAGCAGCATGGCTATCATCTCTTTCCTGATCATAAGTCCACCTCTAGCCCTAATGTAGTCAATAACATGATGTCATCTTTTAAGAATCCCCTAGAAAAAATACCTTAAACCTTTTCGTAACAGCATTATACCACATATAACATCATTCGTGAACAGGATTTCATGTTTTTGTGTTTTATAAAACACATATTTTTTCGTTTGCTTTTTCCAATAGTTCGCCCTATAATGCTACTTATGTATCGCAGTCGCTTACGAATGCGAAGCTGCCGCAAGATGCGGTCAGGATTGAGCCATATATCAATGTCCCACTCTCTTTCCTATGCTGAAGAATTCAGGACACATATTTTTGACCCAATCCTTAGCTTACTGATACATACATATACAACACTTATGGCACTGGATGCAAGCATTTTTATATTATTTTATCAAATATTGTGAAACTGTTCGCTTGATTGCCGAAAAAACCCATACCATGGGACAAATCCATGAAAAACGTATCATCAACGCCAATAGAAGGAGAGCAAATGTACCAGATAGATTTCAACAACCCCCAGCACGTCCATTTCACCGGCATCGGCGGCATCAGCATGAGCGGCCTGGCGGAAGTCCTCCTTAGCCGGGGCTTCACGGTCTCGGGCTCCGACTCAAGCGACTCCGCGCTCATATCCCGCCTCAGGGAACGCGGCGCGGCCGTCACGATAGGCCAGAAGGCGGAAAATATCACGCCCGACATAGACGTCGTAGTCTACACGGCGGCCATCCATCCGGACAACCCCGAATACGCCGCAGCGCTTAGTTCCGGCCTGCCCATGATGACCCGCGCGGAACTGCTCGGCGAAATCATGAGCAACTACGGCACGTCCTTCGCCATTGCCGGCACGCACGGCAAAACGACCACGACGTCCATGATATCGCACGTGCTCCTTCATGCCGACTGCGACCCGACGATCTCGGTGGGCGGCATTTTGCCGGCAATCGGCGGGAATATCCGCGTGGGCGCGTCCGATACATTTGTCACGGAAGCCTGCGAATACACGAACAGCTTCCTCTCCCTCATACCGTCCGTCGGAATCATCCTGAACGTGGATGCCGACCATCTGGATTTCTTCAAGGATCTGGACGACATAGCGCGTTCTTTCCATAAATTTGCCGCACAGATTCCGGCAGAGGGAACCCTGATCATTAACGCTGACACGAAAAAATTTGACGAGGTCACGGATGGCATCTCATGCCGGATCCTGACCTATTCCTCCGACTCCGAGGCCGACTATACGGCCTCCAATATCGTCTTCGACGCGCTTGGCTGCGCCGCTTTCGACTGTTTTGAAGCCGGAGAGTTTCTGGCCCGCATAGCTTTAAGCGTCCCCGGCAGGCATAACGTGTCAAATGCCCTGGCCGCCATCGCCGCCGCGCGCACGCTGAACCTTCCTGCAGATACCGTGGCCGAAGGCCTAAGGAACTTCGCCGGGGTGGACCGGCGGTTCGAGTATAAGGGCAAGATGGGGGATGTCACCGTCATCGACGACTACGCCCACCATCCGACGGAGATTCAGGCGACGCTCTCCGCGGCCGGCAGTTACCCGCACAAGGAGCTGTGGGTCATCTTCCAGCCGCACACATATACCAGGACGCGGGCGCTGCTGCCGGAATTTGCCGAAGCCCTCTCCGCCGCTGACCATATCATCCTTGCGAAGATATACGAGGCCCGGGAGAAGGACATTTACGGCGTCTCCTCTCAAAACCTTGCGGACGAGATAGAGAAGTACGGCAAGGATGTTCGGTATCTGGAGACATTTGCCGAAATCGAGGACTACGTCCGGGCAAATTGCCGGCCGGGCGACTTGCTCATTACCATGGGCGCGGGCGACGTGACGAATATAGGCCCTGCTCTTGTGAACTGATAATCATTCGGATTTCGGTCCGGGTTCTCGGTTCCAGGGTTCGGCCGGGTTTTCGGCCTGAGCTTCGACCGGTTTTCTCGGCCCAGGGTTTCGGCCCGGGGCTCAGCCGGGTTTTCGGCCTGGGCTTCTCGGTCCAGGGTTCGGCTCGCGGGGACGGTCCTTTTGGGTCAAAAAAATTTGACCCAAAAGGACC
>JAUMWM010000036.1:0-6387 GCA_030529705.1 Lachnospiraceae bacterium
TACTCGGGTTCATGATCCGGGACGACTCCCTGGGAGTCACGTCAGTCATCAGGGCGCTCTCGCTCGACGGGTCCTGTTACGAGACCATGCTGCACTTCTTCTATAGCCATGGGGCTGCTCCAGATTATCTCTTTCAGAGAGAAGGACTGCCTTGAATTGCAGTCAATCCGATACCTGCGCACAAGACGGAGGGAGACCGCATCATTAGGCAACCGTAATGTTCTACCTGCGCCGAAGGTTTTTCGCATTGTTAGCGACCCGCCCAGACTCACCGATAATGCAAATACTCCATATGGCGCAGCACTGGCATGAGCGTAGAAATAGGTCCGCATGAGGCAAAAAAACATCGGAAACCAATGAAATACTGCAGAAATCGCCGAATTGGTAACGATTTTTGAAAACTACCGAGCATCCCAAGGGGGTACTTTCGCCTTTTGGATCTATACAACTTTCAACTCACAAGTATCTTTACTATAGCACAGATATGCAGTTTTCGCTCTTGTAGCTGTATAGATTTGTTGGCAAATGTTATTTTTGCGAGTATAATTTAGACATAGTTTAAATCAGCTTGCGTAGGCTTTATTGAAGGGAAAACACTTATGAAAGAGCAGACATCTTCCGAACAGAATACCGGGGGGCTGAAGCCATACCTCTCTCCGTTGGCGGTTTGGGCGTTATCGTTAGGCTCGGCAATCGGCTGGGGCAGCCTGATCGTCACCAGCAGCAGTTATCTTTCACAATCCGGTCCGATGGGATCCATTCTGGGACTGTTGATCGGATTTGCCATGATGATGATCATGTCCAGCCATTATCACTTCCTTGCCAATCGCTATCCCGGAACCGGGGGACTCTATAATTATATAAAATACATTTTCGGGTATGACCATGCATTCTTTGTCGGATGGTTCATGTTCCTGACATACATCTCCATATTCTGGGCTAACGCCACGAGCATTCCCTTATTTGCGAGGTATTTCCTTCGCAGCGTTTTTAGTGTCGGATATCTCTATACGATATTTGGCTATAAAGTCTATCTGGGCGAAATCATTGTGACATTGTTTGTCGTTGTCTTTGTGGGTCTTCTATGCATGAATAGCAAAAAGGCGACAGCGAACACGATGGTGGCATTTGTTTTTCTTTTTACCATTGGGATTACGGTCTGCTTTGTTGCTGCAATGGCAGGCCATGGCTCTGCGGGCATGACAATGGCACCTGCGTTCATGCCGGACAAGAACGCTTTGAGGCAGGTCATACACATCGCTTTTCTGTCTCCCTGGGCGTTTATCGGCTTTGAAACTGTGACGCAATCCGCGGCGGAGTACCAATTCGAGCATAACAGGCTCTTTAAGATCATGACTATCGCAGTTACCGTCACAACTGCTCTTTACATATTTGTGATTTTATTGAGCGTCTCCGCTTACCCTGAAGGGTGTAACAGCTGGATTGATTATATCACCCGCCTGGATGAATTTGAGGGGATCGCCGGTTTGCCCGCTTTCTATGCGGCGCATTATTATCTCGGCGATACAGGCGTTTATATCCTGATGGCATCTTTGCTGGCACTGGTATTTTCCAGCCTGATCGGTATGATGCGAGCCGTCAGCCGCCTCTGTTACTCCGCAGCCCAGGATGGGATTCTGCCCGAACGGTTCGCGGCATTAAACCGCAAGCAGATACCCGCTCATGCTATTCGCCTGGTCGTCCTCATTTCCCTGCCGATCCTCTTTTTAGGGAGAACGGCGATCGGCTGGAATGTGGATACCACCACTTTCGGAGCCACCATTCTCTACGGTTCTGCAGCATTGGCGGTATATAAAGTTTCAAAACAGGAGGGAAGTAAAAAAGACATTATTCTCAGCGGTATCTGCATACCCATATTAATCGCTTTCCTCGCATTCCTGCTGCTTCCGAATCTGTTCTCTGATAATCTGATTGCATCAGAAACCTATGCTCTTATGATTGGCTGGTCCATCATCGGCGTGCTCTACTTCAACAGTATCATTCGAAAGGATCCGATGAGAAAATTCGGAAAAGCTATCGTAGTCTGGGTTTTGTTTATGGCATTTATCGTGGTTCTGTCGCTGACCTGGACGGAAAGAATGAACGAGACAAGAGAAAGTGTTGTCATAGAGAATATTTCCAACTATATTGATGGCACGGCAGACAGCGAGACGCTTTCAATGGACAGAAAGGAATTTCTTACTACTCAGCAGCAAAGTCTTCGCAAAGCAGACCGTATCAGCGTTATGGCCATCGCCGGACTGTTCGCTCTGTCCCTGGGTGTAATGATCGCGAATTATTATTCTGTGCGAAAATGGGAGGAACAGGCTGCCGAAGAGAGAGATCAGGCACGGACAGTAGCATTTACCGATCCCCTCACCGGTGTCAAGAGTAAAGCCGCGTTTTCTATGAAGCGGAAAGATTACGATGCACAGATCTCAGACGGAAGCGTCAAGGATTTTGCCGTTGTAGTATGTGATGTGAACGGCCTGAAGAAGATCAATGATACGCTTGGGCATAAGGCAGGTGATGAGTATATTTGTCAGGCATGTAAGATGATCTGCGACATTTTTCAGCATAGCCCTGTCTATAGGATCGGCGGCGATGAGTTTGTAGCGGTTCTGTCCGGCCGTGACTATGTCATTCGCAAAGAACTTGTACTGGCCCTGCATGACCGTTCCGTAGAACATATTTCCAAAGGTGGGGTCGTTGTTTCGGGTGGACTGTCGGATTACATACCGGGTGAAGATTCAACCTTCCATAGCGTGTTTGAACGCGCGGACTCACTGATGTATGAGGAAAAACAGCTCTTGAAGAGCCTTGGAGCTGTTACAAGGGATGATGCTGAAGAGACAAACGGTTCCCCTATTACAATGGTGAACGATGAGAAGTCTCTGAATGAAAAACGGTTCACCCTCATTGTGGAAGATGAGGACATCAACCTCATCATGCTGCGAAGTATGCTCGAGGACGATTTCGAACTGTTGTACGCCCAGGACGGCGCTGAAGCGCTCGAACAGATCCGAAAAAATGAGGATGAAATCGCTATCGTCCTTCTGGATCTGCAGATGCCGCGTATGAACGGCATAGAAGTACTGAAAGTCATGAAAGAGGAGTCGGATCTTGCTGATATTCCTGTCATCGTGATGACTGCTGACCAGAGTGCTGAGGTCGAATGCCTGAAACTTGGGGCTATGGACTTTATCCCGAAGCCCTACCCATCCCCGGAGATTATTAAAGCCAGGGTGACCCGGTGCATAGAATTGTCTGAAAAGCGGGGTATCATACAATCCACGGAACGCGATCCTATCAGCGGGCTTTACAACCTAAGTTATTTCCAGAACTATGTCAGGATGTATGACCGGCATTATGTGGAAATGGCGATGGATGCCATTGTTGTAGATGTGAACCATTTCCATATGCTGAATGAACGCTATGGCAAACAGTACGGAGACGGAGTACTGGCACAGATCGGCAGGCAGATCCGGGATATTTCCCGTGAGGTGGGTGGAGTCAGCTGCCGTCAGAGCGGTGATACTTTCTATATCTATTGTCCGCATCGGGAAGACTATGAAACGATGCTGGCCAGGGCTTCTGAAGGATCCGGCGGGAAGGAAGCTTCTTCGGACAGGGTGCGGCTGCGTATGGGTGTCTATGCCAATGTTGACAAGGAAATAGAGATCGAACGCCGATTTGACTATGCTAAACTAGCGGCAAATACCGTCAGGAGCGGATACCTGAAAGCAGTCGGCATTTATGATAATGAAATGCACAAAGCCGAGCTGTACAGGGAGCATCTGCTTGAGGATTTCAGGACATCTCTCTCGGACAATCGGTTCACAGTATATTTCCAGCCCAAATATGATATCCGTCCGGATAAGCCTGTGCTCTCAAGCGCAGAGGCGCTGGTACGCTGGAACCATCCCGAACTGGGCATGATCAGCCCCGGCGTGTTTATTCCGCTGCTGGAGGACAACGGCATGATCCTGGAACTGGATATGTTCGTCTGGCGGGAAACAGCTGCGCGTATCAGGGACTGGAAAAATCGTTTCGGGTATTCCGTGCCGGTGTCGGTGAATGTATCCCGCATTGATATGCTGACTCCGAATCTCAAGATGATTTTTTCTGATATCCTGGCAGCTTACGGACTGGATACAGAAGACCTCATGCTGGAAATCACAGAGTCTGCCTATACGGAAGACTCTGAGCAGATCATTTCCACGGCACAGGAACTGAGGGGCATGGGTCTGGGATTCCGTATCGAGATGGACGATTTCGGCACAGGATATTCGTCTCTTGGGATGCTTACGCACCTGCCCATCGATGTACTGAAGCTGGATATGAGCTTTGTGCGCAGTGCCTTCGGTGAGACGAGGGATGTGCGAATGATTGAGCTGATCATCGATATCGCGGATTATCTGCACGTGCCGGTGGTTGCGGAAGGCGTGGAAACCGAAGAGCAGTATCTGGTCCTGAAAGCCATGGGCTGCGACTATGTACAGGGTTATTATTTTTCCAAACCGGTACCGCCGGAAGATTTTGACCGCTTCCTGATTGAGCGGGGCGAAAAAAGCGTGGAAATCGCACCCGCTGTCAGACGGACCTGCATGAGCATCACCAACGCACTGACCAGCGATTTTGAGAGCATCTTCTATGTAGATGTCGTTACAGCCCACTTCCTTGAATTCTTCAGCGGAAAGCATGGGGAGCTTGAAATCAGGCCCGGCGGTACAGACTTCTTCGGAGATGCCGCGGAAGAGTTGATAGATGGTGTGTGCGAAGAAGACAGGGAGAGCCTCAGAGACGTTCTCAGCAGGACAAGCCTGATCCGCTGGATCAGCCAGGAAGATACGGGCGAGGTATCTTTCAGACGGATGAGTGACGGCAAATTGAAAAAGTATACTTTACAGACACTCAAGACAAGAAGCAGCGATGACCACCATATTGTAATCGGTATAAGGCCGGAATGATGCCGGAGTAATTTATAAAACAAAATAAGCAGCATTGGAGAAAAACCTGATGAAGAAAGAATACTCGTATTTATCCGCAGACAAAATGACAAATATTCATTTTCGTTATACGTATACAGATTGATTTAGTCATATTCCGAAAAGACAAAGTGATCACAATGGACGATTTGTTTGGTCAGCAAACAGAAATCGAAACTCTGTGACTCCGTTTTCAGAGGAGGCGGCTATGCTGCCTCCGTTTTTTTCTGCCAGTCTCTTCGCAATTGCAAGGCCCAGGCCGTAGCTGTTGTCCTTATGCGTGCGGGATTGGTCAAGACGGTAGAAGCGGTCGAAGATGTGGGGCAGCGCATCCGGTGGAATCTCGTCGCCGGTATTGGAAACGCAAAGCTCCATTACCGGCTCTTCTTTCCACCCCCGCCGTGCCGTGGATGTACCCAAAGCGACCTTTACGGTTCCTCCCGGTTTTGAATGCTTGATAGCATTATCTATCAGGATTGCTGCAAGCTGTTCCAGGTCCTGGCTGCAGCCTTGCACGTTCAGGGTATCCGGCGTGTCTGTTTCAAGCGTTACGCCCCGTTCAAATGCCACGCTTTCAAATGGAAGGGCGGCAGTCATGACTGCCTCGGCCGCGTCAAACTGCTCGTGCTGTTGCTTGGAATCTGAATTGCCTGCCTCCTCCAAATTGGAGAGCTGGAGCAGCTCGTTTACGAGGGCGGACATGCGGGCTGTCTGTTCTTTGATGTAATTTAGCCATTTGTTTGGTCCGACAGTCTGCTCCAGCACGGAGGCGTTCGCATCTATGACGGCCAGCGGGGTCTTTAGCTCGTGGCTTGCATCGGCGACAAAGCGTTTCTGCATTTGCATATTCTCTTCCACGGGTTTGACGATAGCCCGCGACAGAAAACGCGCCATCAGTGCGAAGAGCAGGCAGGCAGCGGAAAAAGCCGCCAGCGAGAGCAGCATGGTTTCGATATTCTCTTTCCGCAAGGAGGCGGCATTGAGAAACGAAATGCTGGTGCCGCCAGAACTTATGATGGTTTTGTATTCCCAGTCTTTCGTCCTTCCGTGTCCGTCTGCGTCCGAAATAGCGGCCTTGGCGATGGTTGATAGCGTCTCTTCGTCTAATTGCTCGGCACAGCCGGACGCCTTAATTATGGAACCTTCCGAATCCAGAAGGATTGCTCCCAATTCGCCTTCGGAAACGGAACGCAGCATTTCTGACTTGTCTTTGCCCCCCTCGCGAATGCCACCGTGTCTTTTTTCCATTTCGTTTTCCTGTTTTAGCATCATAAAAGCGGAATCCAAAATGGATTCCATTTTAGAGGCTGTCTGAACCTGCCTTAGGATATTGAATGCGATTAAGATTGCAAGAAGAACGCCTGCGGCGCTGAGCAGGATGCTCCAGAAAACCTTATGC
>JAUMWM010000036.1:6487-16964 GCA_030529705.1 Lachnospiraceae bacterium
ACCGAGCTGATTCTTGCTTCGGTCTTCACGAATTTCAGTTTCTTCCTAAGAAAAGAAACATAGACATCCACATTATTGTACTCCGCATCGGCATCGTAACCCCAGACGCGGTTTGTAATCTGCTCCCGGGAGAGTATCTGATTCACGTTCCGCATCATGTACTCCATGAGCTGGTATTCTTTTGCGCCTAGCTTGACGGAGCGGTTGCTGTCTGGGCAGGACAGGGTATAAGTCTGCGTGTCCAGAATCAGGTCTCCGGCTTTTAGGCGGTTGTCGATGCCGCCTCTGGATCCGCGGCGGGAGACCATGCGGATGCGCGCCAGGAGTTCCGGCATAGCGAAGGGCTTCGTGAGATAATCGTCAGCGCCGAGGTCCATCCCGCCGACCTTGTCTTCCACCGTGCTGCGGGCCGTCAGCATGATTACGGGGATAGAAAGGTTCTGTTTTCTGATTCTGCGCAGGACTTCCAGGCCATCGTAGACGGGTAGCATGATATCGAGCAGCACCAGGTCATAGAGTCCGGTGCAGATTAGCGAGTATCCTTCTTCTCCGTCAGCGGCTCCGTCGGCCATATATCCTTCGCTTTGCAGGGTGCGGATCAGTGCTTCCCGCAGCCCTTCTTCATCTTCCACAACCAAAATCTTCATATATATCTCCTTTGTTGAAAATTTACCTTCAGATTATACAGCCAATTATTGAAACAGTGTTGAAAAAATTTTTTGGAATCTTCAATGAATCGTCAATCTTTCGGTCCTACACTAAAGCCATCATACGGAAAGGAGATGACAGCAATGGCAGTCACAGTCATGCAGCGATACGAGATGAAGTATCTTCTGAGCGGGGAACAGGCGGATTTCCTCAGGAGGAAGCTGGAAGGGTATATGAAGATTGACAAATATGGCCTTACGCAAATTGCCTCCCTATATTATGATACGCCTGATGTGCGGCTGATCCGTGCCAGCCTGGAGAAGCCGGCATTTAAGGAGAAGCTCCGACTGCGATCCTATGGGCTTGCATCAGATACATCGCCTGTCTTTCTGGAATTGAAGCGCAAATGTGATGGCATTGTTTACAAACGCCGCGTGCAGACCACCGTCCCCGATGTCAAAGGATTCTTTGCGGGAGGGGAACTTGCGGACGGAGATTTGCAAATTCGGAAGGAGCTTCAATACTTCCGAGATTATTATCAGCCGTTGATCCCGGCTTGCCTCGTTATCTATGATCGAGAAGCTTATTATGAATCCGGCGGGAATCTTCGGTTGACAATCGATTATAGGCCTCGCTTTCGGATGGATGGCCTGACATTGACGGAATCGATGGAGGGAATTCCGCTCTTAGAGGATGGCTGGAGCATTCTTGAGGTCAAGGTACAGGGGGCGATGCCGCTCTGGCTGTCAGCGATCCTCAGCGAGGGCAGGATTTTCAAGGCCGGCTTTTCCAAATATGGGGAGGCGTACAGGCTGAGGGAGTTGAAAATTGATAATGATGTTGCGACCATGTTCAGCGTCATGAAGCTGACAGACGTTGCATGAGAGAAAAGATGTTGCATAAAAGAAAGGAAGGTGTAGAATGTTTGATACGATTTATTCATACGCTGTCACGCCGAAACAGTTTTTTCTAATGGCGGCGGCCGCGCTGATATCCGGATTTGTCTATTCCTGGATTATGAGCTTTCACATTCGTTCCAGGAAACGCTTCTTTATCGTAATCGCGGAGATTCCTTTCGTGGTGGGAGCTGTGATTACATTTGTCAATGGAAACATCGGAGCCGGCGTGGCAATCGGAGGGGCTTTCGGGCTGATCCGATTCCGCTCTGCCCAGGGAAGTTCGGACGAGATCGCCGCAATTTTGGTGGCCATGAGTTCAGGTATCGCCTTCGGCATGGGCTATATTTCCTACGGCGTCATTATCCTGGTGGGCATGGCCGTCCTGTTCCTTCTTATGGGCAGGGTGAATATATTTGACCATCGGAACATGGCGGACGACCGGCTTTTGCGAATCACCATCCCTGAGACGCTGGAATACGGTGGTGCATTTGACGATACTTTTGCCCGTTATCTGAAAAAGGTTGAGGGCGTGGGAGTGAAAACAACGGCCATGGGCAGCATGTTCCGCCTGTCTTACAAAATACAGATGAAGGATGCGGCGGAGGAGAAAGCCTTTATTGACGAATTGAGAACCAGAAACGGAAACCTTGAGATTTCGATACTGCCATACGAGGAGCAGACGAACCAGCTATAGAAACAAAGAAGAGAAAAGCATATTTTTAGACATTTTGATCTGTAGGGTTGATTGGAAGTTTTGTCATCCTGAGCGTAAGCGAAGGATCTTTTATGTATGACGGATGCAGATGGTATAAGATCCTTCGCTACGCTCAGGATGACAAGTCTTGTTAGAATAATAAGGAGGATATAAATCATGAAAAGAAAACAAATGGTATCGATTTTTGCAGTCGCTGTTCTGGCCGCAGCAATCCAGCTTGGCGGTTGTGGAAAAGTTGTCACCACGGAGAGCAAGGAGTCCGCAGTTTCTTCCGTGATAGAGAGTACGGATGTGAGCGAAAATGCAAGCGCAAATGCGGGTGAAACGGAATCAAAAACACAGATGGTAACAGAGACAAAGGCAGAACCAGAGACAAGAGCAGAAACAGAAACGGATGACGCAAATGTTGTAATGGCGGATGCTTCAGTGAAGAGCGATACGGGGACGCTTTCCGATGCGGATACAAATCTGTTTTCGGAACGCGACCTCGCCCAGAGTGCCGATCTTAGCGGAGCGAAGACGATAAGCGTATCCGATGGGGATACGGCATCGATTGCCGAAGCGGGAGTATATGTTCTGACCGGCAATGCTAAGAACGCCAGCGTAGTCATTGAGGCGGGGGACGATGACAAGGTGCAGATTGTCCTTGATGGAGTGAGCATCGTCAATACGACAGAGCCCTGCATTCTGGTCGAAAATGCCGATAAGGTTTTCATCACTTCCGCTGAGGGCAGCGAGAATAGCCTCTCTGTCAGCGGAGAGTTCAGCGGGGATGAAGATGCCGTGATTTTTTCCAAGGATGATCTTGTCCTGAATGGCCTTGGCACAGTGAATATCAGCTCTTCCAAGGACGGTATCTGCACGAACGATGACTTAAAACTGACCGGCGGCACCTGGATTGTAAACGCATCGGACAGCGCATTGAAAGCCCACGATGGAATCTATGCCTGGGACGGCGAGTATGAGCTTAAGGGCGGCAATGACGGACTCCATGCGGAGAACAATGACGATGATACGGTAGGCTGTATCGTGATTGAGGGTGGAAGCTTCCGTGTAGAGGCGGGCGATGATGCCGTCCATGCGACGACTTCTGTTACTATAAAAGGCGGGAGTTTGACTCTTGTGGCGGCGGAAGGAATGGAAGCGACACAGGTGATCATCTATGACGGTACGGTAAGTATAAACGCCGCCGATGACGGTATCAATGCCGGAAGAAAATCCAATTCCATGAGTCCGAAGATTGAAATCGGAGGAGGAGAGATTACGATTGTGATGGGATCCGGCGATACCGATGCCGTAGACTCCAACGGCGACCTGATTATCAGCGGGGGCACGATTGACATTACCGGCCAGTCTGCATTTGACTATGACGGCACTTGCAGTCATACCGGCGGAACAATTATCGTGAACGGAACGCAGACCGACAGCGTGACGAACCAGATGATGGGAGGCCAGCGCGGCGGTTTTATGGGCAAAATGAGATAAGGATTCCGACAAAAAATGCTTCAAGTTGCCAGACTGGCAATTTGAAGCATTTTATGCACATAACCTTATTGTTTTTCAAATGTCAGATCAGCGCCGAGTATCTTGGTTTTGATGTTGTCGCCGTCATCCGTAAAGGTCAGTTTCATGTCGCCCTTGGTCTTGAAGCCGTTATCGGTAAGCTCCCAGGTAAATTCGCCGGGTTCTTCGTCCGAAACAAGCTGCCCGGTCCCGTCATCATTGAGAATCAGGGTAAATTCGGTATCAAGCTCTCCGCTTTCTTCGCCGAGAGTGAGGCCCGTATTCGTCCATGTTCCGACGTACTTGCTGTCGGAAAGATCTGCGCTTTCGTCTTTGCCGCTGTTGCCGCCGCAAGCTGTGAGAGCAAGCGCTGAGAATACCAGGATGGCTGCAAGTGCAATTGAGAATAGTTTTTTCATTACATGTTCCTCCTTTAATAATATTATAGTAAACGAACAAAATGTTTGCATTTTGTTCGTTTACTGCGCCGGATTTTGGCCGCGTAAGCGGCATATTTCCTTACAAAATCCGTGTGCATCAATATAGTAAACGAATTTATTTAATTCGTTTACTATAAATTACTGTGACAGATACCGTATAACCCTGTTGTTAAAGTCTTTTGCCTGCTCATAGACGCCATGGCTGTAGCCCTTGTACATGTATAGCTTGCTGTCGGGGATCTTTGCCCTCATCTCGATTGTGGCTTCGGGTCCCAGTACTTTGTCCTGGTCTGCGCCAATCAGCAGCGTAGGGCATGTGATCTTTATGAGATCGTCGTAAGCGTCATGTTCAAGGCATGAGTTGCAGAGTATCCTATAGCGCGTATAGTCTTTCGGCTTTATGCCGGCTAGAAGGCTGTTCAGCTTTATCCCGCGCTTTAAGTAGTCCCCGGTATAGGATCTCACCGCCGAATCGATCAGGAAGCCTTTATAGTCATCCCTGTCAAGCATCGAAAGCCAGGTATCAAGCGTTTCCCTCATGATTTCGTTCGGCCTCGAAGCAGTCACAGCTAGGATCAGGCGCTTAACTTTGTCGGGGTGATGGATTGCCAGATGCTGGGCAATCATGCCGCCCTGGGAGACGCCGAACAGGTTTACCGGACCAATCTCGAGTTTTTCCAGAATGCTGTTCAGGTCTTTGGCCATATCCCTCGTTGTAAAGCCCATCGTCAGGTTGTTCCTCCTGCTGAAAAGATAGACTTTAAATTGCTGCGCATAGCATTTGTACATGACGGAAAACGGTATGGCCATCCCTTTTGCCGTCTTCAGCCCGTCGCCAACGCCCGGCAGCATGACGAGGACATCTTTCCCCGTTCCGAAGGAGATGTAATCGCAGTCCATATCGCCGATCCGGATATGTTCATTTTTCGCACTCGGTCCCATAATGCACCCCGGTTCTTTAAAAGAAAGGTTGATGATTTTTGATTATAGACAGGAGCAGGAGGGATGTCAAGGATGACGATTCCTGTCCACGCATACGTTATCGCCCATGTCATCCTGAGCGTGAGACAAGGTCTTTTTATATCTACAGCGGCTTTATGTAAAAGATCCTTCGCTACGCTCAGGATGACACCCATTTTTTCGCAAATGCAGGCGACTTCTAGGCGGAAGCGTACACAGGCGACTTCTAGGCGGAAGCGTACACAGGCGATATCTGTGTGGAAGCGTGAACTGCAACAACAAATATAATTTGAATGCATCATTTAAGTTTCATGCCCTTGCAATCTCAGCCAAAATATGAAAAAATATAAATGGGGTTCCTGTTCTTTCATTTAGGCTCTAAGGAGTATTTTTCAGCACAAAATGTAAAATAATCGCAGAAGAAGGAATTTTCCTGCTTAGCGAAGGTTCTGCTTCATGTAAATTAGGAGTATAAAAAGCAAATGCAATATCTACGCAAATTAAAAAAGCTGTTTTTATATGCCGGAGTGGGGAAGGAAGAGTATGACGCTTTGTGCGCCAGCATCCACGAGGAGAATTGGGTGCTGCTTAATGTGTTTTCTCAGCTTGCGGGCATCGTGTATTTTCTGCTGTTCATTGCGAGTTTGCGTTCCAGTGATTTTGCCTCTGTGAACGCCCGGACATACCTGATGTGCGGGATAGTCATGGTGGCCATATTCTTTATTGCGCACTTTTACGTGCCTGAGCATCCCTCGCTTGTGATGGGACTCGTTTATCTGTTCGAGATTATTCTCTATGTGTTCAGCATTAATATTTCTATGCTTCATGCTGACAAGCCGGCCGTGTCGGCGGTTGCCTTCTTGCTGGTAAGCCCTTTGCTGTTCTATGACCGCCCGGTCAGGCTGTCCGCCCTGATCGTTGCCGACGTTGCGGCGGTTAGCTTGCTGGTTGTCCGTTACAAGCAGCCGGATGTGGCGGAAGCCGATGTCTGGAACATGGTCACTTTTGGCATTGTCGCCGTCGCCACAACGCTTTTCATCATGAAGATAAAGATTCGCGCGCTTGCGCAGTCCAGGCAGATTGAACATTTGTGCCAGGCAGACTTGCTGACAGGAACGAAAAACCGGAATCATTATGAGAAACAGTTGCAGAAGTATCCGGGGATGTGCACATCGAATCTGGTCTGCGTTTACGGGGACGTGAACGGGCTTCATGAAGTGAATAACCTGCAGGGACATCAGGCAGGCGACAGAATGCTGTGCGATGTCGCCGCGGCAATACAAGAACGTTTTGGATCTGAGCATACCTACCGCATCGGCGGCGATGAGTTTGTGGCTTTCCAGATGGATGCCCGGCCGGAGGAAGTGGCATCGAAGATTGAACGGATGAACGCCGAACTGGCCGGCGAAGGATACCATGTATCTTTCGGCAGTGCAATTCGTGAAAAAGAAAAGGGCCCTATCAATATGGACGAGCTTGTCAAAGAGGCGGAAGAGCGCATGTTCTTGGCCAAGCGGGAGTTCTATCGTCAGCCGGAACATAACCGTCGAAAAAGATAATATTTTGAAATTCAGATATAAAAGGCGGCTCAAAACTGCTTTTATTGAGGAGATAGAGCATGAAGGACTATGACGTAATTATTATCGGAGCCGGTCCGGGAGGAATATACACCGCATGGGAACTCGTGCGGGAATGTCCCGATATGAAGGTGGCTATATTTGAAAAAGGGAACCCGCTCAACAAGCGCAAGTGCCCGATTGACGGGAAAGCGGTCAAGAGCTGCATTAAATGCCCTACGTGCGCCATAATGAGCGGATTTGGCGGCGCAGGGGCATTTTCCGATGGCAAATACAATATCACGAACGATTTCGGAGGAACCCTGCATGAGTATATCGGCCGGGACGAGGCAATCAGGCTCATGCGTTACGTGGACGAAATCAATGTTGCAAATGGAGGCGCGGGCACCTCTTTGTACTCCACGGCGGGTTCGCGCTTTAAGAAACTCTGCATGCAGAATAAGCTGACGCTGCTGGAAGCATCGGTGCGGCACCTGGGTACGGACATCAACTATGTGGTGCTGGAAAACCTGTATGCGAAACTTTGCGGAAAAGTGGATTTTTATTTCAACGCGCCGGTAGATTCTGTCGAAGTGGTGGGAGAGGATGAAGGATACCGGGTCATTTGCAAGGAGAAGACGGCAAAGTGCCGCCGCCTGGTGCTGTCGGTCGGCCGCAGCGGCAGCAAATGGCTTGAGAAGATTTGCCATGACCTTTCCATAGGCACGAAATCCAACCGCGTGGACGTAGGCGTGAGGGTCGAGCTGCCCGCCGTCATTTTCTCCCATATCACGGATGAATTATACGAAAGCAAGATCGTGTACCGTACCAAGAAATACGAGGACGCCGTACGGACCTTCTGCATGAACCCGCGGGGGATCGTGGTCAACGAGAACACCAACGGGATCGTAACGGTGAACGGCCACAGTTTCGAGGATGAGAGCCGCAAGACGGACAACACCAATTTCGCCCTCCTGGTAGCCAAGCATTTTTCGGAACCGTTCCGGGACAGCAACGGCTATGGCGAGAGCATCGTCCGGCTGTCGAACATGCTGGGCGGCGGGGCGATCGTGCAGCGGTTCGGCGACCTGGAGAGGGGGAGGCGCAGCACGCACAAACGAATCGAGGAGGGAACCGTAAAGCCCACGCTTGCGGCAACCCCCGGCGACCTGAGCCTGGTCCTCCCGAAGCGGATCATGGACGGCATTATTGAAATGATTTACGCATTGGATAAGATTGCGCCCGGCACGGCCAATGATGACACGTTGCTCTACGGGGTGGAAGTCAAGTTCTACAACATGGAAGTGAAGCTGAACCGGGATTTGGAAACCTGCCACAAGGGTTTGTACGTGATCGGGGACGGGAGCGGCGTTACGCATTCCCTGAGCCACGCCAGTGCAAGCGGAGTCTATGTGGCGGGAAAGATTGTCGGGAAAGGCTTGGCGTAGAAAGGCCGATTTAGTTTCGAGATGCGGTCGGGAGAAAACCGGAACCATTTTGCGAAAGGAATCGGATAAGGGAAATGAGTGCCAAAGCAAACTGGTTTGGAGAAGAGAGAAGGGAAAATGACAGATCAAAGCAGCGTTTCTTCATTCAAACGTATCATTGCGATTTTTCATGTTCTGATTATTCTGGCTGCGTTGCTTGGCGCGCTTGTGACGCCGATTGCGGCAAATGCGCAGGATAACGGCGAGACCGTGCGAGTCGGCCTCCATAAAGTGCCGTTTTATATCATCGATCGGCACGGAAAATGGTCGGGCTATGCTTATGACTACCAGTGCAAGATTTCCGCCTACACCGGCTGGGACTATAGTTATGTCGAGGGCAGCTGGTCCGAGCTTCTGCAGATGCTATCGGACGGAGAAATCGACATGCTCTGCGACGTCTCCTACACGGAGGAACGGGCAGAGAAGTTCCTGTATTCCTCCATGCCGATGGGGACGGAGTCCTATCATATATTTGTCTCTCCCGACAATGACAGCATAACTGCGGAGGATTATACTTCGCTGAACGGCAAAAAGATAGGCGTAAAGAAGGACAGCTATCAGAAGGGAGTCTTTATAAACTGGGCGAAAGCGCATGGAGTCGAAGCTGATCTTGTTGAGATGAACTGCTCGGATGAGGAGTCCGTCCTTAAGCTGGGGAAGGAGCTTGACGCTTACGTGGGGGTGGATCTTTATGGCGATCCGAAAGCGGCCGTCCCCATCAATAAAATCGGCTCTTCTGATTTCTATTTCGCAGTCAGCAAGAGTCGCCCGGAACTCCTTGCCGAGCTGGATGCGGCGATGAACCGGATTCAGGATGAGAACAAGTACTTTAACAGCCAATTAAATGATAAGTACCTCAGGAATACGAATGCCAGCCGCTATCTCACGAACAGGGAGCAGTGCTGGCTTTCCGAGCATGGAGCGATTCGGGTGGGATACCAGGACAACTACCTGGCATTCTGCGCCAGGGACAAATCTACAGGCGAACTGACCGGCGCGCTGAGGGACTATCTGGATAATGCTTCGACAGTCCTGGAGAATGCAGAACTGGAGCTTACGGCGGTAGCCTATCCCACCGTTGCGGATGCGATGGAGGCCATGCGAAACGGAGAGGTGGACTGCGTGTTCCCCGCGAATCTTACAAATTACGAGAGCGAGTTGCTTGAAGTGGCGATCACTTCGCCGATTATGCGTTCGGAAATGGACGCAGTCGTGCGGGCGGCGGACCAAAAGGAATTCCTGCATAAGAAAGACGTCGTCGTGGCAGTGAACGAAGGCAATACGAATTATGACGCTTTCCTGGACAATCATTACCCCGGCTGGAAGAGGGTCTATTTCGCTGACACGCCGACGGGGCTTGCCGCGGTTGCCGCCGGAAAAGCGGACTGCGTCATTATCAGCAATTATCGCTACAACAATGTCGCAAGGCAATGCGAAAAGCTGCATCTGGCGACCGTCTATACCGGCGTGGATGAGGATTACTGTATTGCCATTCAAAAGGGGGATACCGTTCTATATTCCATCCTTGCGAGGGTCATCAATGCGGTGCCGGATGCGGCGGTCCACAAGGCTTTGACATATTACTCGACGGAGGAAGTGAAGGTCAGCTTCGCGGAGCTCTTAAAGGACAATCTTCTTCTTGTCATGGTTGGGATTGCCATCGTCCTCCTGGTGTTCCTGATCCTGCTTTTGCGGAGCATACGCGCAGAGAGAAGGGTCCGGGAGGAACAGCATATCGTCAAGGATTTGAACAAACGCGTATTTGTCGATGCGCTGACATCAGTTCGGAACAAGGGAGCCTACAACGAGTACATACAGGATTTGCAAAATCAACTCGAGGATGATCAGGGGATTGCATTTGCAATTGGCGTCTTCGATTGCGACAATCTGAAGAAGATAAATGACTGCTTTGGGCATGGAAAGGGCGATCTTTATCTGAAGGCCGCCTGCGGCCTTATCTGCCAGGTGTTCCGGCATAGTCCCGTTTTCAGGATTGGCGGGGATGAATTCGTCGTCGTCCTCCGCAACGAGGACTATGAAAACCGCGAAGAGCTGATATCGTTATTCGAGGAAAGGCAGAGGGCGGCCTGCGAATCGGCGGAACATGAATGGGATGAAGTGCATATTTCGATGGGGGTGGCCGTTTTTGATCCGGTCATCGATCAATCCGTGCATGACACGGTGCACCGCGCCGACGAAATTATGTATGAGAATAAGCGCAGGAGAAAGGAAGGAAAAGCAAGGACGTGAATTTTTCGGCCCGCGGGGA
>JAUMWM010000213.1 GCA_030529705.1 Lachnospiraceae bacterium
GACCAAAAAATTTTGGTCCAAAAGGACCGTCCCCACGGGCCGAAAATTTTCGACCCAAAAGGACCGTCCCCGCGGGCCGAAAGATAATCCTCGGAGATCCTTACCTTCTCCCCGTCCTCTCGTCCTCATAGTTCTCGGTCGTTCGGAACTGGAAAATCATCCCGAAGAGAGCCAGAATCAGGGCAAATCCGAGCACGATGTACTGCGTCACCCTCGCCGAGTTAAGCTGACCCACCTGAATCAGGAAATGGTCGATCAGGTTGTTGGACGCAATAAGCCCGCCGGACAGGGCAGTCGCAATGATGACGACCGGCCTGACGAAAAAGCAGGCAAGGACTGCGAAAAGCACCGCAATTGCGATACAGATTATGATAACATACCTCTCCTTTACTATATCGCTGATAAAGCCGTAGGAAGCGGGCCCGACAAGCAGGGTGACGATGAAAAAGATGCCGACTTTATATAGGAAGAATCCCAGTACCGCCAACAGAATGCCCAGCACCAGGACCGCCGCGAGGATGAATTTGTCATCCAGCCTCAGCGAAACGCCGATCGTCAGGCCGATCAGCGCGCCGACCATGAACATGATAAAGCTGATGTGCAGCCTCAAAAGCTTATAGCCGAAGAAACAGTAAAACAGCGCAAGCAGGATCGAGATGATGATCGCGATCGTCGTGGCCGTCCCGACATTCGGGACTATATTTTTTGCAAATTCAAGCAGATTCTGTTTCAAACCTTCCATCCTGTTATCCTTCCTTTCTGTAACTGCTCCTGATTCTCGTTCCTCTAATGCAAATGCCCGGCATCACCTTGTTATTCTGAGGCAAGTACCCTAATCTTCCCATCCTCGATAATAATCTTTCTCTCCTTATACAGCCGGCCGACGGCCCGCTTAAATGCAGCCTTCGAGAGCCCGAAGACTTCCCGAATCTTCTCCGGATCCGCTTTGTCGTCAAATGGCAGCTCCCCCGCATACTCCTCCTGAATCAATGCAAGCACCGACTCCGAGTCTTCATCCATTTGCTGATACGCCTTCTTATTGGCGGAGAGGTCTAACTTGCCGTCCTCTTTTACATTTGTCACCCGAAGTTCCAACACGTCGCCCGAATGAAAACCCGCCTGCGCCTCCCGCTTCGGAATCATGCCCGAATATTTGTCATCGACTGCGACAAATACGCCAAAATTGTGGGCTATCTGATATACAGTCCCGCTGACCGTATCACCGATCACATAAGGCGGATCCTGGCGGAGATAGGGGTACAGCTTCATCGTGGCGGCAAGGCGCCCGCTCTTGTCGACGTAGAGGGCCGCCAGTACCGAATCGCCGGCAGCGACGCGCCGGGTCTGCTCATGGTAGGGGAGCAGGAGGTCTTTCTCAAGCCCCCAGTCGAGGAAAGCGCCAATGCGATTGACCTGCACAACGTCCAGCTTCGCAACGCCATGCAGAAGAACTTTCGGCCTCGCGGTGGTCGCGATCATCCGGTCCTGCGAGTCTTTGTAGACGAAGACTTCAATTTCATCCCCCATCTTCGCCCCTTCCGGCACCTGTTTTTTCGGGACCAGCACCCGCTCGTCATAACCGGCATCCATGGACTCGCCGACATAGATGCCGAAGTCTTGCTCCTTTATTATGAAGAGTTTTTGTATTTTTCCCAGTTCAATCATAATGATTCCTCTAGCGTTTTTCAAGTCTTTTTCGGCCCGCAGGGACGGTTCTTTTGGACCAAAATATTTGTTCCCAAAAGAGCCGTCCCTTTTCGTCCGATTCTTCCTTCACGCCTTATCATATCCCATTTTTCATGCTAGTGGCAACCAATTTGTGATTTTTCTTTGAACTGATTCCAGGTTTATGCTTTTTTCTTTTGCATTCTTGCCGAAAATGCACTAGAGTAGAGGTAGGTCGTCCCGCGGGGACGGTCCTTTTAGGCCGAAATTTTTCGGCCCGCGGGGACGGTCCTTTTGGGTCAAAATTTTTTGACCCAAAAGGACCGTCCCCATGGGCCGAATACCGAAAGGATTAAAAATATATGAAAAAACGTATTGCAATTCCGCTCGCCGTGCTGCTCACTCTCACCGCGGCCGGCGCAGGCGGAGCCTTCTACCTCTACTCGCAGGGTCCGCAAATGACCTATGCCCCCACTTTGGTTGCGCAGACGGTGGCGGCAAATGCCATCTCATGGTATACGGATGGATTTGACAAATACAAAGGCATCTTCCTTCCCGGAACCGTCATCAACGGGTATGATGCCTCCGGCATGACCCCGGATGAATTCACGGAGCTGACCATTGCGGAAAACCGCAAGGGAACCATCACCCTGAAAGGACTCGATAAAGCAACCGAAAAAATCAGGCTCAACGATATCGTGAAAGAGGTCACCCTGGAAAAAGACCCGGCATCCTTCCTGAACGATGACGACCTCATGCACTGGCCGGCGGCGATCACGCAGGATCGGACATTTGACGACAAGGTGACCGTCACCTACGACCCGGAGAAAATCGCCGCCTGCGTAAACGCGCTCGGCATCGTCAGCGGCGAAGGCGTAATCGAGCCCCATGACGCATACTTTACGAGGACAGAGGATGGATTTGCCATCGTGCCGGAAGTCGTGGGCAACAAGCTCGATGCCGCGAAAATCGCCGAGACGGTCGCCGCTTCCCTCGCCGAGGAGAAATACTCCGTCGACCTCGTGAGTTCCGATTGCTACATCAAGCCGGCCGTTTTGATCGACGACCCGTCGCTCACGACCCTGATGGAGGAGGGAGACCAACTACGAAACACGGTGGTCACAATCGACCTGACGGCGGCCTCCGAGACCGTGGACTGGAACACGTTCGGTCCCTGGGTCGGCTGGGACGGCTCGCAGTTCACGCTGGATACGGACGCCATGACGTCCTACGTGGACGACATCGGCAAGCAGTACGAGACCTACCAGATGCGGCGGCAATTCGTGAACCACAACGGCGAGACGATCACGGTCGGCGGCAGCGAACGGGACACCTATGGATTCTGGATCAACACGGCGGACACGGTCATTCGCCTTACAAATGCCATCCTCTCCCGAGAGTCCCAAACCATCGCCGCCAAATGGCGGGTCAACGCCCTCACGAGGAATCAGGCAAATGGCGACATCGGCGGCACGTACATGGAAATCAGCATCGCCGAGCAGCATATGTGGCTCTATCGGGACTATGCGCCGGTGTTCGATTCGGACATCGTCACCGGGCTGGCTTCCGATCCGGGCAGGCAGACCCCGACCGGCGTGTTCTGCATCCTGAGCAAGCTTCTCGACCATACGATGTCCGGAAGCTACGGATCCCAGACATGCTCCTACTTTATGGCATTTGACTGGACCGGGTGCGCGATACACGACGCATGGTGGCGGGATTCCTTCGGCGGGACCATCTATCTGGAGGACGGCTCCCACGGCTGCGTGAATACGCCGAAGGAGAAGATGGTCGAGTTGTGGGATCAGATAAATACGGGAACGCCGGTAATCATATATTAATTTTGGGGGGAAACAGGGTTTAGCCGAAAAACGGTGCGGCTTAACGAGGTTCATTCCGAATTTGCCCATCAAAAATGCGCAGCATGCGTACGATGCCAGCATTTTTGACAAGTCCAGTCGGAAATAATCGTCAAGCAACACCGTTTGTTGCCTAGCACATGGATAACCACTCTATGCCCTCTGTCATTTTAGAACAATACCCCTGTCATCCTGAGCGCAGCGAAGGATCTTACACGGAATCGAATTGGAACTTCTGTGCTTCATCCAAGTCTCCTGTCATCCTGAGCGTAGCGAAGGATCTTACACGGACAGCAAAAAACAGCGATGGTTTTTCATAAAAGATCCTTCGCTGACGCTCAGGATGACAAAAACGAGAGTTCAACCGTGCCGCTTTAAAGGGTCTGGCCACCTGCATTCATTTCCTTCTCATAGCGGCTCGAACTTGTCCAGGATCTCCTGGAAATTGTCTCCCCCGAAATCCGTAAACCCGGTCACAAATATAACCGAAGCGTACTCTCCCTTCCGCGTCATGACCACCCGGTACCACATCTCCGTCGAATACTCATCGGAAAGCGCCAGCTCCCCCTTCACGCCGATCGCCTTGACCGGCTTTCCGAGGAAAGTCGCCTCCGTGGCCGTTGTCTCGATGTTCTTCAGCCCGGCGGCCTCCGCATCCGCCCGGACCGCCTCCGCAAGCCGCGCGTCGCGCTCTTCTTCCTTCCCGAGCACGTCCGCAAGACCGACCTGCGCCAGCCGCACGACGACCGCGTTCCCCGTGACGGTATTGGAAGCCATCATGTCCGTGCAGAGGTCTCCGTTCTCCATGATTTTGGCAAATGCCGCCTCGTCCCCGGCCGCCTCCGCCACCGCCCGATTTTGCTCTTCCAGCTCCTTATCCGTGGCAAATTCCCAGTCCTCATCAAGTACCAGCCTATATCCGAAGTATTCCTGCAAATAGGTCTTCTGTACGATAGTTCCATCCGAAAAGCTCTTCGGGGCTTCGCTGCTATCCTGACTGGAACCTGTATTTGAACCTTCAGCATCTCCTGCTTTATTTGTCGGAACTTTACTGACCTGGGCATTATCGGTGCCAGTCTTTGAGCCCTCAGCATTTCCCGCCTTATTTGTCGGAGCTTTCCCGGCTTGGGCATTTGCAGCCTTGGCTTCATCCGATGTTTTCTCGTCCGATACTGCCGATGCATCATCCGCCCCCGACTCATCCTCATAGATCTGCGTCTGCGTGGTCTTTCCGCTCAAAGACTCGGCGTTCTTCCCGCATCCTCCGAGGGACAGGATAAGGATGCCCGCTATAAGCAACATTTTCCGTTTATTCATAATTATATCCCGTCTTTCTGCGAAAGACACCGATGCGGTTATGAAAACCT
>JAUMWM010000214.1 GCA_030529705.1 Lachnospiraceae bacterium
GTAGTATGCGCTTCATATACCCTCCTCTACAAAGATGTTGACCTGGTTTCGTCCCCGTGGGCCGATTTTTTTCGACCCAAAAGGACCGTCCCCGCGGGCCGAAACCACGGGATAAGTCCCATAAAAAGGGACTGCCGCGTCTGCGACAGTCCCAAGACTAATCAATTGACATCTGCCACAACTGCGGAAACGGAACTGGCAGCATTCCCGGCCGTCCGGCCAAAAATAGCATGTCAGATCCTTACAGGAACTTTTTGATTTCCGTCATGAATGTATTGACGTCCTTGAATTCCCGATAAACACTGGCAAACCGCACATATGCGACAGCGTCCAAATTCTTAAGACGCTCCATAACGAGCTCCCCGATCGTGGAACTCGGAACCTCCCGGACGCCGCTGTTGTAGATTTCTCCCTCGACCTCGTCAACAAGCTCCCGGATCTGTTCGGGAGAAATCGGCCGCTTATGGCAAGCGCGGACGACCCCATCCTCGATCTTGTTCCGGTTGAACGGCTCGCGAATCATATCCTTCTTTACCACCATGAGGGGAATAAGCTCCACTTTCTCATAGGAAGTAAACCGCTTTCCGCACGAGTCGCACATACGCCTCCTGCGGATCGCCGTATTGTCATCCACCGGTCTGGAATCCACAACCCTCGTATTATCTTTTCCGCAATATGGACATCTCATTTATCTGTTCCTGTTCTTTAAAAAGTCCGGAATCTGAATATCCTTCGACTGAACGCTGCCCGAAACATTCGGCTGCTGCAGATTCAGGGATGCCTGCTCCGCCTTTGGCGCCGGCTGCTGGGCTGTGAACAATTCCTTGTTCCAGACAGGCGGTGCCGGGAATACCGGAGCCGTCGGCTGCTGCTGGCTCGGCGTGAAAGCCGGCTGCGGCGTAAACGTCTGCGGCGTGAAATACGGCGTGGTCGGCTGAGGTGAAACCGTCGGCTGCACCTGCGCCTGATTCACGCGCTGATTCTGCACCTGCTGCGTTACCTGCGGCTGCGGAATCTGCGCGTACTCTGCCCCGCCCTCGTTCAGGCCGGTAGCGATAACCGTAATGCGGCAGGTATCGACTTCCGTATCGTCGTACATGGCGCCGAAGATGATATTTGCCTCGTCCCCGACGATATCCTGGACGTAGCTTGCCGCATCGTTCGCATCCATAAGGGAGATGTCGCCGCGGATATTGATGATGACATTTGCCGCGCCCTTGATCGAAGTCTCGAGAAGCGGACTCTCGACGGCCTGCTGAACAGCCTCGAGGGCCTTGTCGTCGCCTTTGTTCTCGCCGATGCCGATGTGGGCGATGCCGCCATTTGTCATGACGGTCTGTACATCCGCAAAGTCAAGGTTAATAAGGGCTGGCATATTGATCAGGTCCGTGATGCCCTGCACTGCCTGCTGAAGGACCTCGTCGGCCTTCTTTAAAGACTCGGGCATGGTCATCCTGCGGTCAACGATCTCGAGCAGCTTGTCGTTCGGGATGATGATCAGCGTATCGACGTTCTGCTTCAGCTTCTCGATGCCGCTCAGGGCATTCCCCATGCGCTTCTTGCCCTCGAAACGGAACGGCTTGGTGACGACACCGACCGTCAGGCAGCCGAGCTCTTTCGCTATACCTGCAACGACCGGAGCGCCGCCGGTACCCGTGCCGCCGCCCATGCCGCATGTTACAAACACCATGTCCGCGCCGCTGAGGACCTGCCTGATCTCCTCGACGCTCTCATTTGCCGCCTGCTCGCCAACTTCCGGCTTTGCCCCGGCGCCGAGTCCCTTGGTAACCTTCTCGCCAATCTGGACGACTGTCGGAGCCTTGCACAGATTGAGCGCCTGCTTATCCGTGTTAATGCCTACAAATTCAACGCCGCCTATCGTCTCGTCAACCATACGGTTAACGGCATTATTGCCGGCGCCGCCAACGCCTACAACTATGATACGCGCTGCAGATTCAGCTTCATTTGATGTAATTTCTAACAAAACAGATCCTCCTTTTGACCGCCTCACCCTTTACGGTACAATTATTTGTCTGCAATGAGCATACTATTTCTTATCATAACAACATAACAATCATAAGGTTTTTAAACCCAATTATCAAGAATTTTTTTCATTTTTTGAAAAAATCAGACGATTCCGGGTTCCATCGTAGTTTTCAAGGTGGAGCACGCCCCTAAGGCCGGCGAAAGAAGGGAGCGCCTCCCCGATCACCGTCACGCGCTGCTTGATGTTTTCCCCTTTGCCAAGGTTCACGGCCGCCTCGCCGTAAGTCACGATCAGGTCTCCGTCTGCGTCGAACAGAACCTCGTCCGGCACGTAGCCGCTCCTGTCTATAAAGCTTTTCAGGACCGCCAGGCTGGTAAATGCATTTTCAAATTGCACCGGCAGCGGATATCCCAAAACCGCCTCCGAAAAAACCATGCCCCGAACGAGCGGTATGTAATTCCTTCCCTTCTCGGACGTGTCAAGCGTCTCGGACTGCCCGGGGTCTGCATTTTCAAATGCCGCATCCCCCGTCTCCTCCGTCACGATGACCGGCTCTATCACGTTGTCGGCTGCCTCCCCGTCAGCGTCTTCCGGATTCTCTTCGACAAATGAACCTTCCTCCCCGGAAGATCCCTCCGAACCCGAATCCTCATCCAAGGGTTCTCCATACTCTGTCAGCTCCGAGCTCGCAAATGCATCATCTCCCTGATTGATTTCGTCTTCCGGATATCCCTCTTCATAATCGTCCTCTTCCGGAGCAAGACCCGCTTCGCCATCGGAAGATGCTCCGATAACAATCTCATCTTCGCCACCCTCGGCGCTTACAGCCTCTTCACCGCCCGCTTCGAACTCCTCCCCGTAAAGCACAGGATCCGCTAAAAGTGCGGTGAACCAGTTCTTGATCTGCATCTGCGAAGATCCAGCCATCTCATACTCATCCCGGACCTGCGACAGCAGAGCCGTTCCGTCCGAATTGCCAGAAGATCCAAACGAATCCTTGCACACGAGGACGATTCCGGTTCTGTCGAAGTACCAGTACTTTGCGTCATATTCAACGCAGCCAATCAGCATTTTCTCGCTCACATTGACCGTCACGCTGGTCGGACTTTCGAGATCAACTGTAATCTTATCGACAAATGTATTCCCGCCGATCTTCCGATGACGATTGAGCAAGTAGAGCAGGACGCTGTTCCCTGACAGGGGACCGGTTCCAAGAAGCTCCTTGACCTCTTCCTCCGATTCGTGGTAATTTCCGACAATCCTGACGTCCCTGGTCCTGCAGCCAACCGCCACATAGAGCAAGAGGGCGCAGAGTATCAGGGTTCCCGCCCTTGTCACGACTTTATAGGATCTGCGCTTTCGCAATTTGCTAAATCTCTTTCCTAACATACTCCTTAAATTTTTCTCCCCTCACTTCGTAATTCGGGAATTCGCCCCAGGAAGCGCAGGCAGGCGACAAGAGTACCGCATCACCCGGCTCTGCATGGTCGCGGCAGAAATTCATGGCTTCCTGCATGTCATCCCGCAGCACGATCCTATCTTCCGGGAAACCGCACTCTAAGGCCGCATCCCTTATGTCAAACCTTGTTTTCCCCTCAAGAACAAGCCATTTTACCTTCCCATCGAAGGAACGAATCCACTCCCGATAGTCCGATCCTTTGTCGTATCCGCCGCCAATCAGCAGGGTCGGGCGCGACATGGCCTGTATGCCCTTGATGGCGGCATCGGGATTCGTCCCTTTCGAGTCGTTGTACCAGATCACCCCGTTCTTCTCATCGACGTATTCTATCCTGTGCTCGACCGGCTTCATATCGATGACCGTGCTCTTTATCACGTCGAGCGGCGCACCGGCAGAATAGGCCATGGCCGCTGCCGCCATGATATTCTCATAATTGTGAAGGCCGGGCAGCGCGAGCTTATCCGTCTCTGCAATCAGGTCATTTCTGCCGTCCCTGGTCAGAATAATCTTCCCGTCCTCGTAGTAAATCCCGTCTTCTATTCTCCTTGCGGACGAGAACCAGAAGACGCGGGGCTTGCAAATCTTGCCAAATTCCCTCAGCACCTCGTCCTCGTAATTCAGCACGCATACGTCTTTGGCCGTCTGGTTTTCGGCAATCCTCTCCTTGCACCTGATGTATTCCTCCATCGTGTGGTGCCGGTTCAGATGGTCCGGAGTGATGTTGAGGATTGCGGAGGCGACCGGGTGAAACTCGTCAATCGTCTCAAGCTGGAAGCTGGACAGTTCGATGACGACATTTGAATCCGCCCCGATGGACAGGGCGGCATCCGTGTAAGGGTTTCCGATATTTCCGACAACGTAGGTATCCGAGTCCGCATTTTTCATAATCTCGCCGAGGATGGTAGTCGTGGTCGTCTTGCCATTTGTCCCGGTAATCCCTAAGACCTTCCCGCCGGAAATGCGGTAGGCCAGCTCCACCTCTCCCCAGATTGGAACGCCCGCCTCTTTCAGGGCTTCCACGTTCGGGATGTCGGTAGGCACGCCGGGGCTCAGAACGGCAATGTCCATTTCTCGGATTATTTCCGGTTTCAGTTTTCCTGCAAATGCGTCCGCTTGTCCCCTCACGTCTTCGCCTAGCCTGTCAAGCAGCTCCGCCGGCGTCACGCCTTCCTTTTCATCGAAGAGGACCGGCCGGGCGCCGACTTTCGCAAGAAGAATCGCTGCGCCGATTCCGCTTTTCCCTGCTCCATATACAAGCACTTTCTTATTCTTTAAATCCATGTCCATCCCTCTGTTTCTTATGCAACTATATTTGACCCTTGGCTTTCGGCCCGTGGGGACGGTCCTTTTGGGTCGAATTTTTTCGACCCAAAAGGACCGTCCCC
>JAUMWM010000037.1 GCA_030529705.1 Lachnospiraceae bacterium
CTCTCAGGATGACAAAGAAAACGGTCACCGATAGCTACAAATACGAAACCGAGCGATCCTTCGCTTGCGCTCAGGATGACAAAGAGAACCAAAGCGGCGTGAACAATAGTGCGAAAGTTGCTTTCATGTCTGACTTTTCCCATCTCGCACTTACAGAATGTTCCATAATATGATAGAATAGATGATATCACTAAGCGGAGGAGGAAACAAGATTGATTGCTCTCAACATTCCGAGTACCCGCGCCTTTATGAGGCATTTCCTGGTTCTTGATACATTTGACAAATGGTGCCTTTCCGAAGGTTCCCTCACAACTTTCTGCACCTACACGATCGATGGCGCCTGGCAGCGGGATTTCTTTGACCCGGATGGCACGGACGCCCTGCAGGACCGAAAGCTCGCCCCCTGGGGGCATGTCAGGGAGTTCTGCTTTTCCTTAATCAAGGGAAAACACACGCCGCTCGCTTTCAAATTCGTCTTCGTCCTTCCGGAAGACGAAGTCCAAAGCTTCCTTGCTTCCAGCGGCCTTTCCATCTCGCCTGATGAAATCGGCGGGCTATTCCTCAATATTTCTTTCCGGAATAAAAAACTGATGCTGACAACGGGAACCGCCCTGCGCGCTTTCACGATGGACCGTTCCGTGGACTCCGCATGGGACGCCTATGTGCGGGATTTCCTGAAAAAATGCGGGATTGAAGCGGAGGATGCATAAACAAGCGAAAAGGTTCGGCCTTGGGGGACGGTCCTTTTGGGTCAAAAATTTTTGACCCAAAAGGACCGTCCCCGCGGGCCGAACCTTATTTCGTTAACAGAAGCATAATCTCATTCGATCTCTTCACGAATTCCGTCATCTCATCCTGCGTAAGCGGTTTCAGCGAAATCATGGCAAGGTCATAGAGCTGCTTGCAGATAATCGGGACGCTCGGGGCATCCTCCTGCTCGAGGACGTATTTCACCAGTGGGTGGCTCGCATTGAGAACCAAGACCTCCTGGCTTCCGAACATGGACATGTCATTGCCCATGCCGTACATCTTCATCATGTCCTGCATGCGGCGGTTCTCCTCGGAAAGAGTCATAACGGCCGCCACGTCGTCATCCTTCATATTCTGGACCTTGACTTCCAGCTTCTCGTTGCCGATATGCTTGCGGAACGTGGAGGTAAGGGAATCAATGTCCTCCTGCCTCACTTCTTCCTCTCCGATGAAGTCCTCTGCGACCTCGGAGTCGATGCGGGCAAATTTCAGCTTCTCGTTCCTCTGCTCGAGCTGGGTTATGAAAGGCTGGTCGATGTTGTGCTTTAGGATGACGGCGTCCTTGCCGTTCTTCCGGAACATGCCGATGTACTGAGCCTGCTGGACCTCGTCCGTGACATAGAAGACGGTGGATTTCTCCGGCTCTTTTTCATCCTCCTCATCCAGCTTCTCGCCCGTTGCCGAGTCAACGACATCCTGCTCTGACGCAACTTCTTCCGGTTCTCCGGCCTGGCCGTCAGCCTCTTTGGAAGCCTCTTCCGTTTCCTCCGGAGCCTCAGAATCCGCTTCCTCAGCCGCATCATCCGGGGTCTCCTCCGCCGCTTTTTCCTCCGCCGCGGCTAACTTGTTCTTCTCGATATACTCCTTGAGGGTCAGGTATTTGTCATCGAGATCCTTAAAGAGCATATAATCCATCATCTTGTCCGCAAATTTCACGTCGCGGACACAGCCGTACTTGATGAATGGGGAAATGTCGTCCCAGTACTTCTCGTACTCTTCCCTCTGCGTCTTGCACATGCCGGAGAGCTTGTCCGCAACCTTCTTGCTGATGTAATCGCAGATTTTCTTCACCGTGCCATCATTCTGCAGGGCGGATCTTGAGACGTTCAACGGAAGGTCCGGGCAGTCGATCACGCCCTTCAGCGTCATCAGGAACTCCGGAATGACTTCCTTGATGTTGTCCGCGATAAAGACCTGGTTGTTGTACAGCTTGATCTGGGACTCGAGGGCGTCATATTCGGTGTTAATCTTCGGGAAATAGAGAATGCCCCGAAGGTTGAACGGATACTCTGTCCTCAGATGGATCCAGAACAGCGGCTCCTTGTAATCGTTGAATACGTTCCGGTAAAACTCCTTGTAATCCTCATCCTTGCAGTCGCTGGCCATTTTCGTCCAAAGCGGGTTCGTGTCATTGATCGGAAGCTTCTCCGGCTTAGTCTCCGGCTTAGGAGCCTCCTCGCCCTTCTCCTCAGCCTCGGCTTTCGCCTTTGCGTTCCTCTCTTCGCGCCTCTTGTCTTCCTCTTCCTCCCGCTTTTTAGCGCCCTCGCTCACATCTTCCAGGAAAATCGGAATCGGCATGAAGGAGCAATACTTCTTCAGCACCTCGCGGACACGGAACTCGTTGCAGAACTCGTAAGAGTCGTCGTTCAGGTAGAGGGTGATTACCGTGCCGATCTCCGACCTCGTCCCTTCCTCGATCGTGTAATCCGACTGGCCGTCGCTCTCCCAGTGTACCGGCTTCTCCCCTTCAAGATAGCTCAGCGTATCGATATGGACTTCGTCAGCGACCATGAATGCGGAGTAAAATCCGAGGCCGAAGTGGCCGATGATCTGATCCTGGTCCGTCTTGCCCTCATACTTCTTCAAAAATTCCGACGCGCCGGAAAAGGCAATCTGCGTGATGTACTTCTCCACCTCGTCATATGTCATGCCGATACCGTTGTCGATGAACTTGAGCGTCTTGTCGTCCGGATTGACTTCCACATGGACCTGGTATTCATAGTCCCCTTCCGGCCTGAATTCGCCGACGCCTTCCAGCTTCTTAAGCTTCGTGATCGCATCGCATGCATTTGCAATCTGCTCGCGCACGAATATGTCATGATCCGAATAGAGCCATTTCTTGATGATGGGCAGCATATTCTCACTGTTGATTGATAATTTGCCTGTCTTAGCCATACATATCACCTCTTCAATATTGATTATTCAAGTCCTTTTCATCCTGAACGTTAGCGAAGGATCTTTATCGTAAAACATTCATCCCGGCAAAGATTCTTCGCTAACGCTCAGAATGACAGGAGGGGGTACTGAGTCGCTACTGCAATAGACATAATAAGTCCAACCCGAACAAATGTCAAGAAAAAAATTAGCACTCACCTTTAGTGAGTGCTGAAAATCACAATATAGAGGGACAGATTTATCCGGCAAGATTACATGTTCTCCACCAACCGCCTGACCAGCTCGGCATAAAACATGTTCCCGAATTTATAACGGTATCCCCCATTGTAGTCCAGGGACACCGAATTTACGTAGCGGGTTTTCTCCCCCCCGGACTTGTTCTTTGCAAATTCCTCGGCGACCTCGATCGACTGGACTCCTCCCCGCTCCGCGACAAAGTCCAGATAATCGATTCCGAAATTGTAGGCCTGGACAGCGGAGAGCGTATCGCATCCCAGCTTCTCAGCCCTTGCCAGGTTCTCCGCCAGATACCGGCAGCCCTGTTGTATGGATTCGTCCGTATCGAGCGTGTTGCGCGGCAGCCCCAGCGATTCCGAGGACTGCATCACGTCCTTGCCCGCCCCGCCCGTTTCCACCTCCATGATTGCCAGAAGGTAGTCCACATATTCGGGAACCCCCTCCTCCTTGGCATACTGTTCCACCTTCGGCCGATATGCCTCCACCGCATCGGAGATGCCAAGCGGCGCCCGCCTGTTCAAGAGGACATATCCGACGCACGCTATACATGCTGTCAGGGCTGCGAGGACGCCTACAAGGCCTAGAATAATATTTCTCCTGACCTGGGCCTCCCTGCTTCCCGCCTTCGATTTTGAACGGGAGTTTTTCCTGGTATTCTTTCTATCTGCCATAATTCCAAATCACTTCATGGTTAACGTTTTTTCTCTCAGAAGCCTGTGCCTCATCTCCTTTAAATCGGGCGGCCTCATGGAAGTCCCATTGACGCAGCCCGCAACAAACGGAACATCGGCAACAATACGGTCTTTCAACATGCCGTCGGCACAGAATACGTATAAAGCCGCCGGCCTGCCTTCCTTTTCAAGATGCCGCCAGAGATCTTCGTCATCCGTGTATCCGATGACCGGCAGCTTCTCCGGCGCTTCCATACCGCTTTTGCGCCTGTGCCATTTGTCAAAATTCTTCGCAAAAGTATCACGGACGGCAGTCGGAACCAGGACGACTTCGGGGGCGATCTCCGTCAAAGAGGCGGCTTTCTTCCATGCATATACCACTTTCCGCGCATTCTTGTCAAGCTCCGCCCCGGCATCAAACACGGCAATGGCCCTCCCTGCCGCTTCCGCCTCGCCATCTTCCGTGAAATCCAGCCCGCCAAGTTTCAAGTCAGGGACCGATATGGGGCATTCTTCATTTGCAAATAGAATCCTGCCGAACCCTTCCGGAATGCATTTGTTAATATGCTCAGTCAAAATAGAAGCAGTCGCGCTCTCTTTGCCGGCAAATCGGAAAACCGTGCAGTTCCCCGCCGCGAGCGACAGGAGGAATACTGCATAGGAATGGAGGAACGGCGCCCTCGGGTCGGGGTCGATCAACACGAGGCCCACGGGGTTATAATACGTCCTCGCAAGGGATATGATGTACGGCGCTCTCGGAACTTCACACGACGGCTTTAAGGCATTCCCCGCAAAACCGGCCGCATACTTTAGGGGATGCTCGATGAGGGAATAATAGTACAGGAGGCACTCCGGCTTCAAAAGGCCGAGATCCTGCATGAGGCTCTCCAGAATTATATCCTTTTTTTCTGTGACGGCGGAAAGGCAGGCGTTCAATACTTCTTTCCTCAGTTCCGCATCCCGGGTCTGCCCGCTGTCAAAATACTCGCGATATTCCATCTCCACACCCCACATTCTTTCTGGCTATAAAGTCTGACTGGCAACCCAATTCTAAAGGCTACGCGCCTCTTGTAGCGGCACCATGCATGGATTAATCCGCCAGATAGACCACGCCCAATTCCACAGGCTGCTTGTCTCATGCGCCGGTACCATGCATGAACCAGTCCGCCTGCCTGATTAAACCCGAATCTTCAGGCGCATCTCATGCGCCAACAATCAGGTATCCGCCGGACGGAAGCGGAAACACTTCCGAAGCTTCCTCCAGTTCTAAGTCCGTCATCCCCTGCGTATCCATCCCCATCTGGTCTAAATAGTCCCGCACGTCATCAAGCGAATCCACGACCTCCGCCATGCAGTCCCAAAGAAACGCCTCCGCTTCCTCCGGCGTCTGCGCTACGGGCTCGTCAAAGAGCCTGTCCTGCATGTCAAGAAACGTCATGAGGCATTCATATGAGTACTCTTCCATTTCCCTTGCACCTTTCTATTGTCAATAATCACTGCTTCGGAAGCTTGAAGGAGCTCTTCATCGTCACCGTACGGTTGAATATCGGCGCGCCCTCCTTCGAATCCCTGGGATCAACGCTGAAATAGCCCGTGCGGACGAACTGGAAATGATCCAATATCTTCGCATCCAGAAGGCAAGGTTCAACCTTCGCATGTTCAATAACCGTCAGGGAGTTCGGGTTCAGGTTCAGCGACCCGTCCTCCTTATTGTACACGCCCTTCTCCTCATCGACAAGGTTCTCATAGAGGCGCACCGTCGCCGTGACGGCCTCCTTTGCCGGCACCCAATGAATCGTGCCCTTCACTTTTCGGCCGGTAAATCCGCTGCCGGCCTTCGTCTCCGGATCATAAGTGCAGTGGACGACGGTCACTTTCCCGTTCTCATCCTTCTCGCAGCCAACCGCCTTCACGAAGTAGGCGTGCATGAGCCGGACTTCGTTGCCGGGATACAGCCTCTTATACTTCGGAATCGGCTCTTCCATGAAATCGTCCCGCTCAATATAGAGTTCCCGTCCGAACGGTATCTGCCGCTTGCCCAGTTCCGGATTTTCCATATTGTTGTCCGCATCGAGGAGCTCCGTCACGCCTTCCGGATAGTTATCGATCACAAGCTTGATGGGGTCCAGTACTGCCATCACCCTCGGCGCCCTCATTTTCAGATCCTCGCGGATGCAGTATTCTAACATGGCATAGTCCACGGAGGAGTCCGCTTTGGCGACGCCCACCAGGTCCACAAACATCTGTATCGACTCGGGCGTGAATCCCCGCCTGCGAAGCGCGGCGATCGTCACGAGCCTCGGGTCGTCCCATCCATCAACGATGCCGTCCTCGACCAAACGCTTGATATAGCGTTTGCCGGTTACGACATTTGTCAGAAACATCTTTGCAAATTCAATCTGCTTCGGCGGATGCTCCCAGTCCGTGTTGTCCACGACCCATTCGTAGAGCGGCCTGTGGTCTTCAAATTCCAGCGTGCAGATGGAGTGCGTGATGCCCTCGATCGCATCTTCGATCGGATGAGCGAAGTCATACATCGGGTAGATGCACCATTTGTCCCCCGTATTGTGATGGGAGAGCCTGGCGATTCGATAAATGACCGGATCCCTCATGTTGATATTCGGGGAGGCCATGTCAATCTTCGCGCGAAGCACCTTTGACCCATCCGGATACTTGCCCTCCCGCATCTCCTCAAAGAGCCTCAAGTTCTCCTCAATACTTCGCTCTCTGTACGGACTGTTCCGCCCCGGCTCTTTCAAGGTTCCCCGGTATTCCCGGATTTCCGCGGCCGTGAGATCGCAGACGAAAGCCAGGCCCTTCTTGATAAGCAGGACGGCCTTTTCATACATGATCTCGAAATAATCGGATGCAAAATAAATGTGGTCGCCGAAATCCGCCCCGAGCCAGGACACGTCCTTCTCGATGGACTCCACGAACTCCGTCTTCTCCTTCGTTGGGTTCGTGTCATCGAAGCGCAGGTTGAACTGCCCATTATATTCCTTCGCCAGCCCATAATTCAAAAGAATCGACTTTGCATGCCCGATATGGAGATACCCATTCGGTTCCGGCGGGAACCTCGTGCAGATTTTGTCATACTTGCCCTCTGCCAGATCCCGGTCAATGATATATTCGATAAAGTTTCTGGAAACGACTTCTTTTTTGCCGCCCGCATTTGTTTCCTTCACAGCCATTCCTATCCTCCTCTTAGATGAGCTTTTCACCTGAACCGACATACCGTGCCGCCATCATGCCATCTTCCACTCCAAAAGTTCCCGCAGGCTAAGCGGCTTCGCATAATAGTATCCCTGGAAACTTCCTACTCTCATTTCCCGCAGTATATCCCTCATGCCCGCCGTCTCGATTCCTTCAACGCAGACCTTCGCATTGAATATGGTTGCAAGATTGGCTATATTGCCAACAATCTGCCTTTCAAGATCATTCTCCTCTATCTTCCTTACAAAACTGCGGTCTATCTTGATGACGTCGACCGGCATTTCCTTTAAGATGCCAATAGTGGAGAATCCCGTCCCGAAATCGTCCAGCGCAATCAGGACGCCCCTCGACCTCAGGCTCACGATGACGTTTTTCAGAAGATGCATATCCAGCAGCCTGCACCGTTCCGTCACCTCCAGGCAGAGATGCTCCGGCGGATAATTCAATTGCCTCAGGTTCCGCAGCACCATGTCCACAAAATCCGGTTTCTCCATCTGCGTATACGACAGGTTGACATTGACTATAAATCCGGGATTTTTTTTCAGGGCCTGCTTTGCCGCAATAATGGCCTCCCTTAAAATCCACTCTCCGAGATCTGGAAACAGCGGATCGGACTCCAGGACCGGGATAAACTGATCCGGAGGAACCATGCCATAAAAACCATCTTTCCAGCGAAGCAAGGCCTCCGCACCGATAAGACGGTCCGTCTTTGCTTCAACTACCGGCTGATAGAGCAGATAGAATCCCTGGTAGCCATGCATGATAGAGGCGCGGATTGCATGCAGCTTTTCCAGCCTCTGATGTTTTTCATCCGTTAATTCATTTCGAAACTCCACCAGTTCCCCCTGCTTTCGAAGCTTCGATTCTTCATCGGCGTAATTCAGGCAGGCATAGACCGTCTGGGAATCAACGTCAAAATAGTCAACCCGGAGCGCGCCGCAGTGCAGGTCAAGCAAAACCCTCCTTCCTTCCACCTGGAAGTCCTCATGGAGAAATGCCCTGAATCGGTTATAATTCACGCACATGTCCTGAATGGAAAGAATGTTGCTTATTACCGCGAACTTAGTCCCGTCAATCCTGTAAACATGCCCCGTGTTTCCCGTCATTTCAAATATATTTCTAGCGTAGATCTGCAGTACGCGGTTTCCAAAATGATACCCGTACATCTCATTGATTTCAGAGAACCTGCTGATGCCGAACAGGGCTACGCTGATACTTGCATTCCTCTTGATGCAACTGTCCAAATCTTCAAAAAACCCATACTGGTTCCTAAAGCCCGTGAGCGTGTCGATATGGCCCTGTATGCCATGGTTGCGGATGGATCCAGCGAAGTAGTCCGGATTGCCGGACGTATCCCGTATCACGACCCCGCGGCAGGTACATACGTCATATTGCCCCGTCACGCGTTTTGCCCGATACTGCATGTCATGGCCGGCGGCATGGCCCGAGAAAATCTCATCGATGCCCTTGTGATAGGCCGCCCGATCGTCCGGATGAATGTGATTCTCCCATATGTCTCCCGCGCCATACATATACTCGGCCGGCAGGCCGAAAGTATCCACCGCATTCTTTGACCAGCGGGAAAAATCATATTTCATATCGCACAGATAAACGTAGGTTCCTTCCGCAACGATTTCAAAGGCCTTGAACAGCCTGTCCAGGATGATCCTTCTGTCAGAACTGATGACTGCCATGCTTGATTTATCCTGATAAGTATAGTTCTCCTGATGGAGTTTCAGCTCTTTCAGACGCTCCTTGTCCTTGTACATCTGGACATCTGCACGGTTAAACACGTCCACAACGAAAACGTCATCAGAGGGCTGATATTCTGCCAGTCCGGAGGCCACTACGGCGCCCTCCCCCATGCGGATATTTTCTTCCACCTGCCTTCTGAGGCTCGAAATAAGCTCATCCCGGTTTTCATAATCCTGATTTTGCAGGATCACGACGAACTCATCCCCGCCTATGCGGAAAACGGGACTGTGTTGAAAAATACGGCAGACCAAAGCACATGATTTTTTAATATAGTCATCTCCGGCCTTATGGCCTTCCGTATCATTGATTATTTTCAGGCCGTTGATATCGCAGACCACGACGCCAAAGGGCGCGCGCCCTTTATACATCTGTTGCTGTAATTCATTCTCTATCTCGCGGTAAGCGGTTTTGTTCTTCACATGCGTAAGTTCATCCCGCCTTGCGATTTCATTTGCCAAAGCAAGCTCCGACAAATGCTCCTGTTCCCTTTGGACGTCCTTATCCCGATTCTCAACGCAGACAATGAAATGGCTGCGGTCGGAAGAGTAGGTTACCGTCATGCGCGTATACTGCGTTTTTTCGCCATCCGGAACCATGCGATAGTCCTCGGTCAGCTGGCGCCTGTTCTCCAGATCAGTAATCAGGCGGTCCCTATTTAGAAAGAGCTTTATCCTTTCCCTGTCCTCGGAATAAATGAGCCTGTCGGCATTGATGCGGGCCGCTGAAAAGAAATCCTTTCCCTCGTCCTGGATCTTCAGCTCGCCCGATTTTTGTTTTGTGGATAACTCGACATAATCCGAGGTTTCGCAGTCGATGTAATAGATGAAGTCATAATGCTCCGCCAGCGTCTCTGCAATCTGGGTAAATGTAACGCTCTTTTCATGGTCCGCTTTCTGGGCAAGCTCGGCCTTTACTTCCTCATCGATGTTCTCGATGCAGACAATGATGTGCTTCCCGTCCCTGGCCATAATCTCCGTATGGCGGATATGCTTTACAACGCCATCCACGACCAGGCGCCAGGACATGGAAAAAGAGCTGCGATGTTTCAGAAGGTACAGCATCACGTCCTTATAATGCAGGCTCAGGGCTTTTTCCTGATCTTCGGGGTGGACGTACTTGCGGATGCTCCTCCTGCTCTCGGCAAAAAAATTATTCCCGGTCGCCGGAACATTCAGCTTCTTGTATTCATCCGTCGAAGAAATTTCAATGTAGGTGCTGGTCGCAATATCTATGTAGTAGAGGGTATCGTACTGTTCCGCAAGGCTTAACGTAATCTGGTCAAATACTTCCTTTTGCCTTGTAATCTCCTCGTTTTTCTCCCTTTGCCGATAAAGCGCGTCAATATCGTAGAGGCCGACAATCAGGCGCGGACCTTCCTTCTCCTCCACCATGGCCGCCTTCATCTGGATGTAAATGGGTTTGCCATCCATCACTAGACGGTAATCCAGAGTAAAGATGCCGCCCTTCTTAGCCTCCGCTATGACGTTCTCCGCAGTAAAGCTCATGAGGAAGCGGTTCAAATCATCCGGATGATTATAAGTACGGGCCGCTTTCCGCACTTTGCCGAAGAAATCATCTCCTTCCTTAGCCTGGTCAAAGTGCCTCACATATTGGTCAGACGCGCTGAACTCGCGGTAGTGGTGCGTTGCCGGATCCACTATGTAGACAACAATAAAGTTGCCGGTAATCGCATGGAGGCGGGCATAGATAATGCGTTCCTTCCGGATTTTTTCCTGCAGCTTCCGCTGCCTCATCAGTTCGTCTATATCCGACACGGCAACTACGACGAAGCGCTTGTCATCCTCCATGCGGGAAACGCTCATCTTCACATAACGAGGCTTCTCCTCCCTCATCCTGCGGTAGATCAGTTCGAATTTCCCATCCTTATCCAAAGCTTCCGCAAGGCGTTCCGGATTCATCGCATTTTTAAATGCCTCCCGGTCATCCATGTGGACATACAGTTCCGCATCCCGCACGCAGTCCCCAAAAAAATCCTCGCCGCGCCTCGCCCCGGTAAGCCGGCCCAGGTCTTCATCGGTATGGTATTCGATGAACTCGCCGGTATCCATATTGGTATAAAACAGTTCCGAGTACCCTCGGGCGAGGGCATGGGCAAGATGGGTATAGATAATATCGGAGGCTCCCACGTTTTCGCAAGATTCTGCCCGGGCATCTTCCTCCTGTCGGCAGTCCTGACCGGCTGCCTGCCCATAGGCAGGCTCTTCGGCGGCATATGGCTGCTTGGGACATCCGGAATCTAAATATTCTGTCTTCAAAAAATCATCAGTCTGCATATTATCACCCTTTTATCGCTAAAACAAAATACCGGGATATGACTCCGATGGTACGATTCTAACATTATAACAAATACCGCATAAAAATACACTACCGTTTCCTGTAATAATACATACTGTTCCGCTGCACTGTTTATGCTGCTTTCGCTCCCCAGTGTCATCCTGAGCGAAGCTTTCTCTTGTTTAGTAACATCCGCTTTCTGCTGCAGCCCTCGCGCCCCAGTGTCATCCTGAGCGAAGCGAAGGATCTTATACCATCCCCGGCCGGCATATGTGAAAGATCCTTCGCTAAAGTTCAGGATGACAAGGGCCAGGGATATGCGCAGATAGTACGAATCGGTATAAAAGACCTTTTCTAACGCTCAGGATGACAAGAGCAAAAAAAATATGGCAACTAAGACAGCAACTCGTAGCATCTGTCTGTGTAAAAATCCATCAGGTCAGCCTCACGCTATGCGTCCCCCCGTCATACCGAAAGACCGTCATGCCCTCCGATTCAAAAAAATCCAGCAGCTGATATCCGTCGTACGTGCCATTTCTGTCCTCCAGAATATAGGGCGGAGCGTCCATGAAAGCCGCTTTCGCATTGACCAGCCTGTAGAAATACTCCGTCAGCCCCCAGTTTCCATGATGGCCGCACTGGACATAGTCCGCCTCAAGCTCCTTTCTGTGCCCGGGCAGGATGTACTTCTGCATTTCCTTCTGGGTATCCGAGCAAAAAAGCATGCTCGTCGATTTCCCGCTCACCTTGAACATGAGGGACCCGTTATTACACAGATGGCTTGCCAGGCCGTCCACATGCGCGTCCCATCCGTGCAGCACTTTGAAGTCGAGGCCTAAAGCTGAGAACGTATCATTTTCGCTCAGGTATGTTATATTGGCTAACTCCTTTGCAATCTGGCAGAACTCGTCATAGCAGCTAATGTCATCATAGGGTCGCGCCGTTTCATGATATCTTTCGCCGTTTACATTTGAAGCATATATTCTATCTACCGTAATGCCGTCGTCCGAAGCCATGATCGCATTGAAAGCCCCTATATGGTCCGGATGGGGATGCGTGAGAATCCACGCATAGACGCGGTCTCCGTGATCCCTGATAATGCTCCTTATCTGGTCGGCATCCTCCCGGTAGCCGCCGTCAATCAAAATCAGTCGGCCAGATTGGTCGGTTATCGTATAAATCATCGCCTGCTTCTGCCTGATTGTCTGATACTGCGTCACGTCCCAATACGCCCGGTCTGTTTGCCGCCTCCCCGTCATGAGCATGACCATGCAGAGAACCAGTTGTCCGAGGCGCATAAATCCTTTCACAACCGCTTCACCTCCTCCCTGAAAACACTTTTTCAGATGCCCGACTTGCTGGTGTCCCACGGGACACCATATTTTGTCTGCTCGAAGGCGCTTTTCGCCTGGGCCGTCCTTCTCACTCTTCCACCCCGTACATATGCCGGAGCACGACCCGGCGCATCGTCTCCTCGCCGAATTTCCCGCGCATCGTGTCAACGGCCGGCCCGCTGTTTGCAACGAGCTTTAAGGCAAAATCCGCGTTCTTTTCGGACTTCAAAGCTAAGTCGCATGCCGGCGCCTCCGCCAGGGTTCTAAGGAAAACCTCCAGATAATCTTTCCCGGCGCGTTTCAAACGTTCAGTCAAATTCTTCCCGGTTTTTCCGTAACTGAACGGATAGCGGACCGCATCATACCAGTGGGGCTTGGTCTTTGCGTCTTGCAGGTCGGAATCCCTTTCGAGGAGTTTTGCGAACGTTTCCGCCGTTCCTTCCGCAAGCGGTTCAAGCTGCGTATCATAAATCTCTATCAGCAGCGTCTCCTTGCCAAAAGCCCGAATCCAATCAATATTAAAGAGGGGCATATCCTTCTCCATCGGGCTGATTACGACCGACTCCATCCTCATCAGCCCCCAGAAGGCATTCATCGTCATCAGGCAAAGATGCCCCGCGCCCCCCATTTCATAGCTGTGCGTGGCAAAATGAAGGCCTCCTTTGCTGAGATGCCGGTCCTTGCCAATATCGATTTCGCTCACTTCAAATCCCGCGCGAATCTGACGGAGCGCGTCATTGCAGAACACTGTGTCCATAGTCAAATATCTCCCTTATTCAAATTTCTTCCTTGAAAAAATGCGAATTCATTTAATTCGTTTACTATATTTTACACATCTTGAACGGCTTTTTCAAATACAGAAAACGAAAAACTTTTCCTGTCCTATTTTTCCTCCAAATGTCTTGACTAACACGTAACAAATTTGTAATATTCATCATAAGCACAAAGGAGGTATTATGGAAAAGATTCTTGACGCGCTGGCGAAAATGCCCGCCTTTCTCGCCGAATTGTTTACCGAACATCCGGTCATCGCCGTAGCCGGGGTTATGGCCTTCCTGCTGGCTTTGATGGTTCCCGGAAGAATCGGCTCGCTCATCCGAAAAATTGTAGTTCTCGCAAATGTCATGTTCGCCATGGCCGGCGGTTTCATGGGCAGGGGGCAGAACGGGTATCAGATCATCTGCCTGAGCGCCATCTCCCTCATCACCCTGTTTATCGTCCGGCTGATTGTCCGCATAGTAGCCGCCATCAAGCAGCGCAGGATTGACGCCCGCATCGAAGAACGCGCGCTTGCCAAAGCGGCGAAGCGGCGCGGCTCCTTCAAAAAACGCCGGGGCTACAGCGGAGAACCCCGGGATACGTGGGATGATGACTTCGTGCCGCCCGAAGAATCACAGATTGAAATCAGGCAGGTCATTGAGAATGAGATTAGCGAGGGCAAGGCCAGAAACGAGGCGGCCGCCCAGCAGGCTTCTTTCATTTCGGACGACAAAATCGATTACGAGGCTATGCCAGAGACGGACGAACCATTTGACGCATGGAATACGGCCACTTGGCCAGTCGATGAGACAGAGGCAGCGAATGCCTCTCTCACAAGCGAATGGGACGCCATGACGACCCGGGCCCACACGCAGGCCGGCCAAAAGGGTCCTCTTTTCGTCCCGCTGCAAAGCCCGGAGGAAACGATGGCGCAAAGCGGCACGGACGATTTGCCCGAAGGCGTATTTTATGCCAGGCCAAGACCGAATTCGGGCATATCCGCCGACCAGTACCTGGCTTATGACATCAATGCGGCGCTAAAGCGGCTCGCCGAGCTGCGCGACAACGGCATCATGACCGATGAGGAATTCGAGGACAAGAAGGCGGAGCTTCTTGCGAGAATGAAATAAGGAGCAGATGGGGAGGAGGCCGTGCGGCCTCCTTCCTTCCTCGCAAGCAGCGTTAGAATATATGCTTGAAGCATTCACGAAACATTCACGAAACATAAAAAAGGACCAGCGGATTTCCGTTGATCCTTTTAAGCTGCTTTCGGGACTCGAACCCGAGACCTCCTCACTACCAATGAGGTGCGCTACCGCCTGTGCCAAAGCAGCCTGTCTCAAACGACAAGAGAGATTATACTGCATATCTTCCCTAAATGCAAGAGAAAATTCATACAAAATATGCGTCAAATAGCCTGAGGAGGTCCTCCCTAGCGGCCTGCACGGAACCCTGCACCATGGCGGGCTTGCCGCCACCCTTAGCCCCGAACCTCTCTTTAAGAAGGCCGGACGCAAGGCGGGCGTCTCCGTCCCTTATTCCGATAATGAAACGATATCCGCTCGCATCATCCCCGGCAAATACGGCGCAGTACCCGCTCCTCTTCACAACGAGCTTGTTCACTGCCTCTCGAATCACGGTCTGGTCGGCCTCCGGTCCTTCGAATATAATCGCATTCCCGTCTCCTTCCGGAAAAGCGGCAACCTTCATTTCCATAATCCTGAGCCCCGCCTGCTTCAACCTGGCCTTCAGTTCCCCATTTTCATCCTTCAGCCGGCTTACGCTCTCATAGACTTCGTCCGTATTCGTCGTCAGAAAATTGGCTGTCCGAACCAGCATATCCCTGTCATGCCGGAACAAGTCCATGGCCCTCTTTCCGCAGAGCATGCTAACGCGCGTCCCGCCCTTATAACTTACAGCTCCAACTACTTTCAGGCAGCCGATTTCCCCGCTTCGCCCAACGTGCGGAGCGCAACATGCACAGGCATCGTATCCGGGAAAAATGACCACGCGCACCTCATCTGTCAGATCTATCTTGCTGCGGTACTCCGCCCTCTCAGCCTCCTCGCCGCTCAAAAACACAATTTGGGTCGCAATATTGAGCGAAATCGCTCTATTTGCATGATCCTCAATTTCCCGAAGAGCTTCCGCCGATAGGGAACCTGAAAAATCCATCGTCACTTCGTTGTCAGACAAATGAAAACCCACGTTGTCATAGCCGTATTTTGCGTGCACGAGTCCTGAGAACAAATGCTCCCCGGAGTGCTGCTGCATGTTGCTGAATCGGTAATCCCAGTCAATGACGCCGACTACGCTGCTGCCGGAGACGATGGCCTCCGCAGCGCCGCCTGAAACCGGCCCGCCCAGGTAGTGGTGGATGCAGCCGTCCCTTATCCGAACGTCCAGAACTTCCCGTCCGGCGAGAACGCCCCGATCCGCACTCTGCCCTCCCTCTTCCGGGAAAAAGGCCGTCGCATTAAGGACCACGTCGTTCCCCTCTGCCGAGATGACTTCTGCTGCAAACTCCTTTAAATAGGCATCCTCATAATATAGCTTTCTCGTTGTAACCGTACTGGAATCCAGCATATTCTTATCCTCTCTATCCTGTCATCTCCCATCGTTCCTTGAAAAGAGGAAGCTTATAATCAGCATGACCAGTATAATCGGCCAGAACGTCACGACGACTTTCGCGGCTATCGCAACCACGGCGACCGCAATCAGCACCACCAGCAAGATGGCCGATATCAGCCTCCAGTTCATGCCGCCATCCGCGCGTTTAAAGATGGAAGACGGCCCGCCCTTCTCTATGGTCTGTTTCTGGCCGCTCTCAAAAAAGCCGTTGTCGAACGAGGCCCTGTTCCTCTCAGCCTCCTTATATCCCCGCGCAGACCCTTCCTTTTCAAAGGAACCCTGCGCATACGGCCCGGCATATGGACCATTGTAATCATCGGGGTTCGGGGTGAAAGCTTCGGCATATGAATTTGCATTTTCAGGGACGCTGTCACCATGCACGGCCTCGCTCATCAGCCCTCGGGTATCCGGATATTCCGCCTCTGCCATCCCCTGCTCGTACGTGCTGGTATTGTTTACCCTGTAGCTTTGCGGGGATTCGACAAGATTCCTTGCGATGAGAATCGGCTCTCCCAGGTCATACGTGACCTCCTCCTCGGTGCGCCCTTTTTTCAGTTCTCCGTCAATAAAGCCTCGGTAATAATCGACCTGCTCCTGTACGGCAGCAGGGGGAAGGTCTTCTGACAGCTTCTCCGAAAGAGCGTCTAAGAATTCTGTTTTATTCATCTTGTTTTTACGAACTCCTTGAAATCCTTCTATATGTAAATCCTTCTATATTTGTTGCTGTCTGCTATTCTAACATATCGGATAATCATCTGCCAACATGAACTTATGCCCCTGGGTTCGGCTCTTGAGTCCGGCTCCTGGGTTCGGCCCGTGGGGACGGTCCTTTTGGGTCAAAAAATTTTGACCCAAAAGGACCGTCCCCGCGG
>JAUMWM010000215.1 GCA_030529705.1 Lachnospiraceae bacterium
GTCCTTTTGGGTCAAAAAATTTTGACCCAAAAGGACCGTCCCCGCGGACCGAAATTCTTACAGCTTATTGGTAGTGCATCCCGTCGCCGAAGCCGCCCTCTTTCGGGTTCGGACCGTACATATTCGGACCCGGCTGGCTGTCAGTAGTGCCCCAGACGATCATCAGGATGACACCGACGATCGGAATGAGGTAAATCAGGTAGAACCAGCCGCTCTTCCCGATGTCATGAAGCCTTCTGACGCCGACTGCGATGGACGGAACCATAACGGCTAATCCGGCGATAGACGGAAGGATCTGCATCTTTAAAGCGTTGCCAATGAGAGTGGTCACGAAGGAAAGAAGGAATGTGAACAGCAACCAGTACCAGAACTCGCTCCTTCTTGCGCGGCCGTTGAAATTTGCATAATTGCTGAAACCGCTTTGAATAGCATCCATTAAACCCATCTTGTGAATACCTCCTTCAAATTTCTAATAATCTTACAGAGCTCTGAATGGATGAGCATCTGTTGACACTACGCTAACATAAAAGTTCGTTTTATGCAACTTTTTATGCTCAAAAAATTGCGCTGAAACCCAAAATATTTATTGTTCGCACTTCCGTACAAAAGTCGTCTGATTTTTGACAAATTGGGCGTCATCCTGAGCGTAGCGAAGGATCTTTACCATCTACAGTGGCTCTATGTAAAAGATCCTTCGCTGCGCTCAGGATGACATGCCACCTGCAGAGGCTTTGCGACAAAGATCCTTCGCTGCGCTCAGGATGACATGCCACCTGCAGAGGCTCTGCGTAAAAGATCCTTCGCTGCACTCAGGATGACATCCACTTTTTTGTGAACACAGGCAATTTCTGTGGTATGATATACGATATGCAACCCCGGTTCAAATCCACCGATGTCATGGAGCGGTACCGCTCAACAAGATGATATGCGATATATAACCCCGGTTCAAATCCACCCGCGAAAAGGAGGCCCTCCATGCCCGTTTTTGATTTCACGCAAGCGCCCGCAGGTAAAACCCCGCCGGTCTGTACCTATACAGTTTTTCGGACAAATATCCACTCCGCCTCCCCGGACCACCCCATCATGGTTCTGGACAACGCCCTCCATGCGTGGCCGCACCATTCAAATGGCATTTTCACGAATCCGTCGAAGCGCACTTCATTTGAATTTCATACCGAAAACGGCACCGTCAGCGCCGACATCCTGCAAATAGACGCCCGCTTCACCAGTCTCCTGTCCTGGCTCGGCGAAAATCACATCAGCGTCCGGCTCTCCGGGAGAAATCAAGACGAGGGCTACGCCGTCTACAAGATACGCGAGACTGCCTACGGCGGCGGCACCAAGCTCTCCGCCGAAGACGGCTTCCTGCAATTCATGATCGACCGCCTTCTGGCAAGCGACGCCCCCTCCGAAGAGACGGTCGATGAAGACGACGAGGAGACGGGCGACAACATGCGCCTGACCAGCCTCCAGAGCATCACCGACTTCATGAACTGCGCCGGGAGGACGCTCCCCGACAACATCCGCCTATGGGCCAGGCGCAACCTGACCGTCGCCCGGTCCGGCGAAGTCTCCCCCGAAGAGCGCCGCCATGCCCAGCGGGCCCTTTCCATTATGATGAACATCCAATGGAAGAACAACTACTTCGAGGCGATTGACCCGGAGGCGGCCCGCCGCGTTCTCGATGAAGAACTCTACGGCATGGAGAAGGTCAAGCAGCGAATAATCGAGACCATCATACAAATAAACCGCACGCACACGCTCCCGGCCTATGGCTTGTTACTCGCAGGCCCCGCCGGCACGGGCAAATCCCAGGTCGCCTACGCCGTCGCGCGCATCCTCCGCCTGCCCTGGACGACCCTCGACATGAGTTCCATCAACGACCCCGAGCAGCTAACCGGCAGTTCGAGGATTTATACAAATGCCAAACCCGGCATCATCATGGAAGCCTTTGCCGCCGCCGGCGAGTCAAATCTCGTCTTTATCATCAACGAGCTCGACAAGGCCGCCGCGGGCAAGGGAAATGGGAACCCCGCCGACGTCCTCCTCACGCTCCTCGACAATCTCGGATTCACCGATAACTACATCGAGTGCATGATTCCGACGGCTGGCGTCTACCCAATCGCCACGGCGAATGACAAAGACCAAATCAGCGCCCCCCTCATGTCCAGGTTTGCTGTGATAGACATACCGGATTATACATTTGAAGAAAAAAAGGTGATTTTCTCAGAATATGCGCTGCCGAAGGTCCTGCGCCGCATGCAGATCCGCAAGGAGGAGATTTCCCTTACAGGCGAGGCGCTGGACGCCATAGTGGACCAGTTTCGGGATGAGACCGGGATACGCGGTCTGGAGCAGGCCGCCGAGCATATAGCGGCAAATGCCCTCTACCGGATAGAGGTGGAGCATTTGCGGTCCGTGACATTCGGCGCGGAGGAGATCCATTGGCTGTTCTCGTAAAACGTAGGGCTGCGGGGAGGGGGCACTCCTTCTGCTACAAAAACGCAGGATGGGGACGCTCCTTGCCATTGTTCGCGCTTTCACACCGAAGTCGTCCGTACTTGTGATGAATTGGGTGTCATCCTGAGCGTAGCGAAGAATCTTTTACCCTCTGGCGAGGTTTTATGTAAAGATCCTTCGCTACGCTCAGGATGACAAGGGAGATCTAGGTGTTGTGAATGGGGACGTTCTTTCTGATACGAAAAATAATGCAGAATGGGGACGATCCTTTTTCCTGTGAAGAATATTCGCATGAGAAGGATCGTTTTGGTTTCGCGATTTATAGCAGCGCCTGGTAGACGTCGCGGCGGGATATGCCCCGCGCCGCGGCAACAGCGCGCATGGCCTCCTTGCGTGGCATGCCCTGCGCCTCGAAAGAAGCCACGTGGTCGGCGATGGAAATTTCCGCAAATTCCGTCTGCCGCTCCGCCTCTGTCTCCGCGTCCGGCTTTCCGTCCAGGACGAGGACGTACTCGCCGCGGGGGTCCGTTTCGGCGGCCGCCGCAATCGCTTCCCCGATCGTCGTGACCGTGATGGTCTCAAACCGCTTGGTGAGTTCCCGGCAAAGCGTAATGCCTCGGGCCTCCCCGAGAGTTTCGGCCAGAATCTGCAGCGTTTTCGCCAGCCGGTGGGGCGCCTCATAGAGGACGATGGTGCGCGGCTCGGTTTTCATTTGCCGAAGGACCTCCCTGCGCTCTTTCTTGTCGGTTGGAAGAAAGCCCTCGAAAACGAAACGCCTCGTAGAGCGTCCGGAGAGGGTGAGGGCGGTGATGCAGGCATTTGCGCCGGGAAGGGAAGTCACCGGGACGTGGTTTTCGATGCACAGGCGGACGAGAGTTTCGCCCGGGTCGGAGATGGCGGGGGTGCCGGCATCGGTGACGAGGGCGACATTTGTCCCGGAAAGCAGCCGCTCGACCAGCTCTTGGCCCTTCTCGCGCTCGTTGAACTTGTGGTAGCTGGTCAGGGGGGTGTGGATGTCGAAGTGCCGCAGGAGGTTGCCGCTCGTGCGGGTGTCCTCGGCGGCGATGAGGTCGACTTCTTTCAGGATTCGGAGCGCGCGGAGCGTGATGTCTTCGAGGTTTCCGATGGGGGTTGCGCAGAGATAGAGTGTGCCGGGCATGGGGCCTCCTGTGTGTTTGATGCTACAAGGCATTCTTTCCATAGATTTTCAGTACTTGCTCTGTGTATGTCCTGTCCGCGTTGTATACAATCAGCGGCGGCTCCACATTGAGCTGCGGCCCGCCGCCCTTCACCGCCTCGATCAGAACCATCGTCGGAGCCTTGTCAACGTAAGGGCAGACAAGCTGCATCCGTTTTGGCTCAAGATGGTGTTCGCGCAGAAGGGCAAATATCTCCGGAAGCCGCCCTGGTCTATGCACCATGGCAAACCGCCCGCGGCTTTTTAAGACTTTCGCGCTCTGGCAAATGACATCGCAAAGCGTGCAAAGTATTTCGTGCCGGGCGATTGTTTTCGCACTGGCATCGGTGTACGGTTCCTGTAGCGCAGCTGTTTTCGCATCGGCATCCGCAAGCTGTTTCTGCTTGGCGGCTGTTTTTGCATCGGCACTTCCATGCGGGTTTTGCTTGGCAAATGTATTTGTATCGGCATCCGTAAGCGGTATCTGCCTGGCGACTGTTTCTGCGTTGGCATCCGCAAGCGACATCTGCCTGGCGGCTGTTTTTGCGTTGGCATCCGCAAGCGGCAACTGTTGCGTAGCTGTTTTCGATCCGGTCTTTCCAAGCAGGCCCTGCCGCGCCCTCATATAGGGAGGGTTGCAGGTGACAAGCGAAAAGGAAGCAGGTCCATAAAAATCCACGGCTTCCCGGAGGTCGCCCTCCGTGATTTCAATGTCATTTTCCAGATGGTTGTGCCGGACGGATCTGGCTGCCAGTTCTGCCATGGGCTGTAAGATTTCCATTCCTGCAAATGTCGCCGGCACCCCCTCGTCCCTGGCCGCCGCATGCATGAGCAGCGGAACGATTCCGTTGCCGGTGCAGAGGTCGAGGACGCGGTCGCCGGGTTTCAATTTGGCGAAGTGCGCTAGCAGGACGGCATCTATGCCGAAGCAGAAAAAATCGGTGTCCTGATATATGAAGTAGCCGTTTTCCAAATCATCGAGTCGTATCATAATTACAGGGGACCCCCCTCTGTCATCCTGAGCGTTAGCGAAGGATCTTTATAAAAGGCCATCGAGTCGTATCATAATTACAGGGGATCCCTCCTCTGTCATCCTGAGCGTTAGCGAAGGATCTTTATAAAAGGCCATCGAGTCGTATCATAATTACAGGGGACCCCCCTCTGTCATCCTGAGCGTTAGC
>JAUMWM010000038.1:0-189 GCA_030529705.1 Lachnospiraceae bacterium
GGGGTTTCACAGCCGATAGTCAGACTCGAACTGACGACCTACGCATTACGAATGCGTTGCTCTACCAACTGAGCCATATCGGCAGGTGACTTAATATATTATACACAAAGATAATAAAAAATCAACCTAAACTTTTTATTTTAAAATTCCGAATCAGATATCACCCATAAATTCCTTTACCGCTTCGAT
>JAUMWM010000038.1:199-16662 GCA_030529705.1 Lachnospiraceae bacterium
TTGACACAAAAAAAATTAAAAAATGCTTGACACAAAAAAAATTAAAAAAGTCGGGCAATCGCTGACCAGTCGCTAAGGTCCCAGTTCTGCGAAGTTCCTACTTCATGCAGATTAGAATTCTTACTGAGAATAACGCAGATAATTCGCATAAGAGGGACTGCCACAAAACAAATCCGCCATCTGACGACTTCATTTTGTGACAGCCCCTCATAGAAGCATTCCAAGAACGGCTTCATTTTCATGACAGTTCCTCGCGCAATTATCCCACGTACGGCTTCATTTTCATGACAACTCCTCACGCCCTCATTCTACGAAGGACTTCACCGTCTCGAGCACCAAATCCTCTGCCTCCTCGATCCTGCCCGCATCGCACAATTCCGCAAGCTCCGGCCTGATCGGCAGACGGGCAAGCCTTCTAATGTTATGGCGAGCAGCTACCTCTTCCGTCCTCCCCTGGCCGAACACGTAAATTTTCTTGCCGCAATCCGGACATTCCAGGTATGCCATGTTCTCAATGATGCCCAGAACCGGAATGGCCATCAGTTCCGCCATCCTTACTGCCTTCTCGACAACCATGGATACCAGGTCCTGAGGGGACGTGACGATGATGATCCCATCGACCGGAAGGGACTGGAAAACGGTCAGGGGGACGTCCCCGGTTCCGGGAGGCATGTCCACAAAGAGATAGTCGATGTCTCCCCAAACCACCTCGTTCCAGAACTGTTTGACCACGCCGGAGATGACCGGTCCCCTCCAGACGACCGGCTGACCCGGGTCGTCAAGAATCAGGTTTGTTGAAATCAGCTTGACTCCTTCCTTGCTGACTGCAGGGATAATTCCGAGATCAGTTCCATATACCGTCTCGCTGATTCCAAAGATGCGGGGAATGGACGGTCCCGTAATGTCGGCATCCAGAATTCCCGCTTTCTTTCCGCTCTTTGCGGAAGCAACGGCCAGGAGGGAGGTGACAAGCGATTTGCCCACTCCGCCTTTTCCGCTGACTACGCCGATGACTTTCTTTATGTTGGAAGACGCATTTGCCGGCTCTTGCAGGCTCTGCGGAGACATCCTCGATGAACAATCTTTCCCACATGAACTGCAATCTGTTGGTGTACAATTCTCAGACATAATAATACTCCTCTCTAATTTTCATAAATCGCGCTACAATCGGCCCGCGGGGACGGTCCTTTTGGACCAAGAATTTTCGGTCCGCGGGGACGGTCCTTTTGGGCCAAAATTTTTCGGCCCAAAAGAATCGTCCCCGCGGGTCGAAAACTCTTGTGACAAATTTAGCGTCATCCTGAGCGCAGCGAAGGATCTTTTACCCTTAACAAGCGACTGTATGTGAAAGATCCTTCGCTTACGCTCAGGATGACAAACGAGAAACAAATGACGTAAACAATATAGTTTCCATTAGCCCTCCTCCCCGGAATTCACGTATATATAACCGAAAGGGCAAACAAAGGAAGACAAAAACAAACCCCTTGGTTGTGCCTTAAAAGAGAAATCCGCCAGAACGGCGATAACACAGATAAACAGACCACATCAGATATAAAGGAGAAAATACAATGTCAGAAGAATTCAGAATTGACGAGATGGAACTTGAAGAGATCAACGGCGGCATCACAAGGCCGGTCAAAAACACATCTGCCGGATATGCGAACGTACGGACGGCACCGGGCCTCAAGAGCGGAATCCTCGGCCGCGTGAGCAACGGCAAGAAAGTCTCGACAATCGGTGCACCGGTCGTGAAGGACGGCTATAAATGGTACCCGATTATGACGAACAAGGGCAAGGGCTGGATCGCCGGCAGCCTGATCGGGCTTTGATGCATCCCGCATCTGCGACATTTGTAAATAAAGAATAAGCAAGGGGCGGCTCTTCGGAACCGCCCCCTCTGACTGTTTCGCAGCAGCCAATTTGCTCCGCTTATTGCGGTCCGATGCGCCAGGAAAGAATGTCAGAAAAACCGACATTCTTAGATAAGAAAGAACGCCCCTCTCCTGCAATTCCCGGCCACTTGTCATCCTGAGCGCAGCGAAGGATCTTATACAGACAGCAATGAACAGCGAAAGTTTAGCATATAAGATCCTTCGCTAACGCTCAGGATGACAGGCGCTAACGCTCAGGATGACAAGCGCAGTTGACCAGCCGCGCTGTTGGAAATAATCAATAGCCTGCGTTAAACTTCATAAATTCCTCATAGTCCGCCTCATTCTGGTCCGCATAAGCTATGGCGTACCGCGCCATGGCTCTCTCAAATACCTCGCCCTTCCCCAGATAAGCCGCTATCGCATGCCTGTCGCCGGTCTTCGCATGGGCGTGAGCCAGCGTCCTCGCGCACAACATGGACAACTTGTGATACCCCTCAAAAGAAATCGCATCCAAGTCAAAAGACCCCTTGGCGTCCCACAGCTGGCGAACATAGTAATCATGACGGCTTCCATTTTGAAAATTCAGGCGAAGCCAGCCCAACAGGATGTCGCCCGCAGTCTGGATGGCCCGCTGGCCTTCCACCACCCTCCGGCCGCATTCGGCATAGGCGCTGGCACCATAATACTTCTCAAGGACCGACTGTTCCGCCTCCTTGATTTGCAGCACGAGAGGATCGCCGTTATCACGCCCCATCATAATCAGAATCCACGCCTTCCTGCCAACGCTTCCGACGCCGACGACCTTATGGGCCAGCTCAATCGGCTGGTACTGGTCAATCAGCCCCCTCCTCTCCGCCGGCAGCGACTCTTTATAAAGCTCAATTGCCTTCATGATGTCCTTGAAATCATAGAGCATCTTCTCCGAATCCAGCATTTCACGAATCGGGACGATGAGGGGCGGATCGCTCTTAATGCGCAGCCGGCCGTCGACGGTTTCCGTCAGTTTCCTGACGGCGCGGTCGCTGTTCTTTGCCAGAACCTTCTCCCTCATCTCCTCTACCTTCTTAGCCTGCTGCTTGTTCATCGAATCGGCATTTTCCTCCACCAGATCTTCAACATCCACGTGATGGTACCACACGTCCAGATTCCCCATGTCGGAATACTCCCGCATGGCCTGCCGATAGGCCGCCGCCGCATCATGGACGGCCGATGCGCTCTGCTCGCCCGTAAAGCCCCTGCACCTCCCGCAGATTTCTATGCTGGCTATGAGCCGCTTTACATCTACTTCAAATGGCGCCGGCAAAGTCTCATCGAAATCATTTATGTCAAATACCAGCCGACGCTCGGGAGACGCAAATATCCCGAAATTCGACATGTGCGCATCCCCGCACGCCTGTACCCGGAAAGGCGTCCCGGGCGTAGATGCGATGTCATGCGCCTGAATGACGGCCGCGCCCCTGAAAAAGGTAAAGGGCGAAACCGACATACGCTCACGCCGGATAGGGATCAGCTCCTTCTGGCGCGTCTCCTCCTGCTCCAAAAGAAGCTGCTTAACAATCGGGCGATTCATCTGCGGCTCCCACGCTCCGAGAGAGCTGCGGGACGTGCTTTTCCTGTAGGCTTTTGCATCCTGTATTCTTTCTTCAACTGGTTTCATCATTTTTACCTCTTTTCTGACCCTGCGCGTATGGGCAGGTGCCGTTAATGGTAGATTTGAAACAGAGTTTCAAACTTTAACCACCTCAACGGAACGTTCTGTATGCGCCGAGCATTGCCAATCGGTGACAACGAAGCAATGGCGAAAAGGACAGGGGTTTTAATGTAACAGAACAAAATGTAGTTCAGCACTCCGGGGAGATCAAGTACCGTCGATCAGATATACCATGTGTCCCCAGGTGTGGCCGGGAACCAGGAGGCACTCGATTTTGATGCCGTCAATGTCGAGAATCTCGCCGTCTTTCAGGAGCACCTTCTCATTATCCGTTTTGACCATGGGCAGCTTATAAAGCCCATGGATGACACGTCTTCTGGTTTCTCCGGTAAGATACCTGTTCTCGATTTCCCCGATATAGACCTTCGCGTCCTTGAACAGACATTCACTGTCGGTCTCAAGCGCCCCTACGTGGTCCGTATCCTGATGGGTGATCAGAATATGCCGGATCGAGGAAGGGTCAATGTCAAGCCAGCCCATTTTTTCTGCAAGGCGGGCGTAGTTATACCCTGCGTCAATCATGATGGTTGTGCCGTTTTTCGTATAGAAAAAGATATTTGCGACCCATTCACGGATGCAGGAAACGCGCTCGTCCGCTTCCGTATTCTCTTCCTCTCCCTGATCGCCGCTTTCATACATCCTGTCAGTTGTTCCAATCTGTTCGGTCAGTTCCTCGCCGTCCAGAGTGATTGACACCAATATTCTCCTTGACGTCCTTATCCACAGGAAACCTTTCTATGATGACTCCCGGGCTGTCTTGAAGCTTTGTGAAGATCATGACGTGAATGGATTCGTTTCTGCTTCTGCCGTTACGGATATCTTCTATATCACGCGGAAAGCCCTTGGCAGCGTGGAAGACACATACCGGGTCATCAGTAATATCCTCAATATTGTCAAAATCCTCACTGTGACCAACGACGATGTTGTCGCCGCCTTTCAGGTAAAGGCAAAAGATTTTGAAGGCTACCTGATGGCAACTTGTGCCAAGTCAAATAAATGCGATGGAATCGTCACAAGGAACAAAAAAGACTTCCTTGGTTTCGGAATCGCCCTGTACTCCCCCGAAGAATTACTGCTCCTGTTTGAGAAAATTTTTTGACCCAAAAGGACCGTCCCCGCGGGCCGAAAACACTTGTCATGCCAGATAATTATTGTCGACATATCCATATTTTCCAAGTGTCGGCGCATAGACGAACCAGTAGGTGGAATCACCCCTCCCGATAAACTCTACCCGCTCGCCTTCCCAAATTTTCCCTATTTCATTGGAAGAGCTTTTCTTCATTTCGTTTCGAAGTGCGAGATAATTCTTTACGCCTCTTACTTTGTATGATGTATAAGAAGCGGAATCTTGGCCGGCTACCTTTCTGAGGTAACTCTTGTCGACATAACCGTACTTGTTAAGAGTGGGAGCATATACTTTGCAATATGTAGAATTTCCCTCTTCAAGGTTTTCCACAGGTTCTCCAAAATAAATCTTTCCGATTTCGTTGGACGAACTATAGGACATGGCATTTCGAAGCGCGAGATAGTTGCTCATCCCTTCTGCCACATATATGTCGTTCATGACATATGTAAACTTTCTGTTCGCGGCTAATTCCAGATAGTCTGCATTGACAAAGCCGAACTTGCCGACCGTAGGAGCGTAAACCAACCAGTATTTGGTATCATGATCTTTTATCAGGGTCACTGTGTCGCCATTATAAATCTTTCCGATTTCATTGGAAGAGTCGGCAGAATGCCCGCTTCGAAGCGCAAGGTAATTTTTCGTACCCGTCACCTTCATCGTGTTATATGTGAATCCTTCGCTATAAACCCCCTGATTGACAGGTACGGACTTATCGCTGTTTGAGGCAGCAGATGAGCTTGTCGGAGTAAGGAAGTCTTTATTGACATAACCTTCACCTACCGATGAGGATACGTACCAGAATTTTCCTTCTCCAGAATGGATATACTGTACTGTATCACCGTTGTAAAGCTTTCCTATCTCATTGCTTCGGTTGTAAGACGGCTCGCTGCGCAAGGCAAGATAGTTTTCAGTCCCGGTCACTTTATAATATTTGGCGGCGGCATCTACGGATTGAACAACAACATTATATCCTCCGCATGACAGAAAGAGGATAAATGCGAAAGCAACTGCAAGAAAAGTCTTTCGAATGCCAGATACAGCTCTACTGTTTCTCCTTTTAACGATTTTATCTCTTTCTTCATTTGCGGTATCTTGTATAAAGTTAATCCTCATGTTTTCTCCTCCTTTTTACAGCTATAGTCTGTTAGTTTCCGATGATAATCCTTGATTTTCTTATAATTGTCTTATAAGTATTATTTTACAGAAATATGTTGATTTAGACAAGAATCGTTTTATCTTTTTCCACGTGCTTAAAATCTTCCACGAAAGCCCTTGACTGATTCACAGACTCTACACTCCCCATTTCAGGTTAAATGTGTTAGACTTGTCTAAAGACTCCTTGTTGCTACAAAAAGCCAGAATCTTTAGGATTGAGTCATATAGTTATGTCCCGCTTTCTATCCTCTATCCCTACATGCTGAAGAATTCGGGACACTAATTTTCGACCCAATCCTTAGGAGCGTTTTCTGCGTAAAATGGCAAAATATCGCATGAAAAGGAACGTCCCCATTCTGCGAAGATTCTGCTTTATGCAGTTAGGATATGGAACACTATTAAAATACTATTATTTTTACGGAGAGTTTACCATGATTAAAAAAAATATTGGATTGTTAGTAACCGCCATAATGACGGCCGGCCTGCTTTTCGGCTGCGGAAGTACCGAGTCCCTTCCCGCATCGGACTCCCGGTCAGATTCCTTTCAGGAGTCGCACAAAGAAGATTCGGTAGCATCGGAGGACAGCTCGCAAAAAGAAACAGACGAGTCCGATACGAAGTCTGTGAAAACGGATGCGTCAAGTGACACATCCGCTTCGCCCGCCCCCGAGATGTCAGATTATTCGGAGGCATATGCCGCCTATCTAAAGGTTTTGCAGGATAACAGGGATGTCATTGCCGCCTACGCCTGGCAGAATGAATCGTATGAAAATGACAGGCTGACATACGGAACGGTCTACCCGATAGCTCTTGCGGACGTTTACGGAAACGAGGCTCCTGAACTCATTTTCATGAGAGGCAGCGGGACTTCTAATGATGGACATTATTTTGCGGCGAACCTCGTTGTCTGCACCTGTGAGGATTCCATGGTCAAGACGCTGTACGATGAGACGCTAGACGTACAGGTCGCCGGTGGAACAAATTTCTGCGTTTTCAGGGGGAAAGACGGAAGCCTTTACCGCTATGATGGGATTGGCGATGAGGGATGGGACTATAATTATAGTTGCCTGAAGGAGTCGAATGGGATTCTGTCGGAGGCGGATAAAATCCGGCAGGAGACATACCCGGATGACTCCTATGAGAACTGGATTGATACGTACTACCACAATGACACGGAAATCAGCAAGGAGGACTACGAGAAGATAAAGAGTTCTTACTATGACAATCTTGACAGAATTTTGCTCAGCGGAGATAACGATGACGAGGTCCTGATTCGGATTGCCCAAAAGAACGGAATGGAAGCTCTGACGTACGATGAGGCGGTTTCGGAGCTGACGGAGCTTGCCGCTGGGGCTGTTCAAAATGATGCGAAGTGATGGGGAGGAGTCGGATACGCTGCCTTGTTATGGGATTTACAATGTGGCTACAGGAACTGAAAACGACACGATATTACCACGAAAAAAGGAGGAAAAATTCTTGACAGAGAACCAGAAAAAAGATAAGAAAGCCCCCGAATACGCTGACCTTCCTGAAAACTCCGACCAGATTCTGGCCTGCGAACCATCGGAGGCTTACCGCTCGGAAGATGCCCGACAGGGTTCATACACCATAGAGGACTATTATGCCCTGCCGGAAGAAAGAAGGGTAGAGCTGATTGACGGTTGGATCTATGACATGGCATCGCCCAGCTGGGCCCACCAGATTATTTTGGGGCAGTTATACTTGCAGATTGCCCCCTGTGTGGAAAACCACCCGGAATGCCTACTGCTTTTCGCCCCCTCAGACGTCCGTCTGGACAACGATCAATGGACCATGGTGCAGCCGGACCTGTTTATCACATGCAACAACAAGGATAACGATCACCGCAGAACGAACGGGGCGCCGGATTTTATCATCGAAATCCTCTCCCCCTCCAACCGCTATCACGACACATTCCGGAAACTGAATAAATACCGCAATGCGCGCGTAAGAGAATATTGGATTGTAGACCCGGAGAAACTGACGATCACGGTCTATGACCTGGAACACGACCAGCAACCCGTAACATATGCTTTCACTGACACGGTTCCAATCGGCATATCAAAGGGCGAGTGCAGCGTTGATTTTGCCCGAATATACGAAAAGGTGAGCCGCCATCTCTAATCCATAAATCATCCGGATGCCTAAAATAATCTGACAATATCTCGAATAGATGTTACAATAAGGATAACAGAGGAATCGCAATGATTGGAAGTCCGACCGCATTGTCAAAATCCTCACTGTGACCAACGATGATGATGTTGTCGCCGCCTTTCAGGTAAAGGCAAAAGATTTTGAAGACTGCCTGATGGCAACCTGTGCCAGATCAAATAAAATGCTTTGAGGGAGGGGAATGTTGAAGTGCGGTAAGCATGAGAAATCAAAAATGAGAAGAGCGCTAAGATGGCTGGTGGCTTTTATCCTGGTAGTTGTTCTTGCGATTTTCGGCGCGCCTGAAGTCGTGCAGGAGGTCGAACAGAATGCAGGGAATGGCATCTTAGCCACGGGGGACGCAGCTGCCAATCAGGATGGAGGGATTGCCGGTCAGGAGAGCGGCGGAGCTGCCAGTCAGCAAAGTGAAAATCCGGATTTGGACATTTTTTGCCGCACGACCTATGAGGTGTTTGTCTACTCTTTTTGTGACAGTGACGGGGATGGAATCGGAGATCTTCCGGGTCTGCTTTCAAAGCTGGATTATATTAACGACGGCAATCCGGACAGCGAAGAGGATCTGGGCATGACGGGTCTGTGGCTGATGATTGGGCAGATGCACCCCATGAGCCGCATACGGAAAGTGTACGAGGACGAATATGTTCCGTCTGGTTAAGTACAGCATGTGGGCGGGTTGAAGGCAACTCAAAAACGAGGCCGCCTCATTGGACGGCCTCGTTATCGAAACGTATGATTTACGAAATACCTTATAAGACACTCGTTCTGACCACAGTTTTATCTCGGCTTTACAAAAGAATATGGGAACTTCCAACCAAGATTCTGTCACTTCGGTGTTCGAAACCATCTCTGCGCCGTGGATGCGGACGGATTTTTCGCCAGCACGTTCGTGCCGCTCGCCATCTTATTGCCGGAAATATGAAGGACGGTGCCAAGCTTGCTGGTCATTGTCAATGTGCCATCGGAATTTTTCCTCACTCTCCATACCTGGCCTTCCAGCCCTTTCCACGTATCCTGAACAACGTTTCTTCCGTCCGTGCCTAAATTCCCCGCTATCGTAAGAACCATTCCGGGAGTCGCAGTTTCAATGCGATAGTAACCGCCCCCGCTATAAGTGAATTTGAACATCTTTGACGGCATTTGGCTGAACTTGTTCAGATTTATATTCGCTCCTGCTGAATTTGAAGCGCCGGATACATTGAGGACGAACGATGGATCCTTCGATGCTCGAACATAACCGATACCATCGAAAGGAGCGTTCACCGCTTGTGTCTCCACTAAATAGAAACGTTGCAGGCCATCGCTCTTTGTCGCAGCCATACAAAGTTTCGTACCCGGCTCGGCAGATGAATTAGCCAACGCAACCGACAGGCCGCTCACGGAGTTTATGATTGCAAATGAATTGTCGTATTTCTTCACCAAATTCCAGTTCTGGGCCGGCTTCTCTGTCTGCCTGTAGAGAACGAGGCCATACCCGATTTCCTTCTTGTTCTGCTGGACCGCAAGAACCAGCTCGCTTTTGGAGTTCACAAGTTTCCATGTGCCGTCAGATTGCTTCACGGCCTTAAACCGCATCGCTTCAGAGGTGCTCTTATTTGTAATATACACCTTCGTATTATCGATTATCCCTCCTTTTTCCGGGCAGACAGCTGTTTTGGGATTGTTTTTCGGAATCAGCATATACGTCTTGCCTGAAACGAGAGAAGTTGCACACTTCACAATCTCAAATTCCCTGACGAGCGTCCCGGTGTAATTTCCCTTGCCGGTCACGGTGATCGTCGCAGTTCCCGGATTTACATTATTCTCGTATACGTACGTATAATCAGTATCCGCCTTGAGAGTTACATCACCGATGTAAATGCTGAAAGCCGGTTTGTATGCGTTCCCCGTGTAGCCATATGATATACTGACGCCGCTGATATCCGCATACTTCAGGTCAATTATTTTCTTGTTCCGAAGCAGTATGCTGCCTGAACGGATCGGCATTGCGGTATACGCATTCCCCTGGTCATCATACATTGTCTGAACAAACTCCAGGGCGCCGAAAGGCACCTTAAATTTATTTTCTTTCGGCGTATAGAGATATTCAAGCGCATTACAGTAAAAGAGTATTCCGTCAACATTGTAACCATTTAAATATTTAATTGATACCAATTCAAAACTGCTGAGATCCAGCGTTTTCAGCCCGTAACAGTGACTGAACATAGAATCCATATTCGTGACTTTTTTGGTATCAAAGCTGGTCAAGTCCAGTTTCGTGATATTTGAGGTGAGGCTGAACATGTTGGACATATCGGTGACATTTGCCGTGTTAAAATTGCTCAGATTCAGACTTTTCAGCTGATAGCAGTTCGAAAACATCCAGGACATATTTTTGACTTGCGATGTATCGAATTTTGATACGTCCAGGCTTGTCAGAGATTCGTTCTCTGAGAACATATGGGACATATCGGTGACCTTTGACGTATTAAAGCTGCTCAAGTCTATCTCTTTAAGGCCCTTGCATCCATAAAACATCTCGCTCATATTCAGCACGTTGGACGTATTGAAATTCCCGAACTCTATACTTTCCAGAGCCCCGCACGACTTGAACATGGACGTTGTGTACTTAACCTTTGTTGTATTGACGTTGCTCAGGTAAACATTCCTGAGATTTTTCATATCCGCAAATAAGTCTTTGCAACTCGTGGGCAGATAGCATGCGCCTCCGTCTGTATCAAATCTTATCGATGTGACCAAGTCCTTCCATTCTTCATACCCATTCTGCTCGTTACTTATCACTGTCTTCCAGTTATTGGGCAGCGTTCCGCCGGTGGATTTAAACGTAAGCGACCCAATGGTAGGGAGCGAAGTATAGGAAGACCAATGCAGTGTTGCTGTTAGATTTGAAGCAACTTGTAAATCTTCAAATACCGTCCACGAGAGTCCTACCTCATCCTCAGAGGCGGAGTCATCGGCTACATCGACGGCTTCGGCAATCGAGGCATCAGTTGTTTCGGCTTTTTCGTCAGCCAAACTGTCATCGTTCTCTGTTGCATAGTCCTGGCTGTCAACGTCCTTGGGCACTTCGGCGGTCAAACCGTCTTTGATCTCCGGTTCCTCAGCGGTCGGGCTTCCGTTTGCTGCGATTTCCTCATCAATCAGGTCGCCGCTTCCTTCTCCTTCTGCATATGCCAAGGCCGCCTGGCCATCATCTGCCCCATCAGAAGAGAGCATGTCACCCAATGCGGTTTCTCCGATGTCTGAATATGCACCATCCGTTACCACATCCGCATCTTGCAGCTGTTCAGCCTGCGCCTCGTCTGCCAACACGATGATTCCGGGCATCGTCATAAGTAGTAACGCAGTGCAACATGTCGCAATCGTCTTTTTCCAAATCCACTTCATTTTAGTTCCCTCCTCTCATTACTCTGTTGTTACGATTCTTGCGATACCCTTATTGTAACATCTTTTCGAGATATTGTCAGAATATTTTTAGGCTTCCGGATGATTTATGATATTAAAGTTAATATAAGAACGAGGCCGTCTCATCGGACGCCCTCGTCATCGAAACGCATTATTTATGAAATTCCTTATAAGACATTTGTTCTGACCACAGTTGCGCCGAATGGAGCCAGTGAAAGCTTCGCAATCTTAAAGAACTGTTTGCCGAACGGGATTCCGATAACCGTGCAGCACAGCAATAACCCGATAATGAAGTTCATCAACGCAAGTTCCAGGCCGGAAACCAGAAACCATATTACATTAAGCAGGAATGACACGGATCCGCCTTCATATATGACCTCTTTGCCGAAAGGATTCAGCGAGATAGACGACAGTTTGAAGCACTGGAGTCCTACGGGAATTCCGACAATGGTTATGCACCAGAGGCATCCCGCAATTACCCAGCCAAGCGAACTTATTAATCCGCCGAATATTATCCATAATACATTTGCTAAAATTCTCATAATCCTGTCACCTTCTTTTTTTATTCTTATCTGCTCTTTTTGTCTTTCAGCCATTTATACGTATGAGCGGGCGGGTGGGGATTATGTTTTTTTATTTTCTCAAGAGGCATCGTTTTACATTTGAAAATTTCATCGGCTATCATTTCTTTTTAAGGAGCTTTGTCGTACTGTTGATCCCCAGCGCGATTGTCGAAGCATTGTGAAGGAGCGCCGATATGGAGGATGGCAGAATCCCCAGCAGGCCGAGGGCAATAAGACCGGAGTTAAACCCTACTATCATTCTGTAGTTGAACCGAATCCTCTTCATTAGGCAGTCGCTCAGGTCCTTCAGCATCACTATTCTGTGCAAATCATCCGAACCGACCGTGATATCAGCAATCTGTCTTGCGATTTCCGCCCCGTCACTGATTGCGATCCCTGCGTCTGCAGCCGACAGTGCAGGCGAGTCATTGATCCCGTCCCCGACCATAATCACCTTAAGGCCGGCTTTCCTGTTCTCCTCCACAAAGCGCGCCTTATCCTCGGGAAGAACTTCTGCATGGCATTCATCCACACCTGCAAGGGAGGCAATTCGTTTTGCTGACCGTTCGCTGTCGCCGGTCATCATGACGATATGTCCTATCCCCCGCTTTCTCAGCGCGTCCACGACCTTTCTCGCATCTTCGCGTATCGGGTCTTCTATCAGTATAACTGCCGCAAGCTTTCCGCCTTTCGCATAATAAAGATGGGAATACGCATCGGACAGTGCTTCAAACTGTTCTCTTCCATCCTCCGGCATGCTGACGTCCTCATCTTCAAAGATGAAATGGTAACTGCCAACCAGCGCACGGGAGCCGTTAATCTCGGAAGATATTCCATGGGCTACCACATATTCAACTTTCGCATGAAGCTCATCGTGCGCGAGCCCTCTTTCTGCAGCAGCCGCAACGACCGCATTTGCTATGGAATGAGGAAAATGTTCTTCCAGACAGGCTGCCTCGCGCAGCATCTCATTTCCGTTCTCCCCATCAAACGAAATGATATCTTTTACAACGGGCTGTGCCTTTGTAAGGGTGCCTGTTTTGTCGAACACGATAACACTCGCTTCGGAGACTGCCTCCAGGAATTTCCCGCCTTTGACAGTTACATCAAATTCGCCGGCTTCTCTGATAGCTGACAGCACGGAGATCGGCATGGCAAGCTTCAGGGCACAGGAATAATCCACCATCAAAACCGACACGGCTTTCATCACACTGCGGCTTAGCAGGAATACCGCAGCAGCTCCTGCAAGCGTATAAGGTACCAATCTGTCTGCCAGGCCTTCAGCCTTGCTCTCAAGTCCCGATTTCAGCTTCTCGGTCTCCTCAATCATGCGGACAATCTTGTCATACCTCCCGCTTCCGCCCACAGCCGTAACGCGTATCGTGATCTCTCCTTCTTCAACAACAGTTCCGGCAAATACACTCCCGCCCTCCTCTTTTCTGACAGGGATGGATTCCCCTGTCATGGATGCCTGATTCACAAGCGCATGGCCCTTGACGATCACGCCGTCAAAGGGAATGATATTGCCCATGCGGACGACGACCCGATCACCGACCTCAATAAGCCCGCTGTCTGTCAGAACCTCCTCAGTCCCCTCCGATTTCCACACCCGGCTGATATTAAGGGACATCTGTCTGGCAAGGTCCGTAGTGCATTTTTTATGCGTCCACTCTTCCAAAGTGTCTCCGAGACTTAATAGGAACATGACTGAGGAAGCCGTGGAATAATCCCTGATATGAATGGATGCGCCGATTGCCGCAGCATCCAGCAGTTCGACCTTCAATTTCTTCTCCGGTATTGTCTTCAGTCCGCGCCAGATATAATATACGGATTTCATAAAGGTCAGGATACTTCTTATATGTGCCGGGAAAAACAACTGTTTTCCACAATACCAGACCGCCGACATAACAATGCGTTCATAATACTTTGCGTTCATTTCTCTCGCAGAGCTTTCAAAATAACTGTCCGGGACATCTTCCACTCCCGGAGAATACTCTCGTATGATGCGTATTATTTCATAACGAGATCCGCAATATTTCACAACCGCGTCTGCTGTTCTCTCATAGACGACTGCCTTTTTGATACATGGAAACCCCTGCAGATAGTACTGCAGCGCATCTGCCTCCCTGTAACCAAATCGCCGCCTTAAGAAATGAACGCGCATCCTTCCCGGAATATCATGTTTTATTACTGCTTTCATAAGTCATGCCTCTGATAATCTTTTTTATTCTTCTGGTTCGTTTTCTTTTCTCTGCGGCGTTTCTGTATCATCAATCATTTCTTCCGTTTCTCTTGCAGCTTTTTCTTTATTGATCTGCTTTGCAGTTTCATAAATATCCGAACAGTTTTCCTGAATGACCGAAGCCTGATCCACAACTGCATCCTTTGCCCGGATTACTGCTGCCGTGCAATGCGAATAAACTTTCTTCGCACTCCTGCCTGAGAGTATCCTCGCACCGACTGTTCCGAACCACACTCCACCCGCAAAAAAACATAATCTGCCCCACTTCATTTTTTGTATCTCCTTTCTTATTTTATATTGTCTTATACAAACAGCGCCCTCTTTCCTGTGAGTATTGCTTTTGCTGCAGAATCAGTACCTTTTTCGTGTTCATTCTTTTTTATAGTCCATCCTGCGTTTACCGTCTGCAATGTCCGGCTATTGCAAGAAGTTTTTTCTTTAATGCCGAAAGCCCGGCTGTGCCGACCAGTATAGACAGACACAGCCCGGCTGCAATCAAATCTTCCGCCATACCATACTTCCATCAGACAAGGGCAGCACCAAGCGCTTTGCAGGCCGAAACAGCCTCGTCATCCGGGGCCTCATTCGCAATGACACTGTCTGCAGCCAATACCGCACCGGTATTGCCGCACCGTTCTTCCCAGTCGCGCATCCACTGCCCGTCTCCCCATCCGTAGGATCCGAACAGAGCGATTTTCTTTCCCTCAAGTGAGGTCTCCACCTCCGTAAACATGGGTTCGAACTCCGATTCCTCCAGTACTTCGTCCCCCATAGCCGGGCAGCCGAATGCAATCGCGTCATAAGCATTTACCAAGTCCGATGAAAAATCAGCCGCTCCGATGATTTCCACCTCGGCTCCTTTTCCTTTTGCACCTTCTGCAACAGCCTGCGCCATCGCTTCTGTATTGCCGCTCCCACTCCAAAAAACAACCGCAACCTTACTCATAAAGAAACTCCTTTCATTTTTCCGGAATTCCGGATTCGTTTTTATATGCAGCCCAACAAAAAATACTCTTTGTGGGCATACAATCTTTTACACAGTAGCTGCCTGCAGGATAGTCTGCAGGGAGGCAAGGGAACTTGTATGGCTCCGGACAATCCGGCTGCCGCTGCCTGCGTTTTTCATTACACTCCGGACCATTTTGTGTGAAACTGTGTGGGTAAAAAGAATAATCATGTCCGCTTTTCCGATACGGTCTCCCATGGACGCGCACGGTTTACAGAACACTTTTGCCTTACATCCGTAGTTCTTACACAGTTCGCAGTACCGCCGCTCCATACATTCATTCCCGCCAATAATCACAACGCTCATAATAACCTCCTAATCACGCGCTTGCCGTCACTCCCATTTTTAACCCGTGTTCTTTTACTGTCAGCTGTTCCAGCGATTTCCCTTCTTCCATAAGCTTCCTGTAAACAGCCGTGCATTTTCGGAATAGGTTAAACGTCTTTTCTGCTTCCGAAGCGTTTCCATATGCCTTCCAGCAGCCCACACACTGTACGCCCTTACGGGAATCCGCCATGAAACACTTTACATCTGACGGCGGATATCCGAGGAACAGCCCTACTTCATGCGGGAATTCACTGTCACCGGCAAGGTGCCGTACCAGGGTACAGACACAAACATCCGGTTTTTCCACCGGATAGCCCTTTTCTCTCAGGATTCTTCCCGCTTCCGCCGAAAGAAGATCCTCCTTAAGCCGGGCGGGGCGATAGAGGTAAAGCAGCGCCTTCCTGTCTTTTCTTTTTATAGGAATCAAACGAATCCCTTTGTCTTTAAAACTTTTGTTCAGCCTGCGCACCTCCGCTGCCAGGTCCGGTTCCTTCATCTCAAAGGGAACCAGGCTTCCGGTTTTCAGCCCCGCCAGGGTAGGAGCGCAGTAGTCTACCAGATATTTATCCAAAATGGGCATCGTTTTCCTCCTAAAAATTAGTTAACACTAACCTTTTGTCCGTCAAATACCGCCCATGAAGGCGGCCGCTCTGATTCCCGGGCATCAACGGATTGTCGCACCACTGCAGATGCCCGGCGGATATCCGAAAAATACAGTAGTTTTAAATAATTAGTAATGACTAACCACAAATCAAAAAAATAAATGTTTCCATATGAGGGAAGCATTAGATATGCGGTTAAACTGAACTAACCTCCAGCATCATAACATACTTTATTGCGCCTGTCAACAAACTTCTGATTTCGGTA
>JAUMWM010000216.1 GCA_030529705.1 Lachnospiraceae bacterium
GCTTTTCGTAGCGGTTTCGAATCTGCGGGCAGAGAAGAGGGCGGATTGAGCGGCCTGCGGGGACGGTCCTTTTGGGCCAAAAATTTTCGGCCCGCGGGGACGGTCCTTTTGGACCGAAATTTTTCGGCCCAAAAGGACCGTCCCCGCGGGACGAAATTGGCAGGGGAAATAATTATGATTAATTTTGCGAAAAAATTTATAGCGGTGGCTCTCGCAGGGGTCGCGAGCCTCTCTGCGCTTTTGCTCCCAGCAGATGTCAAGGCCGCGGCGGATGACGAGACCGTCGTCCTTCGCATCAGCAACTGGGAGGAGTATGTCGACCTGGGCGACTGGGATGAAGACGAGACGATTGACCTTGAAAGCGGCGACATTATCGGCGAGAATTCCATGATAGAAGATTTCGAGGACTGGTATTATGAGACCTACGGGAAGCGGGTGAAGGTGGAGTACTCGACATTCGGGACAAATGAAGACCTCTACAACATGCTCACCCTCGGCGATGTCTTTGATGTCGTCTGCCCCTCTGAATATATGTTCATGAAACTGATGGCGGAGGACATGCTGGTTCCGCTCTCTGACGAGTTCTTCGATGAAAATGACGAGTATAATTATTACACCAGGGGCGTCTCCCCCTACATGCGCGACATCTTCGAGAGCCATGAGATCGGCGGGGAGAGCTGGGCTGATTATGCCGCAGGTTATATGTGGGGAATCACCGGCATCGTGTACAACCAGGACGTCGTGAGCCGGGAGGAGGCCTCGACCTGGCGGATTCTTAACAACCGGAAGTTCTGGCGGCAGGTCACAATCAAGGACAATGTGCGGGACTCTTATTTTGCGGCGGTCGGCGCGCTGAAGCACGATTTGCTGACGAGCGAGGAGTTCCTGAATGACCCGAATTATAAGCAGCGGCTCGAGCAGGAGATGAACGAGGTCACTCCGGAGATGATTGCGAAAGTGCAGGATTACCTGCAGGACGTCAAGGACAATGCCTATTCTTTCGAGACGGAGTCCGGCAAGGCGGATATGGTGACTGGCAAGGTCGTTGCAAATTACCAGTGGTCCGGAGACGGCACGTACTCGCTTGACCAGGCAGAGGAAGACGGGCATATCCTGAGTTTTGCCGTGCCGGAAGAGGCAACAAATATCTATTTCGATGCATGGGTCATGCTAAGGAGCGGAATCGGGGAGGATAAGGACAAGCAGCATGCGGCGGAAGCCTTCATCAATTTCTGCTCCAGGCCGGACATCGTGATTCGGAATATGTATTATGTCGGATACACCTCGGTCATTGCCGGCGGGGATGACGGCCGCATCTTCGAGTATGCCGACTGGTGCTATGGAGCGGACGAGGACGAGGAAGACGTGGCGGAATATCCGCTGGGCTATTTCTTCTCGGGCGATGACGGAGACGAGGAATATGTGATCACGGCTCCGGCAGACCAGGTGGAGCGCCAGCTCTTTTCCCGGTATCCTTCCCAGGAGGCGATATCGAAGTCATCCATCATGGTCTATTTCGATGAGGAGCAGACGGCGGCGATTAATCGGATGTGGATCAATGTCCGATGCTTTAACCTCCATGACATACCGGTCTGGGCGTGGGCTCTTGGGATTGCGGCTGTCGCGGCGCTGGCGATTCTATACATCAGGATCAAGGGGAAATCTATTAGTAAATGATTTGACCCGATACGACTGTTGCTGTACACGCATCCGATGCGCCCTTGCCATCCTAAACGTAAGACAAGGTCTTTTACCATGCTGGAGGGGTTCTGGGCGCTAATGCTCCCTTGTCATCCTGAACTTAAGGCAAGTTCTTTTACCATCTACAGCAGTTTTATGTAAAAGATCCTGAGCGAAGCGAAGGATCTTTAGGAGGGATTATGAAGAAACTGGACAGGAGATATTTGGAACGGCTGTCGGAACTCTACCGGACGATAGCGGAAGCGTCGACGGAAATTATCAACCTTAACTCCATCCTGAACCTGCCGAAAGGGACGGAGCATTTTATCACGGACATCCATGGCGAGTATGAGGCATTTTCCCACGTGCTGCGGAACGGGTCGGGGGCTGTACGGAAGAAAATCAATGAAGTATACGGGCGGACCCTCTCGGAAAAGGACATCCGGGAGCTGGCAACTCTCATCTATTATCCGAGCGAGAAAATCGCCCTTGTAAAGAAAGCGGGGCATGGTCCTACGGAGATGGATGACTGGTACCGCGTGATGTTGTACCGGCTGATCGAAGTGTGCAAATATGTCTCCAGCAAATACACCCGGTCCAAAGTCAGGAAAGCCATGCCGGAAGAGTACGCCTATGTGATAGAAGAGCTTATCACGGAGCGGAATGATATTGCCGATAAGCAGCAGTATTATGACTCGATCGTGAACACGATTATCCGGATTGGCAGGGCGGACAGCTTCATCAAGGCCATTGCGGAGCTGATCCGCAGGATGGTCGTAGACCACCTCCACATCCTCGGGGACATTTATGACAGGGGCTATGGCCCGGCCGAGATCATGGACGTCCTGATGGATTACCACAGTCTGGATATCCAGTGGGGAAACCATGACATCGAGTGGATGGGGGCGGCGGCAGGCCATTGGGCATGTATTGCAAATGTCATCCGCTTCTGCGCCCGCTACGGAAACCTGGACATATTGGAGGACGGTTACGGTATTAATTTGCTGCCGCTTGCGCAATTTGCAACAAATACATATGGCGACGACCCCTGTGAATTCTTCCAGACCAAAGGGACGGAGACTATCGGGAATGAACGGGAAATGAACGTGAGGATTTACAAGGCCATCTGCATCCTCCAGTTCAAGTTGGAGGGACAGCTTGTTAAAAAGCGGAAGGAATTCGGGATGGAAGACCGGAACCTTCTGGAAAAGATCAATTATGGGGACTATACGATAGAACTGAACGGGAAGACCTATAATTTGCTGGATCGGAATTTGCCGACCGTTGATCCGAAAGACCCGAACGCCCTGTCTAAAGAGGAACAGTACGTGATGGAGCGGCTGGAGGGGGCATTTGTAAACTGCAAAAGGCTTCAAAGGCACATGGAGCTGCTCCTCCGAAAGGGCTCCCTGTACAAGGTCTACAACGGGAACCTGCTCTTCCACGGCTGCATGCCCCTCACGGAAGAAGGAGAGTTCAAGGAAGTGGAGATTTACGGCAGGCGCTTGAAGGGGAAAGCCCTGCTTGACTACCTGGACACGCTCGTGCGCCGGGCGTTTTACTCCCACAATCCGGAGCATCGGGAACAGGGGAAGGACATCCTCTGGTGGATCTGGTGCAATAAGGACTCGCCCCTTTTCGGGAAAGACAAGATGGCCACGTTCGAGAGGATCATGCTGGCGGAGAAGGAGACCTACGAGGAGAAGAAGACCCCGTACTACCGCCTGATCGAAGAGGACGAGGTCGTGACGAGGATTCTTGCGGAGTTCGGTCTTGAAGGGGAACATGCCCATATCATTAACGGGCACGTCCCCGTGAAAAGAGGGGAGAATCCCACCAAATGCAACGGAAGGGTGCTCGTCATTGACGGCGGATTTTCCAAGGCCTACCAGGGGACGACGGGCATCGCGGGCTATACGCTGGTGTTCAATTCGTGGGGGATGCGGCTCATCGCCCATGAGCCGTTCACTTCCATGGAGGACGCAGTCGCGACGGGGGTGGATATCCATTCCGACTATGTCGCGGCGGAGGCGTATCCTTACCGGCTGTCTGTCGGGGATACGGATATCGGAGTGAAAATTAGGGAGCAAATTGACGAGCTGGAGCAGCTGCTTGAGGCTTATCGGAGCGGCGACATAGCGGAGAGGAACCGCAGAAGGCGGTATTGATTAGGGAATTAGGAACGACATTCTGCGCAAAATGGCAAAATATGCCCTTGTCATCCTGAGCGTAGCGAAGGATCTTTTCCTTGTGCAACGGATTCTATTGGTAAAAGATCCTTCGCTTCGCTCAGGATGACAAAACTTTCCGGTAGCTTGCGCCATGGCGATAAAAGATCCTTCGCTTCGCTCAGGATGACAAGGCGTCAGAATCCCTCTCTTTGGCGCTTCTTGCGGGCGGCGATCCGCTCCTCGGCGCCGTCCCACTTGGCCTGCTCCTCGAAAGTTTCGATTTTAAGTCCGTAGGGCACGGGGGCGGGCTGTCCGTTTTCGTCTATGCAGACTTCCGTCAGGAATGCCCGGTTGATCGGCCGGCGCATGCCCGTCTCCGGATCCTCCAACCAGGTATCCACGCGGACTTCGATGGACGTGCGGCCCACGTGGGTGACATAAGCGATCATGACGAGGGTGTCATTCAGGAAAGCCCCTCGCTTGAATTCCAGATGCTCGATGGATACGGTCGCGACGTTCATGCTTGCGTGGCGCATGGCGGCGACGCCTGCGATTTCGTCGATCCATTCCAGAAGTTTGCCGCCGAAGAGGCGGTTCTGGCCGTTGATGTCCACGTAGCGGAGGAGGTGGGTGGCCTCGGTCTTGGAGTAGCTTACGGTTCGGTAGCCTTTTTCATACATGATATCTGTGTTCCTTTCGAGGGGGGGCGGTTGCATTTGCCTGTCAAGTATGGTTCTTCCGTAAATAAATGATGTAGCTAGCCGGTCTTTTTCCGACTGCACTTGCCCCAAAATGTTTACTTATTACGATACATATTATAGTACAATTTGCGGGGAATGGCTACGAGGTTTGATCCTTGGGGACGGTCCTTTTGGGACGAGATTTTTCGGCCCAAAAGGACCGGCCCGGTTGGGGGGATTTTTTAGGTGCCAAACGAACCCGCCCCCCCGGC
>JAUMWM010000217.1 GCA_030529705.1 Lachnospiraceae bacterium
AAAAAGAAGGTAGGGGTTTTAATTTCTTTCATTTTATGATAGATTTATCGGGTGGCCCTTGCGTCTATAAGCGCCTGTCGGGATGCGGCTCCGGTACCGAGTACCTGGCCGTGACGCCATGGGGCGACTTCTATCCGTGCCACCAGTTCGTCGGGAATGAAAGATTCCTGCTCGGGAACACGGAAACCGGCATTCAAAGGACAGACATTGTAAAGGAATTCAAAAAGGTGAATGTCTATTCGAAGGAGGAGTGCAGAAGCTGCTTTGCCAGGTTCTACTGCAGCGGCGGCTGCGCAGCCAATTCCTATAACTTCACCGGCGGGATTAACGATGTCTACGAGATTGGATGCCAGCTCCAGCGAAAGCGCGTGGAGTGCAGCATTATGCTGAAAGCTGCGGAAGCGGCCAAAGAGTAATTTTAAGAGGTATAGCGACATGAAGAAACAAACCAGTATCATCGTTCTCGTCATTGCTCTCGTGTTTACGATTGCGACCGGATTCACGGCGCTCCATGGATGGGGACATGACCACAAAGGGGTGATGAGGCACATCCACACCGGACTTGACTTGTCCGGCGGCGTATCCATCACCTATGAGGCCGATCAGGCGGCTCCGGCCCTGGACGACATGAACGATACCATCTACAAGCTCCAAAAGCGCGTGGATGAGTATTCGACGGAGGCAAATGTCTATCAGGAAGGCACGAACAGAATCAGCGTCGAGATTCCCGGCGTGACAAATGCGGACGAGATCCTTGAGGACCTCGGTACCCCGGGTTCCCTGTATTTCATCGCTCAGCATGACGCTGACGGGAATGAGAATTATACATATGACAGTTCCGTGGGGAAGTACGTCCTGAACGGAACGATCGAGGAACTGGAGGAGAAGGGCCAAGTCGTCTGCACGGGTTCTGACGTCGCCTCTGCGGAGGGCGGCGTTGATTCGAGCGACACGTCCCAGAGAAAATATGTCGTGTCCCTTTCCTTCACGGACGAGGGCACGAAGCAATTTGCGGACGCGACGACAAAGGCCTATGCGGACGGCGATTCCATCGGCATCTACTATGACGGGGATTTTGTCTCCGTCCCGAAAGTAAACGCCGCAATCACGAACGGCAAGGCCGTCATCGAAGGCATGGACTCCATCGAGGAAGCTCAGCAGCTTGCCTCCTTCATCCGTATCGGCGGACTGAAGCTGACTCTGAACGAGATTCGGTCTAACGTCGTCGGAGCCCAGCTCGGCCAGGAGTCCCTTAGGACCTCCCTCATCGGCGGCGCGGTCGGCCTGGCCATCGTCTGCCTTATCATGATTGTCATCTATCTGCTGCCCGGCTTCATAGCGGCATTCGTACTGGTTCTGTACACGTTCATGATGCTGGTGCTGCTCAACGCATTCGACCTGACGCTCACGCTGCCGGGCATTGCGGGTATCATCCTCTCCATCGGTATGGCGGTCGACGCGAACGTTATCATTTACGCCCGTATCCGCGAGGAAGTCACGGCGGGAACTTCACTTCTTGTGGCCATCCGCTCGGGTTTCCACAAGGCTACTTCCGCAATCGTCGACGGTAACGTTACGACGCTCATTGCGGCTGCGGTTCTCGGATTCCTCGGATCCGGCACGATCAAGGGATTTGCCATGACGCTGGCAATCGGCGTCGCTCTGTCCATGTTCACGGCGCTGGTCATCTCAAGGTGGATCGTATTTGCCGTATATGGCATCGGCCTTAGGAATACGAAATACTGGGCCAGAGAGAAGAAAGAATCCCATATCGACTTCATCGGCAAGGCAAAGGTCAGCTATGCCATCGCGGCCGCCGTCCTCCTTGTCGGAGTCGGGGCGATGGTCTTCCATGCCGCATCCGGCGAGAGAGCCCTCAATTACTCCCTCGAGTTTTTGGGTGGCACGGCTACGACCGTTGATTTCGGCAAGGACTACAGCCTGTCCGAATTGGACGAGGAAGTGAAGCCGGTCGTTATGGAAGTGACAGGCGATGCAAATGTCAACATGCAGAAAGTTGTCGGCAGCAGCCAGGTCATCATCAAGACGAGGACGCTTGACGTTTCAGAACGTATCGAGCTTACCGACAAGCTGGAAGAAAACTTTGACGTCGATGCGGACAGCGTGACGACGGAGAACATATCCGCAACAGTCGGCAGGGAAATGAGGCGTGACGCGCTCCTTGCGGTCGTAATTGCGGTCGTGCTCATGCTGCTGTACATTTTTATCCGGTTCAGAGATATCCGTTTTGCTACATCTGCGGTCCTGGCTCTGATCCATGACGTGCTGGTTACCCTGTCGGCCTATGCGCTGCTTAGAGTATCCGTGGGCAACTCCTTTATTGCCGTCATGCTTACGATTCTTGGTTATTCGATCAACTCGACGATCGTCATATTCGACCGTATCCGCGAGAAACTTCCGGAACTTAAGAGTGTTACCGGGCTTAAGGATTTGGTCAACGGCGCGATCAACCAGACGCTCACGCGAAGCATCTATACGAACCTGACGACCCTGTCGTCCATCCTGGTGCTCTACATCGTCGGCGTCGCATCCATCAAGGAATTTACCCTCCCGATGATGGTCGGTATCGTAGCCGGAACGTACTCATCCGTATTCCTGACGGGTGTCCTCTGGTACTTTATGAGGACGAAGATCGGCAAGACGGGCGAGATTTACAAGGAGGCCGAGGCGAAAGCGGAGCGGGAGGCGATAAAGGCCGAGGCGGCCGCCAAGGGCGAGGGCGTGAGGAGTTCGAATAACCCGAACGTCATCCGCAAAAAGAAAAAGAAGAGATAAAATAAATCGCAGGAGAGGGCCTGGCTTTCTCCTGCGATTTTTCTAAGGCATAAATTCGATTGAATCCTAACCGCTGCAATTACAGGCAAGGAGTGCTTCTATGGAAAAGAGGGTTGTGGACAAGTGGGTTGTTGCTGCAAAAAAAGCAGATTTCAGGCAAATTGGGGAGAAGTTCGGCATAGACCCGGTCGTCGCCAGGATTATACGGAACAGGGATGTCGTGGGCGATGATGCGATCCGGGAATATCTCTACGGGAATATCGAAGACCTGTATGATCCGATGCTCTTTAAGGATATGAACAAGGCGGTCTCGATATTAAGGGAGAAGATTTTACAAAGAAAGCCGATCCGCATCATCGGGGACTATGATATAGACGGGATTATGTCTGCATATATCCTGAGACGCGGGCTTACGGAGCTGGGCGCGGACGTGGATATCAGGATTCCAAATCGCATCACGGACGGATACGGGATTAATGAAAGCCTGGTAAGGCAGGCCGCCGAGGATGGGATAGACACGATCGTCACCTGTGACAACGGAATTTCAGCGGGCAGCCAGATCCGGGCAGCCAAAGAGCTTGGCATGACGGTCATCGTCACGGATCATCATGAGGTATTGAGCGTCCCGGAGGATGCCGATGCCGTCGTGGACCCGAAGCAGGAAGATTGCCCATATCCTTACAAGGAGCTCTGCGGGGCGGCGGTTGCCTGGAAACTTGTCCTGGCTATGGGAGGGGACAGGGACAGGAAGCTCCTTCAGTACGCGGCATTTGCAACGGTGGGGGACGTTGTCGACCTCACGGGGGAGAACAGGATTCTTGTAAAGGAAGGGCTGAGGCAGCTAAGGACCACGGACAGCATAGGCCTTCGGGCGCTTGCGCAGGCCGCCCGGATTGACCTTAAAAAGCTGGATGCCTATCACATAGGATTCGTGCTGGGACCTTGCATGAACGCCAGCGGGCGGCTGGACACTGCCCTTAGGGCATGTAATTTGCTCGACGCCAAATCTGATCTGCAGGCATCTAAGATCGCTCTGGAATTAAAAGAATTGAACGACAGCAGGAAGGCTCTGACTGAGAAGGGGCTTGCGGACGCCCTTTATGAGGTGGAAAACAACGGAATCGGGCGGGACAAGGTATTCGTCATTTTTCTGCCGGAATTGCATGAGTCCCTTGCCGGAATCGTTGCCGGGAGAGTGAGGGAAAAATATAACCATCCGACATTTGTCCTGACGCGGGGCGAGGAGGGCGTGAAGGGTTCCGGACGGTCTATCGAGGCATATGGCATGTTTGAGGGGCTGGTCGGCGTGGCGCATTTGCTGAAAAAGTTCGGGGGGCATCCGATGGCGGCGGGCCTGTCCCTCGATGAGGAGAATATAGACGCTTTCCGTCGGGAAATCAATGAGCAGTGCGATCTGGCAGGCGATGATTTCGTTCCCAAAACGGTCATCGACGTCGCCATGCCGATAAGCTATATATCTGAAAGATTGATCAAGGAGCTTGAACTCCTCGCTCCGTTCGGGAAGGCGAACGCGAAGCCGATATTTGCCCAGAAAGGCGTTGTTTTGAAGAATCCGCGCCTTCTGGGAGCTAACCGAAACGTCCTGAAAGCGACGGCGCTGGTTCCGGGAGATGGCAGGATGGAGGCAGGGGTGGACTGCATCGCGTTCAGGGATGCGGAGGAACTTCTAAATAGGGCCGTGTCCGGCGGGCCGCTGTCTATAACGTATTATCCCCAGATAAACGAGTATATGGGGGAGCGCAGCATCCAGGTCGTTATCACTCGGTTCCGGTGACGGAGATCCCAAGCTTGCTGTTCGCGCTCCTGCTTAAGAAATCGACTGTGTTTGCGTAAAAAAGGATGTCATCCTGAGCGCAGCGAAGGATCTTTACATATAACCGCTGCAGATGGTAAAAGACCCTTCGCTTACGCTCAGGATGACAAGGGCGATACCGAATGCGAGTACTGTTGCGTTGAAAGCGGTGAAAGCGGT
>JAUMWM010000218.1 GCA_030529705.1 Lachnospiraceae bacterium
CCGAAGCCAAGGCCGAAGCCAAGAGTCCAAGCCAGAAAGCCGAAATCTAACTTGTTTTATCGGAAATTCGTTGTATAATTGTACCAATGTGCAGTAAGGATTCATCTATAAATTAATTATTGTAACTGCGTAACACCCCCTGTCATTCTGAGCGTAAGCGAAGAATCTTTATCATAAGCATATGTTTTACGTTTAAGATTCTTCGCTAACGCTCAAGATGACAGGGATTCAGGCAATCTGCTGAGTAGTTACTAATTATTTATGTCAGAATCCTAATAATGGAGGTCATTCAACATGGGTCGTTACATCTTTAAACGCATCCTGCTGGCCCTCGCCAGCATCCTGATTATCTGCCTGATCACGTTCTTTGCCATGAATGCGATCCCGGGCGGACCGTTCAACTCCGAGAAAGCCCTCTCCGCCGCCACCAAAGCGGCCCTGGAAGCTCGGTATAATCTTGACAAACCCGTTTACATCCAGTTCCTGCTCTATATGAAAAATCTTCTTCATGGTGATTTCGGCGTTTCCCTGAAAACCGGGCGTGAAATCAGCACCACTCTGAGCAGCTGCTTCAAAGTATCGGCCAGGCTGGGGCTGACGGCAGCGGTATTTGCCATCATCTTCGGCATCATTTTCGGCGCATTGGCAGCCCTGTTTCGAAACAAATGGCCGGACCGTGCTATCGTCTTCTTCACGACGCTGTTCACGGCTATGCCGTCCTTCGTATTTGCAACCTTGCTTCTGCTGGTGTTCTGCATCCAGCTCAAGGTGCTTCCCGTATTCGACGCGTCGTCGAGGAGTTACATCCTCCCGGTGGTCGCCTTGATGGCGTATCCGATGGCCTACGTCACGAGGCTCACGAAAACGTCCATGCTCGACGCCCTGAACCAGGATTATGTCCGGACTGCCAGGGCCAAGGGCGTTCCGATGACTTCCGTCATCTTCAAGCATGCGCTGAGGAATGCGCTCATCCCGGTCATCACGTATGTCGGACCGATGCTTGCCTATATCCTGACCGGCTCCCTGGTCGTTGAGAACATTTTCACGATTGGCGGCCTCGGCCAGCAGTTTGTAAAGGCGATTACCAACCGCGATTATCCGCTGATTATGGCGACGACCATTTTCCTTGCGGTCGTAATGGTCATCTGTAACTTGCTAAGCGACATCGCCTATAAAATTGTAGACCCGCGTATAACGCTTGACTGAGAATAGAGCGAAATTGCCAGGCTGACGTTAAGGCCTGCGTAGGTTGAAGGTAAAGATTCTTCGCTGGCGCTCAGAATGACACGGCGATGTATCTGGCAAATGACGGATGCGAAAGCTTCTTCGCCGACACACAGAATGACACGATGACGTGACTGGCAATTACGATACAAGAAAGGAAAACAGGATATATGGAAGCAGTTCATAAAAATCCACTAAGCATGCAAATAGACCCGGCGCTCTTTGAGCCGGCCACCGATGAAGAAAAGAAGCAGCAGGAAGTCATGAGCGAGTCCGTCACCTTCTTTCGGGACGGCATGCGCAAGCTCATGAAGAACCCCCTCGCAGTGGGTTCCATCATCGTACTCGTGCTGATTATTCTAACGATTGTATTTGCCCCGCTCGTTGTGCCGTACAGTTACTCGGGCATCGCCAAGGTGAACGGCAAGCGCGACCGGACGAACAAAAACCTTTCGGCATTTGAATATTCCAAGGTCGAGCAGGAATATATCGATCAGGGCGGAAAAGTGTTCCCGCACATCATGGGAACGGACTCGCTGGGGCGCGACTATTTCATCCGCGTCGTCTACGGCGCCCGCGTCTCCCTGACCGTCGGCCTTTTCGCCAGCATTTTGGTCCTGATCATCGGGGTCATCTACGGCAGCATCGCCGGTTATACGGGAGGGCGGACTGACCTCATCATGATGCGGATCGTCGACATCATCTATTCACTACCCGACATGCTGATCATCATCCTCCTGTCGGTCGTCATCAAGTCGAGCCTGGGGGATGACGCGAGCCAGAATATCGTGCTGAAGACTTTCGGCGCGAACATGGTCTCCATCTTCATCGTGTTCGGCCTCCTTTACTGGGTCGGCATGGCCCGCCTTGTCCGCGGCCAGATCCTGACGATCAAGAACAACGAATATATCCTTGCGGCCCGGGCAATCGGCGCAAAGCCGGCGCACATCATCCGCAAGCACATCATCCCGAACTGCATCAGCGTCATCATCATCACGACCGCCCTGCAGATTCCGTCGGCGATTTTCACGGAGAGCTTCCTGTCATTCGTTGGCATGGGCGTCGAGGCTCCGATGCCGTCGCTGGGTTCCCTGGCAAATTCCGCCCGTGAGGGCCTCCAGAGCTACCCGGACAAGCTGATTTACCCGGCAGTCCTCATCGTCCTGATCGTTCTGGCCTTTAACCTGCTGGGAGACGGCCTTCGGGACGCATTTGATCCGAAACTGAGACGGTAAGGGGGGAAGACGGATGTCCAAGAAGAATAAAAAGAAGAATTCGAATAGAAATGCAAATGCAGCGATGGATACATCTGCAAAATTAAACGGCAACGAAAAGCGGGATGATTCTGCAAATAAAGCGGTGGATGCATCCGCAACGCTTAGCAGCAACGAAAAGCGGGACGATTCTGCAAATGCGGATGCATTTGTAAAATCAAACAGCACTGAAAAGCGGGACAATCCTGCAAATGCAGACGCATCCGCCCGGACAGGCAGCGCCGGAAAGCCGGATAGTGCAAATCGCAAAAATCCCCCGCTCCTGGAAGTGCGGAACCTGCACACGTCCTTCAAGACGGACAAGGGCGAGGTCCGCGCCGTCAACGGGGTCTCCTATATCCTGGAGGAGGGCAAGAGCCTTGGAATCGTCGGGGAATCCGGCTCGGGAAAATCGGTATCCGCCTATTCCATCATGCAGATTCTGGATGCCAACGGGCATATCACGGAAGGCCAGATCCTCTTTAAGGGCGAGGACATCACGAAATATACGCCCAAGCAAATGCAGGAATTCCGCGGCAAGAACTGCGCAATGATTTTCCAGGATCCGATGACGTCCCTGAACCCGGTCTATACGGTGGGAAACCAGATTACCGAGGCGATCCGCATCCATTCGGACAAGTCCAAGGAGGAAGCCTACAACTCGGCCGTGAAGATGCTGGAGATGGTTGGCATCAATGATGCGGAGCGCCGCATGAAGCAGTATCCGCACGAACTTTCCGGCGGCATGAGGCAGCGCGTCATGATTGCCATGGCCCTGGTCATGGAACCCTCGATTCTGATCGCGGACGAGCCGACGACGGCGCTGGATGTCACGATTCAGGCGCAGATTCTGGAGCTGATGCTGGATTTGCAGAAAAAACTGAACATGGCCATCATCATCGTCACGCATGACCTGGGCGTCATCGCGCAAATGTCCGATGAAATCGTCGTCATGTACGGCGGGCGCATTTGCGAGAGGGGCACGGCGGAGGACATTTTCTACAATCCGTGCCACGAGTATACCAAAGGCCTGCTCCGGTCCATTCCCAGCACGAGCAATATGAAGAAGAAGCTGGTGCCGATTGCGGGCACGCCGATCAACCTTCTCAATATGCCGAAGGGCTGCGCGTTCTGTTCGCGTTGTGATTCCGCCATGAAAATCTGTTTGACGCAGGTGCCGGATGAGCTGAGGATTGACAAGACCCATCTCGCTTCCTGCTGGATGAATGTGAAGAACGGTACGTATAGCAAGGAGGAAGTATAAATTGAGCAGCGAAAATCTGATAGAAGTAAAAGATTTGCAAATGTATTTCCCGATACGGACCGGCTTCATGAAGACAACGATGCTGAAGGCGGTCGACGGCGTGAATTTTTCCATCAAGCCGGGCGAGACGCTGGGCCTTGTCGGCGAGTCGGGCTGCGGCAAGACGACGGTCGGACGCACGCTTCTCCGCCTGTACAAGCCGACCGGCGGCGAGATTTACTATGACGGAAACCTGATTACGGATAAAAATATGATCGAGTATCGGCCGAAGATGCAAATGGTCTTCCAGGATCCCTATTCCTCCCTTGACCCGCGCATGACGGTGGAGGAGATTATCGGGGAGCCGCTGGATGTCCATCACCTGTATTCGGATAAGAAGGAACGCCGGGACAAGATTCTGGGGCTTATGGAGCTGGTCGGCCTGAATGCCGAGCATGCGACCCGCTATGTGCACGAGTTCTCCGGCGGCCAGAGGCAGAGGATCGGTATCGCGAGGGCTTTGTCGGTTGAGCCGAAGTTCATCGTCTGCGATGAGGCGGTCTCCGCGCTGGACGTTTCCATCCAGGCCCAGGTCATCAACATGTTCGAGGAGCTGCAGGAGAAACTGGGCGTGGCTTACCTCTTTATCGCCCATGACCTGCTGGTCGTCCGCCATATCTCGAACCGCATCGCGGTCATGTATCTCGGCCGGGTAGTCGAGACGGCGGATGCGGACGAGCTTTCGGACAGCCCGATTCATCCCTATACGCAGTCCCTGCTCTCGGCGGTCCCGATCCCGGATCCGAACATCGCGAAGAACTCGAAGAGGATCATCCTCGAGGGCGACGTGCCGAGTCCGCTGAAAATGCCTTCGGGCTGCGCATTCAGGACTCGCTGCCGTTATGCGACAGACCAGTGCGCGAAGGAGTGCCCGCAGCTAACCGACAGGGGCGGCGGCCATATGGTCGCATGCTGGAACAAATAAGATTTCGGCCCGCGGGGACGGTCCTTTTGGGCCAAAAAATTTCGGTCCGCGGGGACGGTCCT
>JAUMWM010000219.1 GCA_030529705.1 Lachnospiraceae bacterium
TATTCGACCTTTAGCCAATTATATCTCCTATTTATATGATAATCAATTACTTAATCCTTAACCCTTAACTTCCTGTATTTTTTAACCCTCTCTGAATCTGTGACTACTCCCATTCATCAACATAGTCGTCATCTATAGCTGTCGGGGAGGTGGTTATCTCGAATAGCGCGTCCGACAGATTTGACCGGGCGCGCCTGATATCGAGTGCAGCCGCCTGCAGATACCCAGCGGCTTTTCCATTACAACCGTTCAGGAGTATTGTTTCCAGCAGTGCCTCTCCAAAATCGAGATCTCCCATTAACTGTCCAAGTTCCTCACACATTTCGGTCACGGTCATTTTTCCTCGTCCTCCTGAACAGATTGAATGAATGCTACGATCTCATCGGCCGTCTTGTCACCGGCATGATAAGCGTCAAGGACCTTTTTGTCATCCATCTGTTTGCGCTTCATGACGAGCTTTTCCAACTCGTCAAGGGCTGCGTCATATTTCGCCTTTGCTGCCGCCACAGCGGCCTCCGCCTGCCTGATCTTTTCATCTAATGATATCACTCTCCTTGCCATTCCGCTCATACACTCCCTTCTGTCCGGACGGCCTGTTTTTCAAATGCTTCCGCCTCGATCCGTGCAAGATCCGCGCTGATCCCCCTTGCCTGCCGGTGGACGTTGTCCGCGGTCATGCCAAACGCTTTCAGGATCGTCTTCTGTGTTGCTGTCACTGCATAGTCCAGGCTGTATTCGTTGTCAGCCCCTTTCAGCATCTCGATCTTCTCCAGTTCTTTCAATGCGGCCGGCACCGTCATAAAATTCGGCTTTTTGTCCAGCCGGGAGACCTCCTCCCTCAGGAGAGTATATATTCTGCTCCGGATGATCGTAGCCACAAAACCAATGAATATCTTTGTTTCAACGGACTCGTTCGAGTATACCCGTTCGCAGTCTGCCCCGAGATACGATTTATCCGCGCGGAAGGTCTTTTCGGAAGCATCCCGGCTCTTGTAGAGCGCGAGGGCCTCCGCCGCAGTCATTTTCGCCGAGGTGACAATCACAAAATACCCGCAGAGCCGGATATCCCGGCTGATGACGTCGGTCCTTTCGATCCCTGACATGAATTTCTCGTCTTCGAGCCCCTCGTGCCAGAATACAAGGTCAAAGTATTTCTTATAATCCCCGCCCGGGCGAATGGGATCCCCCATGAGGTCCCGGAGCTTCCTTCCCATACGGTCGATCCTGTCTTCGAACCTGTCCCTGTCCAGGGCTTTCCTCCCGTCATCGTAGTATATGTGGAAGTACCGGTCCTTCTTGTCGGAAGCATACAGTTTCCTTTTTATCGTGGTGCCGCTGACCCTGAAGGCCCGGATGCTGTTCCTGCGGTCGTTCTCGAAACGAACCCTGCACCTCCAGGACCAGCCCGCTCACCAGGCTCTTCATCCCCTTTACCATGATCACGAAATCATACCCGTTGTCGTCCATGAAGCGGATGTTCTCCTTGCAGAAATACCCTCGGTCCAGGATGAATCCGATGTGCTCATAGCCATAACTTTTCGCTTTCTTCAGCGTGTACTGCAGCTGCGACACATCGACAATGCTTCCGGGATAGGACTCATAGAAGAGCGGTTCATGGTTGTTCCGGTCATAGGCCACCGCGTAATTGAAAATATCTTCCTCGACGCCTTCTTTCGCATGACCGAGCTCGACCATATCGATCTCTCCCGCCTGGCTCTTCTTATTCGTGGAATCGTAAGAAATGTATATCCTCTCCCGGTGGTCCCGCTTCGCGTTCCATTCGTTCAGGAACCGGATGCGCTGGTCGACCGTGACATCTTGCAGGAAGTCCGACACTTTCGAATCGCTGTAGACCCTCATATCATCCGTGAACAGGGTGTGGTTATATGCGTAATCGGGATAGTATTGCCCTGCATTATCTTCCGTAATGATGGAGTATGCTGCAAGGTCCAGGAACAGCCCCGCGTCCTTCCCGATGATCCTTGCGATCATTTCGTCGAGCCTGTAATCGGATATGACCTTCCTTATGACAAGGAATGCCCCTACATGAATGCAGCCGCTGCGGACCTTCCCGTCCTTTTCAGAGGGGAGGAGCTCCCTCGGAAAGAATTTCAGGAATTTTTCGTTCGGGAACATGAGATCCGGCTGCTCCGGATCACGTTTCCCTATGCAGGTCCGTTTTGGCAGACTGTATTTCTTCTCTTTAGAGTAGGTCCGGCCGCGCTCAAGATAGACATATGGCGTCCCGCCGATTGTCTTGATGGTGATATTTCCGCCGTCTTTTGGTATTTTCACCTTACATCCAAGATACATTTCCGCCCTCCTTTTGAGGGTTATATAACCCTCTATTATCATACCATACTTGCCTGAGAAAATCAACAAAAAAAGCCGAAAAGTTTGCGTTTTGTAAGTCATTTTTGATAATGTCTCATTAAACCACAGATGAAAATGTCCCAAAAATGTGGTATTGTAACCTCCCTGAGAGGAGGTGGATATTATCAGGAGGATTGACTTAAGCATGAATGAACAGCATAAGTACGAAATAATCAAGAAACTTGTAGAAAGCAAAGGAAACAAGAACGCCGCAGCCTTGAAGCTGGGGATAACCCGAAGGCAGGTGAACCGTCTAATCAAAGCATACAAAGAAAAAGGGAAGGAGGCGTTCGTACATGGCAACAGGGGAAGAAAGCCCTCAAGGACAACAAGCGATGATGTCAGGCAGGACGTCATCGACCTTTACCGCACGAAATACTTTGATGCGAACTTTACCCATTTTACCGAACTGCTGCATGAACACGAGGGCATCAAGCTCTCCGTATCCTGCGTGGCATCCATCCTTGAAGCCGAGAACATCCTGTCCCCGCGAGTAACAAAAGCGAAGAAAAAGCGGGTGAAGAAACAACTGGAAGTAGAAAAGGAAGCCGCCAGAACCCGGAAGGAGGCAGAGAAAATCCAGGAAAACATAGTTGCAGTGGAAGACGCCCACTCCAGAAGGCCCCGTTCTGCTTATTTCGGAGAGCTGGAGCAGATGGATGCCTCCCCCTACGCATGGTTCGGGAACGAGACGACGACCCTCCACATCGCCGTTGACGATGCCACAGGCCGGATTACAGGCGCTTACTTCGACTCACAGGAGACTCTGAACGGTTATTACCACATATTCGACCAGATCCTGCACAACTACGGGATCCCATACAAGTTCTTCACGGATCGGAGGACGGTATTTACTTATAAGAGGAAAGACAGGGCGGGAATTGAAGAAGACACCTGCACACAGTTTGCGTACGCATGCAAACAGCTCGGTACCGAGATTGAGTACAGCAGCGTGCCCCAGGCGAAGGGACGCGTTGAAAGGATGTTTGAGACACTGCAGTCACGCCTGCCAGTCGAACTCCGCCTGGCAGGCGTCACAGGCTTAGATGAGGCAAATGAATTTCTTGACTCCTACATCGACAAATTCAACGCCAAATTCGCTCTGCCAGTCAATAGTACCAAATCCGCGTTTGAAACACAACCATCTGACGAGCAGATAAACCTGATTCTTGCCGTCCTCACAGAGAGGACGGTGGACAGCGGGCACTGCATCCAGTTCATGAAGAAGCATTACCGCATGCTGGATGCCCGCGGGATGCAGGTGCATTACCGGAAGGGGACGAAAGCCATGGTCATCAGGGCTTTTGACGGGAACCTATACTGTAGCGTGAACGACGAGAACACTTATGCGCTGGAAGAAATACCGGAATGTGAGGAGAAATCGAAGAATCTCGACCCGGATTACAAGAAGCCTGAGCCAAAAGGGCGCTACATACCGCCAATGAACCACCCCTGGAGGAGCAAGGCGTTCTGGCGGTTCGTCAAGTCCCAGGAGCACCACCTCTTCGACAACATCCCAGCATGAGCCCGCCAGGCGATGCCCGTGACGACGGGGGACACGCAAAGCTGCCAGCCTGACGGATGCCTGTTATTATTTCTTTCCATTACGTAATATTTTCTTTTCAGGAGGCACATATGTACGTCGATAAGCAAAAAATCCTTGTGGCACGTTCCGCAGATCTCCACGGCTACCTGACTGCATTCCACGGGAGGCTGTTCAGGCATGCCGGGGCCAGCATATATATGAAGAAGAACCCGAGCCTGTACATAAAAGCGGGATATTACGGCTACAGGGATTTCTCAACCGGAGAGACCGGGAATGGGATTGACTTCCTCACAAGGCATCTGGGTTATTCTTTTCAGGAGGCTGTTACAGCATTGTATGAAGGGGAGCCGTGCCGGGATTCCCACACATCTCAAAGGCAGTTGGAAAAGCGCGAGAATTCCTTCTCCCTTCCCGAAGCCGCCCCATTCCCGCATTCCAGGATGTATGCATATCTCCTGTCGAGGGCAATCCCTAAAGATGTGGTAGACAGGGTCGCGAAGGAAGGTCTTGCATACCAGTCGTCGGCTGCCGGAAACATTGTATTTGTGAACAGGGAACGCGATTACTGCGAGTTGCGCGGGACCTATACGTTCGCAGCCAGGCCGTTTCACGGATGCCTTAAAAGGTCACCAGACCGCTTTTGGTATGTCATGCCACAAAACGGCAAGCCTGAGACTGCTTACATAACGGAAGCCGCCATCGATGCGATAAGCCTGATGGTTTTACACCGCGAAAAAAATCATGGCAAGAATTCCGTATATATCAGCATAGGTATTGATTTATAATGAAAATTGACCCAGGTTTTACGAGGAAAATTGACCCACC
>JAUMWM010000039.1 GCA_030529705.1 Lachnospiraceae bacterium
CCCGTGGGGACGGTCCTTTTTGGTCAAAAAATTTTGTCCCAAAAGGACCGTCCCCACGGGCCGAAATTCGTGATATAATACTGTGCATTAAGCAAAGGAGGTCAAGTATGATAAAACTTAAAACGGCTGCGGCGGCAGCCCTCATGATTGCCATTCTTGCAGGATGCGGACAGAACGCAAGGACGGCCATCCCGGACGATTCGAGCTACATTCCGGAGGACGAGCTCTCCGTAGATGAGAGCCTGACTATGATTGGAAATGACGCCGTAGGCAAGGACGAGTCCCTTACCTGGTCTGAAATGATCAAGACGGCCGGCGATACGGAAAGCACGAAAGGAAACATCAAGGAAGAGCTCCCGAATTACCTGAAAGCCGATCCAGACGAAGAGTCGGCACCGGAACCCGCTGAGAATCCCGATGCCGGGGAGGGAACGAATGTCGAAGCGGGTACCGAAATCAAGGCTCGGGCAAATGCAGTCAGCTGCTCTTTCGGAGAAACCTACACGGTCCATACGGACATCGGCGATATCGACCTGAAAGTGGACTCCATTGATATCGTCGCCAACAAGGACAAGTCCATCTCCGCAAAAAAAATAGCCCGGATTCCATATTCTTATACAAATGTATCCGGCGTCTCAGGACTCATTATCGATTCTATCTTTTTCCGTCTGGCTGATGACGAGGGAAAGGCCATCACCATGTACCTCCCCGACTACTCGCTCGAGGAGAACCCAGAGCCGAAGGTGGTGGAAAAGGGCGAGACATGCGAGGCGGTTATTGCGTTTGCCCTCTATGAAGACACGGACGAGCTGACGCTCTTCTTCGATGACCTGACGACCGGCATGGGACCTGCTCAGGAGCTGTATTGGGTCACCTCAGTTAGCTAAAAATCTTGCAACAGTTCAGCATTCGCCTTGTCATCCTGAGCGTAGCGAAGCATCTTATGCATAAATCCGCTGTAGATGGTAAAAGATCCTTCGCTTACGCTCAGGATGACAAAGGATCCTTCGCTCACGCTCAGGATGGTAAAAGATCCTTCGCCCACGCTCAGGATGACAAAGATTCATGCAGCAAGAATAAAAAAGCGGCCTTCTGGCCGCTTTTTTATTTTACCGACATAAATGTCTACCCTATTTCGTCCTCACGCATTTCTCCCGCAGCACTTCTTATACTTCTTGCCTGAGCCGCAGGGGCAAGGGTCGTTCCGCCCGACTTTCTTTGGCTTCACGATCGTCCCGGACTTCTTCTGCTCGATATACAGCTCGTGCAGCTTCTCCTCTGAAAAGATGTCCCTCCAGGCAGGAATCTCATACAACCAGTCCGCCTTAGCATCCACCATGTTCTTGTAGAGGAGTTCCTTGTCGAATCCGAGATTAACCACCGTATCCTCGTCCATTGTTTCAATCGGATTCTTTTCAAGAAGGCTGTCATTGATGCCATCCAGAAAGCCCGTCATGACCTCGACGGAAATCCCGTATTTGTCTGCCAGTTCCTTTACGGTGCCGGTCACCACTTCGTCCGGATTTGCGAGCAGCTGCTCATATATCCTCTTTTCGATTCGGAAATAGTCATTCCAGAATCGACGAAGCTTCTCCTTGTCGGCGTTCTGATTATAAGCCCTTTTTCTCCATTGTCCGAGAAGCGTATTCTCATCAACCCTTAATTCGTCCTCAATTGCCGGGGAAGTCCCGGTTGATACAACCTGTTCCATTCTTACCTCTTTTCTAGCTTCATTCCATTTGTTACTTATTGTTGAAAAAGCTTGCGTCAAATCCGTTTATCTTCGATTTCCAATTGCTGCCGATATGCGCATTCATGTAACTCGAAACGTGACTGTTCCAGTTTTTGGTGTCCATATATTTGAACACATCGGCGGACGGCTTCGCAGAACCGTTGCTGTGATACAGGCCGAGCCACCAGCCGCCTGACGTCTCCCCGGAATTATCATAGTCCCGGTGAATCGCGATCATGTCGATATTGGGGTCGAACTCCGCAAGGTAATAGGCAAATGCCACCGAAGCCGCCTGCTGCCCCTGCATCTGGGTGCCGTTATAGACTGACGACAGTCCGGTCTCCGACATGATGACGTGGGTCGAGTTCCCGTAGGTCTTCTTAAGGTAGGATGCGAAATACCTCGCGTTCAACATGGTAATCTGCTGGCTGCTTCCGGAATTTTCAATTGTAAATGCGCGGTTCCAGAAGCGGCAATCCTGCTCGGGCGACGGATACGGATGCATGGCCATGTCCCAATGGACCAGCCCCTGCCTCACCAGATCCGTATTGAAATCCGATGTGAGCTGCATCCCTTTATAGCTTCCCGCCAGCTGCCATGAGAGATTCCAGTTATGATCCAGGGAGATGTACGTCCTGGCGTAGCGCCACCTGCTCTTGATGGCGGCGTTGAACATTCTGAACTCCTCCGCGAGCGCTTCATGGTATTCGCTGTAGGAAATGTCTCCGGCATAGTGGTATACATTGTATTGCTGGAGCTCGTTGCCGTAAATCCAGTTGGCAAGCGTGCAGCCGCTCGAGCACCATTTGTCAGCAAGGCAGGCAAATAGCGCCTCGAGGCGCTTTCGGTTGCTGTCCCTCGTGTTCAGCGCATACAAGGTCGCCGAACCCCTCTTGCTCCCGGATGCCGCCGCCGGATACATATAAGAAGTATTGGAGCCGTCATACAGGTAGAAAATCCCCGTCACGACGATGCCGGCATCGTTGTATGCCTTAATCCTGTCGCGGTACACATTTATGATGTTGTTGAAATGATACGTTTTTCCCTCATACTGATAAGCAAGGTCGCTGCCTGAAAGGAAAGTATCTATAGGAAGGTCCAACACGACGTGGCTGCAGTTCAGGTTCTTCGCCAGGCCGAGCGAATCCGCCGATGTCTTAAGCCCTTTCTTGGTCTTGCGGGCAGGAGTCGGGAATGCTTTCTGATTGTCTGCCGACGCCTCAGGATTCTGGATAAAGAAGCCATTGCTTATAATCGTATACGTCCCGTTCGTGAGCGTCGCTATGTAGAACTTCCTTTGCAGGAGGCTTCCCGAGGAGTTCTTGTTCAGCTTCGCATGGAAGATATAACTCGTCGCCATGTCAGCGCTTGCCAGAGGCTTGTAGCCGCTGATAGTCTTGCCATATGGGCTGACGGCAAATAGGTACGCCTGGCCCGAATCGGACCGCTGCTTGGTGCCGCTGGCCCGGACAGTGACAGTATTCCTGTCGGAATAAGCGATCGTATTCTTCGTAATCTTAACAGATGTAAAGTACCATTTCTGCTTGGCATTGCTTGCGCAGGCGGCAAGGCGGACATTTGCCCCATATGCCTCCGATCCCGTCATCTCAAGGCAGAAATTCTGATTGAGGGCTGATTTCAACATGTATCCGCCGTCTGATTTCAGGACGGGATGCCAGAGCTGCGGCTTCGTCCGCTTGTAGGTTCCGAGCTGGATATTTGCGCCTGACCTGGCCGCGCCGCCCGCCACTTCAAGAACCTTGCCCGAGCTGACCGCCGTTATCTTGTACCAATAATTCGACTTTCCTCCGCAGGTGACGGCTTCGAGCTTGAATTTCTGCGCATTTGACTCATTCCAGTCATAGCAATTTATATTCGTCCCGTCCGCACTACCTCCTCCGCTTACGTCCAGCACCCTGTCGCTGTTTAGGACGGAACGGATTACTACCTCCGTCGATGGAATAGCCGACGCCGTGTGAATCGACCGATAGTATTTCTGGCTGGTGTATCCCTTATAGGTTCCAAGAAGGACCGTGGTTCCCGAGGAGGTTCCCCCTGAATTCGGCGTCAGCGCAAGGTTGGAATTCATGCGGGAGATGTAGGAATACGTCCCGTCAGAATTCTTCCTGATCAGCCATTGTTGGGAAAAAGAATTTTTCCTCTTCTCCTGGACGATATTTGCCCCTGATTTGTTCGCAGCATTCTGCACGGCGAGAACGAGGCCGTTGTTTTTATTTGCCAAAATATAATAGCCCGCCGAATAGCGGATGGCATTATACAACAACACCTTGGCGTTATCCGCATCGGTCAGCTGGATGTCCGCCCCGGCCGCTGAAGAATTATGGGCTGGAGCCACGCACTTGGCAGATGCATTCCTCGGCCGAAGCTGGACGGTGCCGGAGTAGTCAGGTAAGGGCGTCTCCGTGAATATGAACTTCTGGGCCTTCGTATTGTTCCACTTGTAAAGCTGGATGTTGGAATTGTTCGCAATATTGCCCGCATAGATGTCCAGCACATAGTTCGCATTCATGCCGGAAGCAATCCGGTAGGAGCCGTCACTGTTCTTCACAAGCTTCCATTTTGCGGATTTTGCGCTGTTGAATTCATACTGCCAGATGTTTTCCGAATTCCTTGCGGCATTTCCGGAGATGCGCAACGCTTTGCCGCTATGGAAATTCGTAAATGCATACGTCCCGTCCGAAAGCTTCCTGCACATAAATTTCTGGTTGTATCCTTTGGTCAGCGTGGACAGGACGATGTTGCCCTTGTTGGAGATGGAACTGTTGCTTACCGTGAGCGTATAATTCTTGTTGTATGCGCTCCGGATATAATAGGTTTTCCCATCAACCGGCACTGCCGATGAATAGGTCGTGCCAACCACCGTCTCCTGCTCTTTCAGCTGATTCGAGATGCTGGAGTCCGTAGGCGCGCCGTCCTCGGACGAATCGGAAGCGTTCAAATCCGCCAATGATATATCCTTTTTTCCCTTTGTGGATTCATCCGTGGGAAGATCGGTTATCTCCACCATCGTCTCGCCGGAATCTGTATCGCCCGTAGCCTCGCTCACCGTTTCCGGGCTTGCATCCGTGCTATCGTCCAGGATTTCTTGTTCTCCGCTATCCTGCTTTTCCAGTTCGCTAAGGGCCGTATCACCGAGGGACTCGTCTTCTGCAAGGTCTACCAGAAAATCCTTTTCTCCTTCTGTCACCAGCGCTTCCTTCCGAGGGCTTCCCACGGTATCTTCGGCGCCATATACAGGCGACAGGGATCCGGCTGTCAGGACCGCTGCAAGCAGCCATGCCATTATTTTTTTGCCTTTCACAGTTCTCCTCCTTGGGATTCATTCTTTGCGGGTGAATCAGTTGTTAACATACAAGTAACACAATTATACAGACTCTTTCACGAAAGTTCAACTTTTTGTTAATATTTTGTTACATAATGAATCCGCACGGTTATTGTTCGCGTTTCCACGCCCAAATCGTCTGTACCCTGGTATATGAGGTGTCATCCTGAGCGTAGCGAAGGATCTTTTACATTAAACCACTGTAGATTGTAAAAGATCCTTCGCTTTCGCTCAGGATGACATGGGTAGGTGTTGGATGTGTGAACAGTTACTCTGCGTCCTGATTATACCCTTATACCCCCAGCTCCTTCAGCCGGCTCTTTGCATCCTCGTAATCCCGAAACAGGATGGAACGGATGCCAAGCTTCGTTGCTGCGGCCACGTTCTCTGGGTTGTCGTCAAGGAACACGGCCCGGCTCCGGTCTATCCGGTAGTCCGCCAGCAGCTTTTCAAAAAAGGCGCGATCCGGTTTCCTCAAATGCTCCCTGAAAGACCATTTTCCGCCGTCCATATACTTCTCAAAATCCATGACTCCGTTTTCTTTCAGCTTTTCATAAGCATGCTCGGACCAGTTTGAGAGGATGTAAAGGCGGTATCCCGTCCTCTTTAGGCCGGCCAGCCATGAATCCGTGTAGGGATAAGGTTCAACGCACGTATACATCGTCTCAATCAATCGCCTGATTTCGTTCTCGTAACGAGGACCGATAGCGCAGAAATCATGAAGCAGTTCTTCGAATGACTTTATCCCCAGATCACATTCAGCAAACAGCGGATGGTAGAGGACATTTTCCACAATGAAGTCTTTTGCATCCTGAGAGATATCCATATTTTCAGCATATTCCCGCCAGGGAAAATAGAGAAGGACGCTTCCGACATCAAAAATCAGCGTATCTATAACTGCGGATTTCGAGGGCCTTGCCATCCTGACCGCAAGAAGAAAGGCGTACAGAAGAACCGGGACCAGAATGGTGCAGCCAAGGGATGCCTTGAAAAGAGAGGGAGCCATGGGACTCTTCGAAATCGCAAATACGAACGTTGATACATATATACCAAGGAGCAGGGCGACCGCAGCCAGTGCGGCGATCCGTTTTAGTCTCTCCATGTCGTCCTCCTTCTGTATATAGTGAAAGATCCTTCGCTTACGCTCAGGATGACAAGGGCGATACCGGATGCGTAAACTGTAACCATACTGAGCGTCTGCGAATAATATAGTAAGCGGACAAAATGTTTGCATTTTGTTCGTTTACTGCACCGGAATTTGGCCGCATAAGCGGCATATTTCCTTACAAAATCCGTGTGCATCATTATAGTAAACGAATTCATTTAGGATTGAGTCACATATTAATGTCCCGATTTCTATCCCTATATGCTGAAAAATTCGGGACATTAATTCTTGACCCAATCCTTAATTCGTTTACTATAATTACAGTTTATGAGAAAGCCGCGAATGAATTCACAACCGCGTCAAATGTCGCCTCCGCCGTATTCCTTCGCCCCTCCGGAGCCCAGGCGCAGAACTGGTGGTAGCTATTTGCCCCTTCTACTGCATAGACGAAGAATACGACGTCCTGCCCATTGTAATTCCCCTTCAGGACGGTCTTCTTCCCATCCATGGTGCTCTGCGTCAGCCTGATATCGGATGTTTCGAGAACCGTTGCATTCTGGAGCGGGGAACTGACAGACGTCACGTACTGGACGAGCCAGCCGCTGTACTCATCCACCGAGGTGATTGGGGCATTTTCCGCATCAGACTTTGCCTCGGAGGTATAGGTGAGAAACTGGGCATCCGCCATACTTCCTGTCTGAATCACGTATCCATCCAGCATGCCGGACGCATCAATCTGGCCTTTCAGATCCGTCCAGTTTTCAGGAACTTTCAGTTGGATGTTCCCGTCGCCGGCCGTCATCGTCTGCGACAACGCAGGGACTTCCACGGCTCCGGTCTTTGTCGTAATGTCCGTCGTCGGGATCTCCACATCCTCAAGTTCGGCCTGGACCTGTGCGGCATAGGACTCGTTCGGATCCACCTGCGGGACCTGCGTCGGTTCCGGCGTTGAAAAATCGTCCTCAAATTCAACTATGGAGTTCGTCTGTTCCGGTTCCTTCTCCTTTTTGCCGCACGCTGTAAAAAGTAAGGACGCTGACAGAACCACTGCCAGCGAAATAGCTGCTCGTTTCATACCTGACATAATATTTGCTCCTTATCTAGGAAGTTCCATCTGTACGTTTGCCCCTTGTTTTGCTTTTGCCTGACGGCTTGTCATCCTGAGCGCAGCGAAGGATCTTGCACGGACAGCGACGAACAGCGACAGTTTTACATATAAGATCCTTCGCTTACGCTCAGGATGACAAAAGCGAACATTCAACCGTACATTCGGAAGAAGTTAGTCTGGTTTCGACCCGTGGGGACGGTCCCCGCGGGCCGAAATTTTTTGGCCCAAAAGGACCGTCCCCGCGGGCCAATTTTTTATCTGTAAATGATGTCCTCGCGCCCGGGGCCATTGGAAATCATGGTAATCGGGTAGCCGAGCCGCTCCTCGATGAATTCGACATACTTCCGGCAGTTCTCCGGAAGGTCCTCGTAACGCTTTATTCCTCTGATCTCAGTCTTCCAGCCCGGAAGGACCTCGTAAACCGGTTTTGCCTTCTTTAAAAGCACGGTCGGCGGGAAATCCGTCACTATTTCCCCGTCTATCTCATAGGCCGTGCAGACAGGAATTTCATCGAGATAGCCGAGGACGTCTAATACGGTAAATGCGACATCCGTTGTCCCCTGGAGGCGGCATCCGTACCTGGAAGCGACCAAGTCGTACCAGCCCATCCTCCTGGGCCTGCCGGTCGTCGCGCCGTACTCTCCCCCGTCTCCGCCGCGGCGGCGAAGCTCCTCCGCTTCCTCTCCGAAAATCTCGGATACGAACTCCCCGGCTCCCACGGCGCTGGAATATGCCTTGGACACGGTGACGATCTTTTTAATCTCATACGGAGGAATGCCGGCGCCGACCGCCCCGTAACCCGCAACGGTCGGGCTGGACGTGACCATGGGGTATATGCCGTGGTCCGGATCCTTCATCGTGCCGAGCTGGCCTTCCAGCAGAATCCTCTTTCCCTCCCGAACGGCTTTTCCAAGGTAGAGAGCCGTGTCACATGCATAGGGAGCAATCATATCCCTGTACTCCTCAAGTTCCCGCATGATGTCGTCAACCGATAATTCAGGCTTATTATAGAGGTACTTCAGCATGATATTCTTTTTCAGGACAACGTTCTCGACTTTCTCCCGCAGCGCTTCCATATCGAGAAGCTCGCTGACCTGGATGCCGATCTTTGCGTATTTGTCCGAATAGAACGGAGCGATGCCGGATTTTGTGGACCCGAACGACCTGCCCGCAAGCCGCTCCTCCTCGTATTTGTCGAAAAGAATATGGTAGGACATGACGATCTGCGCCCTGTCCGAGACCAGGATATTCGGTTTCGGGACTCCCCTTCCGATAATCTCGTCAATCTCGCCGATCAGTTTCGGGATATTGAGGGCTACGCCATTTGCAACAATGCTCGTAGTATGCTGGTAAAAAACACCGGAAGGAAGGGTGTGCAGGGAAAACTTCCCATAATTGTTCACAATCGTGTGGCCGGCATTTGCGCCGCCCTGAAAACGGACGATGATGTCCGCCTGCTGTGCCAGGGTGTCGGTGATTTTACCCTTTCCTTCATCCCCCCAGTTTGCGCCAACTACTGCTGTTACCATGTTCTATTTCCTCCAAATCTAAGCTATCATCCATTCATTTCAAATGTACGGCCTGACGTTCGCCTTTTCATTATTTTATTATTTCATTACACGTTTATTTCAGCCTTCCAGCCGAGGACGTCCGCATTCTCTTTAAGCAGCGGATTTACGAAGTCCCTGAGGTAATCCGCAACCTGCTGCGGAGCCCTGCCCACGTACTTCGCGGGATCGAGGGATGCGGCCAGTTCCTCTCTCCCGAGCGGGAAAGCGGGATCTTCCGCTATGAGGTCGAACAGGTTGTTGTCCCCGCCTTCTACCTTGACCGTCTTTCCGGCTTCCATCGAGAGCTGCCTGATTTTCTCGTGGAGTTCCTGCCTGTCGCCGCCCGCTTTGACGGCATCCATCATGATATTTTCGGTCGCCATGAAAGGCAGTTCCGCCATCAGGTGCCTGCGGATGACCTTCGGGTAGACGACGAGGCCATTTGCGACATTGAGGACCAGGTCGAGTATCCCGTCCGTGGCGAGGAAGCCTTCCGGAATGGAGAGCCTCTTATTTGCCGAATCATCCAGCGTCCGCTCGAACCACTGGACGGCGGACGTGATGGCCGGATTCATGGCATCCGCGATCACGTACCGGGAGAGGCTGGCTATGCGCTCGGAGCGCATAGGGTTCCTTTTGTAAGCCATGGCGGACGAGCCGATCTGGTTCTTTTCAAATGGCTCCTCCACTTCTTTCAAATGCTGCAGCAGCCGGATGTCGTTCGAGAACTTCGTGGCGCTGGCCGCGATTCCGGCGAGCACGTTCAGCACCCGCGTATCCACTTTTCTGGAATAGGTCTGGCCGGAAACCGGATAGCAGGATGCAAATCCCATCTTCTCCGCGATCATGGCATCCGCCTTGACGCATTTGTCATGGTCTCCGTTGAATAATTCGAGGAAGGATGCCTGCGTGCCGGTCGTCCCTTTGGAGCCCAGGAGCTTCAGGGAACCGGCCACATAGTCGAGGTCTTCCAGGTCCATCATGAACTCGTTGATCCAGAGGGTCGCCCTTTTCCCGATGGTCGTGGGCTGGGCGGGCTGGAAATGCGTGAAGGCCAGAGTCGGCAGGTCTTTATGCTCATCGGCAAATTTCGCCAATTCCGCGATCGCATTGACGAGCTTCCGCCTGATGATGGCGAGCGCCTCCCGCATGAGAATAATGTCCGTGTTGTCCCCTACATAGCAGGACGTGGCTCCGAGATGGATGATTCCCTTCGCAGTCGGACACTGCAGGCCGTATGCATAGACATGGCTCATGACGTCATGCCGGACGAGTTTTTCTCTGGCTCTCGCCTCGTCATAGTTGATATCCTCCGCATGGGCTTTCAGTTCGGCGATCTGTTCATCCGTGATGTCAAGCCCCAGCTCTTTCTCCGTCTCCGCAAGCGCGATCCAGAGCTTCCGCCACGTCCGAAACTTCCTGTCCTGGGAAAAGACTTCCTGCATCTCGCGACTTGCATACCGCTCCGAGAGCGGGCTTGTATACCTGTCAGTGGCCTCCATCCTTATTTCTGCCATGTAAAACCTCCTCTAAGGCTCTTTCGCCTGAACCGACATACTGTGCCGCTTTCAGGCGAACCGTCTATCGGTCTCCTCGTAATACCGCCCAATTATACCCTAATTTCCATATCACGGTCAAGTTTCACGCTCCCGCCGATGCGTGGTACTCCTTGGCCAAATCCTGCACGTACCCGTAAATGTCCGCAGGGATATCGACCTCTATTCCCTTGCGGGCCACCTCCAGAATCTCCTCCGCCTCGTATATCGCGTCCTCCCCGACGTCCGAGCCGTCATTAAATCCTTTCAGATATTCGCGGAAAGCGGTTATCTCCTCCGTATATTTCTCCCTCGGCCTGGTGATGCCGAGCGCCTCCACGTAACTTATGGCATGCCTCCTCGTTGGACGCATCTTCATGGAGCGCCGGAAGGACGCCAGCCCTTCGTCGAACAGCATAAGCTTCATCTCCGCTACTCCCCTGTTATGCCAGACCGCCCCGAGGAACGCCTCCCTGGATTCCATGCCCTCCATTTCGCCATCATCGTCGTCTAAAATCTCCCGATAGACTCTGGTGGCGGCCGTGTATTTGCCGACCCTGCAGAGAGAATCGCCCTTCAGCTTCATTTTCATCGGTCCGGGAAGCGACAGAAAAGCATTCAAATTCTCCGCATATCGGTTAAACTCGCTCTGGGAGAGATAACCGATCTCCGAAAAAGCGACGCCCACGAACTCGAGGATGCCGTTTTTTCCGGATATGGCATGCTCCATCTTGAGGGAGAGCTTGGGGAGGCCGAGTTCATTTGCCACCCATGCTGTCAGGCGGGAGTTCATGACGGTTGCATCGATCAGGGGCACATTTCCGACAAAGAAATAGCAGAGTTCCTCGATGGAGTAAATATTCGTACTGATGTTTTCTATAAAGAACGGATTTTCCGCCGTTTTTACGCGGCACAATCGATATCCGGCCATGATTTTTCCTCCTTATCAAGACGTAGCCTGCTTCGGGAACAGTATCCTCTTCGTCCACTTCTTATGCGTTGCCTCAAAGAACCCGCCGAATCCCAGGTCCTCGGCATGAATCCGGCACCCTTCCGGCGAATCGCAGTAAATCTCGATCCTGAGCCTCGTCGTGCGGGCGGGCCGGGTCGGCAGCCCCGGCAGCTCCATCCGGACCAGCTTTCGGCTGCTGCCGTCCATCGGAGCCAGGACAAATGTCAAATCCTCTTTCCCATCGAGTATAATCTCGCACAGGCCGCTCTCCTCGAACCAGTTCTTTCCGGCCTTTAGGAGAGGCACGAACATAGGATTCCCGTCAACGAGCATATCCATGCCCACGTCCGTCTTCAAAAGGTCCGGGCTCATATAGATGCGGCCTTTCATGGCCTTTTTCTCGGCTATCTCCAGCGCGGCGTAGCAGGCGCCTTTCACGAACAGGTTGTCCCCGTAGAAAACACGCCTCTTCCCCCTCCCCAGGAAGCGGATCGTCTTTTCCGGCCAGTCCGTATCAAAACCGTCCCCCGTGACAAGGACTCCCGAATAGACATCCTCCTTCATATGCTTGGCGGCGTATTCAAGGAACGCGTCGTCCCTTGCGGCCAAATCCTCCGGCAGTTTCAGCGGATGGGACGTCCATACCGCCACCGGGGACGGCCGCAGATTCTTCTGCTCCCTCATCTCATGGTAGGTCACGTACCCCTTGTCAAATGTAAACAGGGCGATGTTCCGGGTCCAAAAATCAGGCCTCTGGCTGTACGTATAATAATAGAAGCTTTCCATGTAATCCTGCAGGGAGTATTGATTTGCAGAAAAGCCAACCGCCGCCAGCGCTTTCCTGAGATTCTCGACCAGGATGACGTCCAGTTTTTCCGTGGTCACCATGATTTTCGAAACTCCGGATGCAATATCTCTAAGCCCCGTCAGACAAAGCGACTCCCGGAAGAAAAAGGCTAGCAGTTGCCATGCTTTGGGAAGCTCCCCTTCTTTTAAAGGTTCGTCGTCCGGCTTCTCCCTCATGGCCCGGTCATAGATGTCAGACAAATATATGCCTCCCATCGTCTTTCCGAAATATTCGGCCTCAAATCCGAAATGCCACTCGTCCTTATCCGGCTTTCTCCCGATGGCGGTAGGAAAGCGGTAAAGATTCGTCCCCACCTTCGTAGGAAGCACGACAGGCTCGTCCGCCTTCCGGTCATAGTAACTTATCTGAGAAAAATCCCTGTTAAACTCAAATCCAATCAGAACATTGCGAACTTCGTTCAAAACTTATCCTCCAGTACGAACAGGGTATTGACCAGTTCTTCCGTCTGCCGATACTGCCTGATCATCTCGATAAGCAGTTCAGGCTCCTCCATCTCGCTGCACTCCAGCATCTGATTGATCATCTGATACCGGCTCCTTCCGTCCATGTCGCAGGTATCGGCGCTTGCGGCATGGTTCTCGCTCCGAAGCTCCTGCCCGTTCCGCGAAATCGTGACATAGTATTCCAGCGTCTCGCCATACAAAAGGACGAATTCCCGGGAGAAAATGCCTCTATATATACGTTCGAGCGGCACCGTGTCATAGGGCTTTTCCATCTCGCCCGCCGCAAGCAGACGGTAGTGCAGGATGACCGTGTCATCGGGACGCGCATGTTGCTCGACGAAAATCTTATCTTCCAGCTCATATTGCGTGAGGAAGGAGGCTGGGAATCTCTTGAAGAAGGCAAATCTAAGCCCCCTGGCGGCGCACTCATCGAGGATGGAGTCAATCAGCGATTCCTCATGGATCGAAAAGCTGTTCTTCCCTGAAAAATACAGAAGCAGGGCGAGCCGCCAGGAAAGCTCCGTCTCCTCGCCGTCGTCTATACAGCGCACGATATAATCGGCCACAAAGTCCCCGATGGCCTCTTCCGCCGCAAAGCACGTATCGGCCTCGAACGTAATATAATTTTGTATTACCTGCTTTTTTCCCTCTTTAGCGGCATAGCTTTCCAGGATGTCCTCCCCTTCCGGCAGGAGCCTCTTGACAAACATGCAGCGGTTCAGGATTCGCTCATCTATCTCAACCGTCGGTACGGCCTTTCTTTCCGCTGCTTGCCGAATCCGGACCATCTCATCGAGATTCCCGTCGTACCAGCGAACAAGGTATCCGAGCAGATCCTCGTCGTAATTGTCCTGCCTGAAAGCGGCGCAGGCCAGAAGCAGCAGATCCTCGTCCAGGTTTCCCTCTTTTTCTCTGATCAACTGCCCGGAGAGATGGGCTAGCTGCCCCGGCTCGACATGCTCATAGCCGAACTTGCATAGCAGGGCAAATGCCTCCCGGTAGAAGCCTCTCGTTATCATCGCTGCAGCCAGCAGTTCCTTGTCCTCCCCGGAGAAAGTCCGATAGTCCACCCCTTTCAGGTACACGTCCAGCGACTCGTTCTCCGCATGCTGCGCGATATACCTTAAAATCTGGCTTCGGACCTTCGAGCGGAAGAAGGGCGCAAACTCCCCGGACTCCTCGATATGCCGCATCGCGTCGAAATTCCGGGCGGAAATCTCCTCCATTTGGCCGCTGCCCATGGTCGTATAGAGCAGGAAGCCGGTGGATTTGCAATCCCTCGCCCTGCAGATATCCGCAAGGTGGGCGCAGTCCATGAGCGGGGCCTCGGAGAACGGGACGGCATTTGCAAAACGATTCCCCCTGCCGTCGGAGAATAGCACCTTCGCGTTCGGCGTATACCGGTTCACGAACGCCTCCCCCTGCCTGACCTGGACGACTTCCTCGCCCTCCAGTTCCTCATGGCAGATGACGACTTCCCGCACCCTGCGGTCATCCGTGAAAATCCGGCATGTGAACATGACTTCCGCAAGCTCGTTTTCCAGGTCAAGGCGGGCAATTTCCCCGCTGAACGTCTGGTAAAGGACGGCGTAGGACGTGTCAATCTTTCTCTTTGCAAGGGATTTCACGGCAAATTCCTTCATCGCCTCCTCGTACCGTTCATAAGTTGCGGGATCCCGGTCGGCGTTTCGGATTATATTTGCATAAATGAAGGCTTTCTTCCGGTCGGAGATCATGGTGTTCAGCGCAAAATACTTCCGGATCTGTTTCGGAAGGAGCTTCTGATAGGTCTCCGGCATCGTCTCGACATAAAATTCATAGAGCCGGGTGATCCTGTAATCGCTCTCTACGCCGAGAGAATACCATTTGAAATATTCCGCATGGACCGGCATCCCTTTCATGAGAAGGTGGATGATCGCCGTGAGCAGTTCCGGGAGCGGATACAGTTCGTAGGCGTTCGCAAGCAGCCGATAGACCGGCTGCGTGAATGTTTTTTCATTTTCAGACAAATGCGCCAGCCGGCTGGCCAGATCCCTCGGCAGGATCTCCTTTTTTACGGCAAATGTCATCACATGCCTCATAAAGAGGCCCAGCCGCCTCATGTAGGACCCGTCCCGGCGCAGGATAGTCAATGCCTCGATATAGAGCAGCGGGCTTCTGCAACCCATCTTGAAAAGCTCCTCCATCGCATAGATTTTCTTGGCGGGTGAGCGCAGGTAATCCGGATCGATTCGAAAGAGCACCCAGAGCAGGAAAAAGCTCTCCCGGTTTCTCCGCTGCCATTCGCGGACGTGGCCCACGATGTCCATTTGCTGAGGATCAAGGAATCCGGTGATATGGCCCATATAGAGGAACATGGCTTTGGTCTCGGCGGATTCATTCCGGAAGTCCCGGGATGAAATTTGCTTCATGATCCTCCTGGCGTCCTGGCGGTTGCCCGCCGTCTCCTCGATATAGGCTTCATATAATTCGTAGAAGGTCGGATAATCGCCCATCTCACGGATTGCCGCAAGCAGGCTTCGGGACCCGGTGCAGTAGGCCTTGCACTCGATTTTGTCCGTCTCATAATCGACATACAGCCTCGTGAGCTTGATGATATTTTTCCTGGAAATCGTCCCCATGTCCACGCGGAGCGGCCCGCTTTTCGATGCGGTGACCGGGATCTCGATAACCTGGTCCAGAGTCCGGATTATGACCTTGCCGAAATAGCGGCCTTTTCCCATGCGGTCATCCCGGATGATGTAGTTGAATTCACATACCGACCCGACGAAGTCATCCCCGAGAATCCGCTTTCTGGGAATCTCGATAAAATCCCCGTCCGCTTCCGCCTGGATGTCAAGGTAGCCCCATCCGCTTCGGTGAATCGTGACCGTCTGCTGAAGGGAGGAATCCACGTTATAGAAGACCCCCTCCTCCACGTCTGCGGAGATGGATACCGGCTTCTTGCCGCATGCGGCAACCAGGAATTCCTCGACTCTCTGGTAGGTTACCGGGTTTCTGGCCAGGCCCTTGTAGAGGGATTTCGTGTCCTCGTCGCACTCTTCGAGGATGCGGGCAAATGCCGGACTCGTAAACATGCGGTAAGCCTCCTCGTAGTTCCCCCTGGCAAGCCTCGCAAAATCATCCAGGTTCCGGATCGTCCCATAAGCGGACTCCAGCGGGCGCACCACGATTGCCACTTCGACCGGAATCGCATACTCCCCCGCATCCGTCGCAAGATAAATATTGCCACGGACCACGTCGCCTCCGTGCAGGCCTGTCGTGTCGACGCCGAAATTCAGCATGAAGGAGGAACCGGCATACCGCTCCCTTTCCGTGATGATGCGGGCATTGTCCGTGGAGACCTGCGCCCGAATCTTCGCATTTTCGGCCGCGTTCACAAGAATGCCGGCTTTATAGGTTTCCCCTTCCCCCACGCTGGCAGCAAATTCCGTACTGGACAGTTCCAGGCCGGAGGAGAGGGCGTCATATAGTTCGTCTTTATCGTTGATTGTGCGAATCAAAACTGTTTCCGTCCTTATTCGTTTCTTACATTCCCAATCGGGCTGTAGCACAAAGTGCATTATACATCATAAAGGCATGACACTTCAAGACTTCGGCCCGCGGGGACG
>JAUMWM010000220.1 GCA_030529705.1 Lachnospiraceae bacterium
TTGTCATCCTGAATTCCAACCATCTGAATTGCATAAAAAGCAGGATTAAGGGATTAGTTTATGAACAGGAAACAAACATTACTGACGACGGATGTAAACATGCTGGAAGGTCCGATCCTCAGGAATCTCATTATTTTTACCATACCGATTCTGATCTCCTATTTATTTCAGCAGTTGTACAACACGGCGGACATTGCCATTGTGGGAAACACCCTGGGTACGAAATCGCTCGCAGCGGTCGGTTCGGTCAATGCGGTATTTGATCTTCTGATAGGGTTTTCGCTGGGACTAGGGAACGGGCTGTCGATCGTGGCGGCGCGGGCCTTTGGCACAGGTGACAGGGAACTCCTGAAAAGGGCGGTGGCCGGCAGCCTGGTGATAGGAATCGGCGCTTCTATTTGCCTGACTGTGCTGGCCGCAATCTGTATGCGTCCGCTTCTGGTTCTGATTAAGGTGCCGGCAGATTTGATGGATGAGGCCTATCGCTACATTTTTATCATTTCCGTCTGTCTGGCGGTCATGTTCGCCTATAACCTTTGCGCAGGCCTCCTGAGAGCCATCGGCAACAGCCTGGTTCCGCTTGCCTTTCTGATATTCTCTTCTCTTTTGAATATCGGTCTAGATCTGCTTCTGATAACGCGGCTTGGCATGGGGGTAGAAGGGGCCGCCATTGCGACCGTGATTGCCCAGGGCGTGTCAGCGGTTCTGTGCGTGATTTATATCCTGAGGAAAACGGGGATTCTCGTTCCGGCGCGGAAACACTTTTCCGTGGACAAGGATCTGTATCTGGACCTTTTCGGGCAGGGATTTTCCATGGCGTTTATGTTTTCCATTGTCAATTTCGGGTCGGTCATATTGCAGTCCGGGATAAACGGATTAGCGGATTCCTATATTATTGCAGCCCATACGGCGGCTCGGAAATTGTTTATGTTTTTCAACATACCGTTCATTTCCCTGTCCATGGCGGTTGCCACCTTCGTTTCGCAGAACAAAGGAGCCAATCAGGTGGAACGGATTCGCCGCTGTATGAAGGAAACCTACATTTTTACCGTGTTCCTGAGCGCCGTCGTCGCGCTTATTATGCTGGTCTTTGCAAAAGGCATGGTGCGGATGATTTCCGGTACCGACAACGAAACGGTCCTTATCAACGGCTCTTTGTATCTGAAAGTGGTTGCCCCGAACTACGCTGTTCTGGGAATTCTTTTGGAAACGCGGAATGCCCTGCAGGGGATTGGCAAGAAAATCGTTCCTCTGATATCGAGTACCATAGAGCTTGTGATGAAGATTCTGTTCGTCATGGTATTTATACCGAGATTTGCATACATGGCAGTTATTGCCTGCGAACCGGTCATATGGGTCGTGATGACGGCTCAGCTGCTGTACTCATTCTGGAGAGATGAGTTATTCTGTGGAAAGCAAAGCAGGAAAAAATTATAGTAAAAAGATTGTTTTTCATATAAAGAAATATCCAGAGACCATTTTCATAGGGGAGAACTTTAACTGGCATCTGTAAGTCAAATCGAGAAAATCGCTTTTTAGAGGAGGATTTGTCTATGTATGAATTCAGCTCGCGTGTCCGTTACTCCGAATGCGCGCCCGACTACAGCCTGTCTCTGGCAGGACTGGTCAATTATCTTCAGGACTGTGCCACTTTTCACGCTGAAAATGTCGGCCGCAGCGGTCAAATGCTTAAGAAAGAAGGAAAGGCATGGATGATCACGAACTGGCGCATCCGGGTCGACCGCTATCCGCGGCATGGCGAATTTATTACGACCCGCACATGGGGACATGGATTCAAGGGGCTTGAAGCCCTGCGGAATTTCACAGTGAAAGATGCGGAGGGAAATCTTCTGGCATACGCAGATTCGCGCTGGTGCTATTTTGATATGGAGGAAGGCCGCCCGATTCGGATTCCGGATGTGGAGATGGAGGCTTATGGAATCGAAGAGGCGTTTCCCATGGACAGGGCGCCCCGCCATATTAAGCTCCCGGATGAGGGCTATGAAGAGAAGCAGCCTTTTAAAGTCCGGACGATCCATCTGGATGCCAACGGCCATGTGAATAATGAGCAGTATATCTCTATGGCGCTGGCCTACCTTCCGGCTGGGCTTAAGGCTCGGGAGATTCGGGTGGAATATCTCCGCCAGGCGCATCTGGGAGACGTTCTGGCGCCGAGGGTGTATCGCAGGGATGGGGAGTATATCGTGTGGCTGGAAATCGGCGGCAGCGTATGCTGCGTCATGCAGTTTTTTGTATAACTAAGAAAAGAGTGGAGGCGGAGACTTGAATTTAAGACAACTAGAAATCGGAAAAACAGCCACCATAAAGAGTGTGGGCGGCAGCGGCGCGCTGCGGCAGCATTTTCTCGACATGGGTCTTATTCCGGGAGGCGACGTCTCCCTTATAAAGTATGCCCCGATGGGCGACCCGATGGAGCTGATGATATCAGGATATAACCTGACGATCCGTCTGGCGGATGCGGAAAAGATTGAGATTGAAAATGTCAGAAATATGGAAGATGCCGCAAGGGAAGTTCGGGCGGAACATACGAAAGAAATCCCGCACCCGCTGATCGGCGAGGAACCCACCCATACAGAGGACATAATGAATCATAAAGCGAGGGGAGAGAAGTCAGGCAAACTGACATTTGCTTTAGTAGGCAACCAGAACTGCGGCAAGACGACGCTCTTTAACCAGCTGACCGGCGCGAACCAGCATGTGGGCAACTTTCCGGGTGTGACTGTGGACAGGAAAAGCGGGTCCATTAAAGGACATCCCGAGACAGAGGTTGTCGATTTGCCGGGTATTTATTCTCTCTCACCGTATACGAGCGAGGAGATTGTCTCCAGAAAATTTGTATTGGAAGAGAAACCGTCGGGAATTATCAATATCGTTGACGCGACCAATATCGAGAGAAATCTGTACCTGACCATGCAGCTTCTGGAGCTGGATATTCCCATGGTCATTGCTCTCAACATGATGGATGAGATGATTGGGAACGGAGGTGTTATCAACGTCAATCTTCTGGAAAAGCTAATCATGGTTCCGGTTGTCCCAATCTCCGCTTTGAAAAATCAGGGTATTGAGGAGCTGGTCTCACACGCGATCCACGTTGCCAAATATGATGAGAGACCGGGCAGGGAGGACTTCTGTGAGAAGGATGACCACGGCGGGGCCGTTCATCGCGCAATTCATGCAGTCATGAGCCTGATTGAGGATCATGCGGAGAAGGCGGGGATTTCTGTTCGATTTGCCGCGAGCAAAGCGATCGAGGGCGACTCGCTGGTAAAGGGGGCTTTGCGGCTTGACAGGAATGAGGAAGACGCTCTCGAAAAGATTATCGTCCAGATGGAGAATGAGAGAGGGCTGGACCGGGCGGCTGCGATGGCGGATATGCGGTTCACGTTTATTTACCGTCTCTGCAATCAGACGGTCGTGAAACCCAAGGAGAGCCGGGAGCAGGCCAGGAGCCGGAAGCTGGATCGGTTTTTCACCGGGAAGTGGACGGCGATACCGGCTTTTATCGGAATCATGGGCTTGGTCGCTTTCCTGACTTTCAACGTGATCGGCGCTTATTTCCAGGGGCTTCTTGAGGTCGGCATTGACATGCTGACGCAGCAGGTGGATCTTTGGCTTACACAGGCAAATGTCTCCGCCCCCGTTCATTCGCTCATCATTGATGCGATCTTTACCGGTGTGGGGTCGGTACTCAGTTTTGCGCCCATCATTGTGACCCTGTATTTCTTCCTTTCCATGCTGGAAGACAGCGGCTATATGGCACGTGTCGCATTTTTTATGGACAAACTGCTCCGCCGCTTAGGCCTCTCCGGAAGAAGCATAGTCCCGATGCTCATCGGGTTCGGCTGCAGCGTTCCGGCCATCATGGCGACGAGGACGTTGCCCTCGGACAGGGACAGGAAGATGACGCAGCTTTTGATTCCGTTCATGAGTTGCAGCGCGAAGATGCCGATTTATGCGTTTTTTGTGGCGGCTTTTTTCCCGGAGAAGGCCGCGCTCATAGTAGTCTCTCTGTATATTATCGGCATCGTGGTGGCTATTCTCGTAGCCCTTTTCGGCAAGAATACGGCTTTTAAGGGGGAGGCGGTGCCATTTGTGATGGAGCTGCCCAACTATAGGCTTCCGGGGCTAAAGAACGTTCTGATGCTCATGTGGGATAAGGCTAAGGATTTCATTCAGCGGGCATTCACGGTCATTTTCCTCGGGACGATCGTCGTATGGTTCCTGCAGAATTTCAGTCCGTCTTTTAATATGGTGACGGATTCGGAGGATAGCATCCTGGCCCTGCTTGCCGGGGTGATTGCGCCAATCTTTGCCCCGCTGGGATTCGGGAACTGGCAGGTAGTGACGTCCCTGATTTCGGGATTTCTTGCAAAAGAGAGCGTCGTCTCCATGCTGACCGTCCTGTACGGCGGGATCGGGGGGCTGAGGGGGCAGATGAGTCCGTTTACGGCATTTGTATTTCTTGTCTTCTGCCTGCTCTATACGCCTTGTATTGCGACGGTGGCTTCGGTCCGCCGGGAGGCCGGTTCGGCGGCAGCGGCAAAGACCGTGATATTCCAGTGCTGCGTCGCATGGCTTGCCTCGTTCCTTGTCAGGCTTGCGGGGCTGGCGATGGGCCTGGCGTGAGATTTTCGGCCCGCGGGGACGGTCCTTTTGGGACGAAAAATTTCGGCCCGCGGGGACGG
>JAUMWM010000221.1 GCA_030529705.1 Lachnospiraceae bacterium
GGTTATCCCTAATTCAGAAGTGTGTATTTAGTACTTCCTGCAGGAAAACCCGCATAAATCCATTGATTTTTACTGTTTTGGGGCTAATTGTTCGATTTTGAAATTTACACATCTTCTTATCTGTGTTTTGTGTCAATTCCTTATGTCATTAGCTTATCACTAACTCCGTTTCGTGTAAATTATAGAGATGAAGCCTATCCACGTCCCCATATTCATCGACTTAATAGGGGCATCGTTGCAATTATTGACCATCTTTTAACGCGCGATTACGTGCAACATCCCGAAGGTACTGCTCGTCTTCATCTAAGCGCAACATATGTACCCTTGTGTGACAGTTGGGGCAAAGCACGGCTATGTTATCAAAAGTCAGCGATCCTCCCTTTGAAAGCCACTTGATATAATGAAACTCCAAGTAAGGCATCCCATCTTCCGTCCTGAACGGTGCCGGTTTCCCACACAAGTCACAGATCCCTTTGGAATACGTAATCAAGCATCTCCTCATTTCGCTTTCAGGTTGCCGGCGTTTATCCTCATCAATGGGGGAACCCATGTCCTCCTCTATTCGCCCCGAGTCTTGAGCATCCGTAAGATCTTCTATATTCACTCCTAGGACTTCTGCCATCGCCTTTAGCCTGTTATACGGAGGCGCTACCAGACCCTTTTCGTATTTCGAGACCACTGTATGATCTACCCCTATTGCATCCGCCAGTTCTTTTTGCGTCATCCTTTTTTCTAATCGTACTTGTCTGAGCCCCATGACCTATTGCTCCTTTTTTTCTTACCAATCAGAATAGCACAACTATCCGATTGGTTGCAATAAAGCTGCATGGATTACAAATGCTTGCATGATATACTTGCATATTATGCAAGTTTGCATTACAATGGTTACGTCACCATATAACTTAGTAATGGTACGCTATGACTCTTAACAATGGAGATAATCACTAATGGCAACAGATAGGTTCTTGCATGACATAGGAACATACAAATGCTTGCAGGGAAACGATCTCCGTTTCTTGCTTGTTTGTATCGGCAGGGACATGTATCCGAAAAATGTAGCAGTTGAACTGGGATGGAAGAAACAAAATATCAGCAATACCGCCAGGAAGCTCAAAGAACTCGGGCTGCTCACCATCAATGCATACCCCGTTTATTATCGAACAAATGAAAAATGGGCTAGTCCGGAAATACCCGGGCAGCTAGGGCTTAAAGTCACGAACAAAAAATAGCGGCGCCAGTATGCGAGGCATTTTATGGTTACTTATAGTTCTTATAAATCCGGCTCGCAATCCATATATTGCAAGCACATCATCCGTGCGGACGGCAGCGAAGCTTACTCCCGTTCTGCAAGGTTCCCATTTGTGCACATCGAGAAGGAAGGCTTCGAGTATATCGTGCCTTATAACGATGACATGGTGCCGATTCGCGAGGCTTTCGATTACCTAAACTATGACATGGCTGAAAGGCCGATCACATCCAGGACGCAGGCCGCGACGGCAATCCGCATCCTGTACTGCTACCTCAGCCTTGCAAACGTCGACATACACAGCATCGATGCCGATACTCTGCGCGGCCTTATCCGGTTTATCCGTGGCGTCGGCACGGTGCAGGAACAGTTCAAGATGGATACCGTACGCAGCGCAGGAACAGTTAACATCTATCTTGCTGCATACAGGGCATTCTTCTCCAGCCGGGGCATAGCCTGCGATCCGTTGTTCCGGCGATCCGTTACGCGGGGGACCATGTCCACAGATGATGCGGGCATGCCGGCCAGAACCGATCGCTATGCCATGAAGAGCAACCTCCGTGCGGGACAGTATGAAAACAGGGCAATTCCAAAGTACATCAGCCCCGACCAGTTTTCAAAGCTGTATAAGCTGGCCCTGGAAAAAAAGGACCTGCGCGCCCTTGTCATTATGCGCCTCGGCTATGGTTACGGCCTCCGTCTTGGCGAAATTCTCGGGCTTACGCTCGAAGACGTTACGGAGGCTACTATCGACAATCAGATTACGCCGGTCCTGTTCATCCGAAACAGGCTGTCCGACAAGGACTTCCAGTTTGGCAAAAACCTGATGCACCCGACCGATGCCCGCCAGTACAAGTCCAAGGATTACGCAAATGCGCACCATCGCATCATCATCTCTGACGACATGTACGAACTAATCCTGAATTACATCGAGGCCGAGCATGCCAGGATGGTGCAGGACCGTCCGTCAAATTACAGCCAGACGGTCGCCGACATTGTATCCAGCCGTTGCGAACTGGAAGAAAACCACTATGTATTCCTTAACCGTTATGGGAAAGTCCTCAATGACCAGACCTGGGGGAACAGCCTTAAGAAATATTTTGAAGAAGCCGGCATCCCTATTGACCGTGACACCAAAGAAGGGAACCTAAGCCACCGCTTCAGGCACGGTTTTGCCATGTTCCATGCGCATTTTTCCGAACACCCATGGACGGCCCTGAAGCTTCAGCACGCGATGCGTCACAGAAGCATCCGCTCAACCCTGATTTACTACAGCCTTACCGAGGAGGACGAACGCCGCGAAAAAGAAGCCATGCAAAAGGAACTGTATGATGCCATACCGGAGTTGAAACTTCTCCCGGAAGAAGGAGGTCCCGAAGCCAATGAATAGCGCAATGCATTCAATACTTTTGAAGGTTTATCAGATGCGTTTCCCTGGCGAGCAATTCGCCTTACGGGGGCGGAAAAGCGGCTCCCGCGTTCGCTTTAGGCAACTGTATGACGGCCTCGTTGACAAAGACCCGGAAAGCATTACGTGGAATTATGTTTCCGAATACGCGTCTCGCACAAAGAACTGCAAAAACTGCCTGTTCCTAGTCCTAGTCCTGCTTGAAACAGGACATGGGCTGAAGGACCACAAGGCGGCACTCATGCGCCTCTATCCGTCTTTAGTCAGCATCTCCCGTCAGCATACATTCGGAGCATGGGCCAGATTGTTCTCCGGGGATAAGATTGAGGATACCTTCATCCATGAGGCCGGCAAAGTTCCGGGCTGTGCCGAAGATGCCAAACGCTTGATTTTATATCTCCCATATGGAAACAAATATATTCAGGAGGAGATGTTCCAACATTATCGGACCATCGGGAGGATGCCGCAGAGCTACGCCGTGAAATTCACCCTGCTTTTTGAAGAAAGTCTCGATGGCATGGAGTCGGGCATCCATACATACACGGATTTCACCGATACCACGTTCTGGACGCAGGCGAACCATTTTAAAAACCGTCCGGATTTGACGGATAAGGAGGCCAACATCTGCCTTAGGCAGTTGGCGAAGTTTTACCGTTATCTCGTGAACGAGCATGCCGACCATCACTACTTCGGGAACAGCCTTCACCTGTCAGAAGCACTGCTGTTCTCTCCGGCCTTTGTTACGCGGATCGAGCAGGGCTTTCATGTGGAGCCATTTGACCAGCATGCCGATTACCATAACCGCAAACGGATGATATTCCTCCTCCGGGGCTACAGTTCGCTTTCAACCATGATAAAAGACGATGACTTTGTGTCGCTCGATTTTTCAGCGATCAAAAGCGATTTTTACAGGAACGAGCTGTTCAAGTACTATGTCTCCATGCCCTCGGCAACCGTAGCGACATGGGCCGGCCATACGGGATATATGCGGGATGCGTTAGCCATGCTGGAAAGCGTAAAGTCAGAGAATGATTATCCGAATCCGGACCGGAAGTACATGACCAACCAGGAGGCGCTGCTCATACGGTCATTTTTTTCGGACGAAAGCGTAAGGCTCTCAACTCGTAACAATAAGATTGGTGCCATACGGCGTTTCCTGATGTGGGAAAGAGACGAAAATAAGCAGATATCTTTTGATGACATGTTCTTTGAATACCTGGTCCAGTACGAGGAGCCTTCAAAGACTCATGGGGAGTCCATCCCGGACGAAGACCTTGGCAAAATATCGGCATGGCTGGCAGCGCAGTCCACTGCCAGCCATGAGATGGATTTGACATATGCGGCCTTGCACCTCGCCCTGGAAACGGAGTTCCGCATCAGCCAGGTATGCCACTTAAAGGTGGGCTGCATCAAGCCGTCGGCGAAGCCCCACGAATACATCGTCCAAACGTACCACAAAACCGGCCACGGGAGATTGGGCTCCTTCGTCATCTCTGAGCTTACATACAGGCACTTGGTGCGCATCATCGAAAATACGGAGCCTTACAGAGAAAAATGTACGCGGCGAGGACTGTCTGAATACATTTTCCTGTATGACGGCACAATGAACACCGTTTCATTGATGGACAGCCAGAAGTTTCGGGCATGGTTCCAGCAGGCATGTGCCGCTCTTGACCTGCCGAAATATACGAGCCAAAACATTCGCGACACGCACATGACCAAGTCCTTCGAATACGTTCTGAAACACGGAAAAAGCGATCTTGTTATGGCTGCGCTGTCAAAGCATAAGTATCTCGACACGACCAAGAGTCATTATGTCGAACAGAAGCTGAACGACATGCTCGAGGCCACGTACGGCATCATTATAGGCGACCTGGATGGCTGCTATGATCCCGCAAGGCATATTGCGGAAAAAATCCCCGAGGATTTTGACAGCGACGAGAACGTGGTGGAGAGCGGGTGCGGCAACTGCAAATCCGCCCAGTGTACCATGCGGAACGCCCTGCCATGCCTGATCTGCGACAAATTCATCACAACGGTGAAA
>JAUMWM010000222.1 GCA_030529705.1 Lachnospiraceae bacterium
GGTTTCCATGCGGTGGAGCATGCGTAAGATCCTTCGCTGCGCTCAGGATGACAAGAAACCTATGCAATGTGGTTTCCATGCGGTGGAGCATGCGTAAGATCCTTCGCTGCGCTCAGGATGACAAGAAACCTATGCAATGTGGTTTCCATGCGGTGGAGCATGCGTAAGATCCTTCGCTGCGCTCAGGATGACAAGGGAGGTGCAGGACGCCCCGGTCAAAACTAAAACTTTCGTAGTCTATCGTAAGAAATCATTTGAAAATGTCGCATTACCCTCTGATTATATAGGAACTACAGATATTTTAAAATAGGAAAAACAAAAAATCTGTATATTTTAACGAAACTTCACACGAAAACAGTAGTCCCTACATGTTTGTTGGTGATAAGATAGCATCAAGAAATCCGTGAGAAGAGCAAACGACACAAATGCTGAGGGAAAGACAAGCAGCATTTGAAAAATAAAAAGAAGGAAAAAAGTTATGGACAAACGCAAGGTTGAAGCCTTTCTGGACAGGTATCTGAAAGACTACACATCCTACCAGACCTACTGGAATTACGAAGACAGCTGCCTCCTGATGGGCTGCCGGCGCATATTCGAGGCGACCGGCGATGCCGTATATGCGGAATATATCATGAATTACCTGGAAAGCAGGGTCGAGCCGGACGGGAACATCCCGACCTACCAGAAGGACAAGAACACGCTGGACGACCTGGCGTCGGGCAAGCTCCTCTTCTTCGGGCTTGACCGGACCGGAGACATGCGGTACCGCACCGCGCTGGACTATCATGTGGAGCGGCTTCACGCACATCCCCGCTGCAAATGCGGCAGCTTCTGGCACAAGGACATCTACCCGAACCAGATTTGGCTGGACGGCCTCTACATGGCAGCGCCGCTTTACATGGAATACGAGACGCGGTTCCACAAGATGGAGAACTACAGCGATATCATGACCCAGTTTCGGAACGTTCGGAAGTACCTTTACAACGAGGAAAAGGGCCTGTATTACCACGGATTTGACGAGGCGAAGATCCAGCCCTGGGCAGACAAGGAGACGGGGCACTCGGCAAATTTCTGGAGCCGGGCCTGCGGCTGGTGGCTGATCGCCTTGGTCGATACGATGGAGGTCATGAATAAGCAAATTTATGAGAGCCACCGCGAACTGGAAGACCTCTTCCGCGAGGCGGTGAGGGGCATGATTCCTTACCGCGATCCAAAGGACGGCCTGATTTATCAGGTCATCGACCGGGCCGATGTGGAGGGCAACTACACGGAGGCTTCCGGGAGCGTCATGATGGCCTGTGCGATCATGAAGGGCTGCAGGATGGGGATTCTGCTCCCGGAGAAGTACCTGGGTATTGGAAGGCAAATGTTCGAAAGCTGCGTAGACAGCAAACTCAGGCCGGATGCAAACGGCACCGTGAGGTTCCAGGACATTTGCCACGTTGCGGGTCTCGGCCCCGGCGAAAAACGGGACGGATCGGTTGAATACTATTTGTCAGAGCCGATTTCAGCGGATGACGCAAAAGGCGTCGGGCCGTTCATGATGGCTTACTCGGAGTACCTGAGGACGGCGGAACTGGTGTGAGCTTCAGCTCGCGGGGACGGTTCTTTTGGGTCAAAAATTTTTGACCCAAAAGAACCGTCCCCAAGGGAAAAAATAAAGAAGGATAATTATTAAAGGAGGAACTATGAAAAACGTAAAAAGATTTTTAAGCCTTGGCATTGCAGCGGCAATGACCCTCTCTCTCGCAGCCTGCGGCGGTTCTTCGAGCTCTGCCCAGAGCGGCTCAGACAATGCAGCAGACACAAGTACGGCAGCCGCTGCAACAGCGGATGTGGAAAAAGTTGAAAACGATGGCAATTATGACGAATGCACCATCAAATTTTCATGGTGGGGCGGCGACTCCAGACACGAAGCCACGCAGGCGGCCGTGAAAGCCTTCATGGAGAAATATCCGGGCATCAACGTGGAAGTCAACTTCGGCGCATGGTCCGACTGGGAAGCAGCCAGAGCCCTCGAGTTCCAGAGCGGCACGGCGGCGGATGTCAACCAGATCAACCAGAGCTGGATCAACGAATTTGACGGGGACGGGAGCGTATTTGTAGACCTGAACACATTATCCGAAATCATCGACCTCTCGCAGTACAGCGCAGACAGTCTTGCCATGATGGAAGATGTCAAAGGCGGGATCGCAGGCGTACCGGTAGCCCTCACGGGAAGGACATTCTACTGGGATAAGACGACATTTGAGGAAGCCGGCATCGACGTTCCGAAATCGCTCGAAGAACTTCGCGCAGCGGGCAAGACCTTTAAGGAGAAACTCGGCGACGATTATTATCCGCTGGCACTCGGCGAACTTGACCGCGCAATCTTCATGACATTCTATCTGCAGGCCAAATATGAGAAACCTATCATTGATAACGGCAAACTGAATGTTACGGTAGAGGAATTGAAAGACGGTCTTGACTTCATCATGTCTCTGGAAGAAGACCATGTCATCCCGTCCATCAAGGTAATCGACGGCGACGCGGCTGCCTCTCTCGACCAGAACCCGAAATTCATCGACGGCCGCTACGCAGGCATCCTCGAGTGGGATTCCGCTCCGCTTAAGTACAAGAACGCGCTTGCGGAAGGCAGGGAGTTCGTGGTCGGCGACGAGTTCACGGACCTCGGCGGAAACGGCAAGACCGGCGTATTCACGAAGGCTTCACTGGGATTTGCAGTCTCCTCTACTTCCGAACATCCGAAGGAAGCGGCAATGCTGATTGAATATCTGTGCAACGACCCGGAAGGCGCTGTTATCATGGGTTCCGAGCGCGGCATTCCGGAATCAAAGGCCGGCTATGAGGCTGTTTCGGCAGCGGGCGGCATCGACGCGACGATCGAAGAGGCTCATAACAAGGTCATGGGAGCTGCCGAGTATCCGGAAGATCCGTACTTCGAGAGCAATGATCTGAAGGGCAGCGAGGGTACATACAAATATGTCTTCGGCGGACTTTCCTACGGCGAGTTCGACACGGAAGAGGCGGCGCAGGAGCTGTATGACGGCTTCGAGTCGGTCTGCGACTGAGCAGCAAATATCAGATAGTTTTAAAACATAGTTTTTGACAGGGGTTATGAATGGCCGGGAGGGGCTTTGAGGGCGCAGCCCGGCCATTTGCAAAGACAGGAGAAAATATCTTATGAAGAAATGGGCTAAAAACAATGTTGGATTCTTTTTCATCATTCCGTGGCTCATCGGGTTCCTCGTTTTCAAGCTGTATCCGTTCGCTTCATCGCTCTTCTACAGTTTCACGGATTACAATCTTTTCAAGGGAATCCATGAGTACGGCCTTATGAATTATCAGGAGGTCCTCACGAAACGCCAGAATGTCACGGCTCTGGTCACGACTTTCAAATATGCCTTCATGACGGTCCCGCTGAAACTGATCGTGGCGCTGTTCATCGCGTACATCCTCAATTTTAAACTCAAAGCGGTCAACCTTTTCCGCACGGCTTATTACATTCCGTCCATCCTCGGCGGTTCGGTCGCCATCTCCGTTTTGTGGAGAGCCCTTTTCAAGGATGACGGTCTCATCCAGCAAATGATCCGCATGCTCGGCGGCAACCCGCCCTCCTTTATGACGGACCCGAACTGGGCGCTGTTTATCATTTGCCTGCTTCGTGTCTGGCAGTTCGGTTCCACGATGGTGATTTTCCTCGCGGCGCTCAAGGGCGTACCGGACGACCTCTACGAGGCGGCTTCCCTCGACGGTGCCGGAAAATGGAGACAGTTCTTCTCCATCACCGTCCCGCTCATCACACCGGTCATTTTCTACAATCTGATTACGCAGCTCGTTCAGGCTTTCCAGGAATTCAACGGCCCGTTCATCATTACAAATGGCGGCCCGCGCGGCGCGACGACTCTTATGTCCATCCTGATTTACAACGCGGCTTTCAAGGCTTACGATATGGGTCTCGCCAGCGCGATGGCATGGGTGCTGTTTGTCATCCTGCTGATCTTCACGGCCATCTCGTTCTGGAGCCAGAAGCATTGGGTCTACTATTCGGATGAAGGTTAAGGAGGGGATTTGATATGGCTAAGACAAATGCAGTTCGCTCCGCAGAGCAAATCAACGCCGAAGTTCTCAGAAAGAGAAGAATTCAGACGATCGTGCGCTACGTCGTATTGATTCTCGTGGGCATTTTCATGGTCTACCCGCTCGTATGGATGGTCGGGGCGACGTTCAAGGATAACAACGAGATATTTGCGGGACTCAACATTTTCCCGAAGCACCCCACGCTCGAGGGCTACGTAAATGCCATGAAGAGCTACGGCGGCGATATTAATATATGGAAGGCTTTGCTCAACACGTTCACGATTGTCATCCCGAAGGTCATTTTCACGGTCATTTCGGCAACAATCACCGCTTACGGATTCGGGCGTTTCGAGTTCGTGGGCAAGAAGATTCTGTATCCGGTCATGATCAGCACGCTGTTCCTGCCGCAGGTCGTTCTGAATGTTCCTCAGTACATCCTGTACAACAAGCTCGGCTGGGTCGGCTCTTCGCTGTATTTGCCGCTGATCGTTCCGTCGCTGTTTGCCTGCGACACGTACTTTATCTTCATGCTGGTCCAGTTCCTCCACAACGTCCCGAGGGAGCTTGAGGAGGCGGCCAAGATCGACGGCTGCAATGTTGTGCAGACT
>JAUMWM010000223.1 GCA_030529705.1 Lachnospiraceae bacterium
TGACATCCGCTAGCTTAACCCTACCCCATCATATCGAAGAATGATATCTGGTTCGTCTCCGGTATGTCACCGAGTATCCCGTACTCGTCAAAAAGGTCGATAATCGTCTGGGAGACCTTGGTCCGCTGCCTGAAATCGTCCTTGGAAAGGAACGGTCCCTGTTTTGCGGCCGCCTCGATGGACTCCGCCGCGGCATCCCCCAGGCCGGCTATCGAGTTGAAGGACGGCATCAGCTTGCCATCCAGAATCGTGAATTTCTTCGCCGTCGCCTTATAAAGGTCAAGCCTGTGGAACTCGAACCCCCTGGCGTACATCTCCCGGACGATCAGCATGTCTTTTAGCATTTCCTCGTCCTTCGCACTGCGGTCCGACCGTCTCTCGAGCTCCGCAGCATGGTTCTCCATGACCTCCCGCCCCTGCGCCATGATAACATAGTCGAATGTCGTGACGCGAATCGAGAACATGGCCGCATAGTAGGCCAGCGGATAATTGATCTTATAATAAGCGATGCGGAAGGCGTTCATGACGTAGGCAGCAGCATGGGCTTTCGGGAACATGTACTTGATCCTTTTGCAGGACTCAATGTACCACTCCGGCACATCGTGCTCCCGCATCTCCTTCTCCTGGTCTCCCGTCAACCCCTTGCCTTTCCGGACCGCCTCCATAATCTTGAAAGAGTGTTCCGGCTCGACGCCCCACGCGATCAGGTTCAGCATGATGTCATCTCTTGTGCAAATGGCCGTCGAGAGGGTGCAGTCCCCGTTCCTGATGAAATACTGCGCGTTGTCCAGCCAGACATTTGTCCCGTGGGACAGGCCGGAAATTCGAATCAGCTCTGACAGCGTCTTCGGCTTGGTGTCCCGAAGCATGCCCATGACGAAATTTGTCCCGAACTCCGGAACCCCGAGGACGCCCAGATCAATGCCGCCCATATCCTCCGGCTTCACCCCGAGGGCTTCCGTTCCGGAAAACAGGGATAGGACGCCCGGGTCATCAAGCGGCACCGTGAGTGGGTCTGTCCCGGTCAGATCCTGCAGCATGCGGATGATGGTCGGATCATCGTGTCCTAAGATATCAAGCTTTAAAAGGTTCCTGTCGATCGAATGGTAGTCAAAATGCGTCGTGATGATGTCGCTCGTCATGTCATTTGCAGGATGCTGAACCGGCGTGAACCAGTTGATATCCATGCCCTTCGGGAGCACGATAACGCCGCCGGGATGCTGGCCGGTCGTCCTCCTGACCCCGACGCAGCCCTTGGAGAGCCGTTCCAGCTCGCAGTTCTTCTTGCCGACTCCCTTGTCTTCAAAATAGTGCATGGCAAGACCATAGGCCGTCTTCTCGGCGACCGTGCCGATTGTCCCGGCCTTGAACGTCTGGCCTTTCCCGAAAATCACTTCCGTGTAAGCCTGGGCCACGCCCTGCTCGTCGCCCGAAAAGTTCAGGTCGATATCGGGTTCCTTGTCCCCCTTGAAGCCCAGGAAGGTCTCGAAGGGGATGTCAAATCCCAGCTTTTGCAGAGGCGCGCCGCAGACAGGGCACTTTTTATCCGGCATGTCCGCACCGCACCGGCCCCCGTAGGCCTTCACCTCGTCCGAGTCAAAGTCCACATAATGGCACTCAGGGCACAGATAGTGGGGCGGAAGCGGGTTTACTTCCGTGATGTTGGACATGGTGGCGACCAGGGACGACCCGACGGAACCCCGAGAGCCGACCAGGTAGCCGTCCTCCCGGGACTTTTGCACCAGCCGCTGGGCGATGATATACATGACGGCATACCCGTTCTTGATGATGGACGTAAGCTCCTTGTCGAGCCGGCTCTTCACCTGGTCCGGAATCGTATCGCCATAGATTTTCCGGGCCGTATCATAGCACATATTCTGCAGGTCCTCATCGGAATTCTCGATGACCGGGGGGCATTTGTCGGGATGGATTGGAGATATATGTTCAATCCAGTCCGCGATGAGATTTGTATTCTCAACGACCACCTCGTAGGCTTTCTTTTGTCCGAGGTAGGCGAATTCCTCCATCATCTCCTCCGTCGTATGGAGATAGAGCGGCGGCTGCCCCTCGTCCTTGAAGCCATGCCCCGACTGGATGATGGTCCTGTAAATAGCGTCCTCCGGGTTCAGGAAATGGACGTCGCAGGTCGCGACGCAGGGCTTTCCGAACTCCTCCGCCAGGCGGACGATCTTCCGATTGATTTCCCGGAGGTCGTCCTCGCTGCTTATCCCGTGCGTCCGCTCCCGGACCATGTACTCATTGTTGCCGACCGGCTGAATCTCAAGGTAATCGTAAAAATTGACGATCTTCGCGATCTCCGCCGCCGGCTTCTCATTTAGAACGGCGCTGTAAAGCTCGCCCGCCGAGCAGGCCGACCCGATAATCAGCCCTTCCCTGTGCTTAGAGAGCAGGGACCTGGGCAGTCTCGGCCGTTTTTTGAAATACCTTAGATGGGACTCGGATACCAGCGTATAGAGGTTGCGCCGGCCCGTCTCGTTCTTCGCAAGCAGGATGATGTGGTAGTAGGGCAAATTCCGTATCCTCTCCTCCGAGATCATCCCCTTCTCATTGAGGTCGGCGTAGGTAGCAACTTTCTGTTTTTTCATGGCATCGGCGAGCTGCAGCCAGGTCTGGGCCATAGCCATCGAAAGGGCTTCCGCCCTTTTGGGATTTGCGCATTTGATTTTGAGGGATTTTAAGAGTTTCTCCGGCGTCCCCCGGCTCACCTGCGGCAGCAGATAGCGGACGCAGGACGGGATGTCGACAATCGTCCGCTCCCGTCTGGCGGTTTCGCCATTTGCATCTTCTATCTCCACCTCCCAGGACGATGGATGCGGAGGCATCGACCTCGCCGACGTTTCGCCATTTGCATCTTCCATCCCCACCTCCCAGGACGATGGATGCGGAGGCGTCGACCTCGCCAACATTTCGCCATTTGCATCTTCTATCTCCACCTCCCAGGCAAGGCCGACTTTTCGGAACGATTCTCTGACAAATGCAGCCCCCATCTCCGCATTGCAGGAAACCAAGGGGCAATCCCCTGCAAATGCAGAAAACTTCTCCATCGCCGTCCGGATATCGGGAGCTTTGGCCAGCATGTCATCGCTGATCTTCGTCTCCATGGTGAAGGCAAATGGAAGCGGCCGGCCCGGGTTTATCAGGCTTGTAAAACTCTCCGTAATGTTTCCCTTGAAGACCTTCTGGGCGGAAATCTCCACGAGGTCATGGGAGGAGACGGAGGCGCCCGTAGTCGTCACCTGGAACACGACGACCGGATCCGTGACGGGCCGGTCAGCAGGCCCGCTCACGAGGCTTGCCGTATCGTCCACCAGGTAGCCCTCGCAGCCGTAGATCACCTTGAAATCCGGGTCTTTCTCGCTGGATGCGTGATGGGCTTCGGGAAAAGCCTGCACGACGCCGTGATCCGTGATGGCCAGGGCTTTCATGCCCCAGCCCTTCGCCTGTTTGATGATGTCCTTGGCGGAGGACACGGCGTCCATGTCGGACATCTTGGTGTGGCAGTGGAGTTCCACGCGCTTTACGGGGGCATGGTCGGCCCTGCCCTCCTTGAAAGGCGGTATCTTTTTCAGGCAGTAGACCGTCTTGATCATGATTTCTTTTTCAAACTGGTCAAAATCCATCATGCCTTTGATGAGGAAGCATTTGCCGGCCGATATCTGGGCCGTGTATTCGGAAAGCTCCTCGGGCAGCAGCCATAATTTGAAGCGGATGCTGTCCGTATAATCCGTCAGGGCGGCGGTCAAAATGACTTTTCCATTCCGGGTTTCATGGCTTTCCACCCCGAAGACTTCCCCGCGGACTACGACTTCGTGAGGATCCTCTCCCAGGCTGCCAATCGGAACCGGATCTTCAAAAATCCCTTTGCCGAGGATGACGTCCGGGTCGTTTGTTGCAAAGCTTTTCTGCTGCCGGTATTTTTTCTCAGATGCGTTGGGCAGCTTTTTGGCGGGCTCTGCCTCCTTCTTTTCCTTCCGGCTCCTGTTCTTCTTCACCACGTCAGAGACCTTGTTCCGAATCTTCTCGTCATCCGCCCGGAAAAGCTCGTCCACCTGGTTCGTGACAATCTCGCCGTCCACGCGGGCATAGGAAAACCCCGCGCGCACGCAGAAGACCTTCTCGAGATAGTCCAGTAGTTCCTCTTTTCGCTCGCGGGCTATGATGCTGTCCGGAATTTCCGCATAGATCAGGCCGTCCTCCCGGAAAGTGAGCCTGGTGTGGGCAAATGTCTGGTAAAGGAGCGGGCTTGCGCCTGATAGCTCCTGGTTCATGCTTTTCCGATAGACGCGGAAAAAGTTCTTCGGCGTATATTGGGACGAGAGACGGAAGCGCTCGATGATTTTCACATCCATCTCCACATCGCCAAATACTTGGTCCGCGATTGCCTCCTCAATCGTATAGATATTCTCTTTCCGTATCCAGTTGTCCGAATAAATATAAACATGCAGGCGAGTCTTGCTCTGATTCACGGCCACCCTGGCGACCGTGACGTAGCTTAGAAGATCGGCGATCTCCCCGGGCAGTTTCAGAGACGGAAAAGCCTGCATAAAAGAAATTTCTTGTGTATTCATATATCCTCTTAATGACGCTGGCCAGATTTCGGCCCGCGGGGACGGTCCTTTTGGACCAAATTTTTTCGGCCCGCGGGGAC
>JAUMWM010000224.1 GCA_030529705.1 Lachnospiraceae bacterium
GGCTTTTTGCTGCTGCTGGACAACGTGACGCCGCACATGCACATGGATGAGCAGTCAGAGGGTCCAAGGAGCAGCCTTAAGCGCACGACCAAGCTGATTCTTGCCGTGACGCTCCACAACATCCCGGAAGGCATGGCTGTGGGCGTGGTATATGCGGGCTGGGTTGCCGGCGAAACGGGCATCAGCCGGGCGGCGGCCTTTGCGCTGGCGCTGGGTATCGCGCTTCAGAATTTCCCGGAGGGGGCTATCGTGTCCATGCCGCTCAGGGCGGCCGGCATGTCGAAGGCAAGGACCTTCTGGTACGGTGTCTTATCCGGCATTGTGGAGCCCATTGCGGCATTGCTCACCATCGTAGCGGCCAGAGCCGTAATTCCGATTTTGCCCTACATGTTGGCCTTCGCCGCCGGGGCCATGATGTACGTCGTGGTGGAAGAATTAATTCCGGAGATGTCTGAAGGTGAGCACTCCAATGTGGGTACGGTGGCTTTCGCTCTGGGTTTTGTGCTGATGATGGTGCTGGATGTGGCATTGGGATGATTATGTTAATTCCATAGTTACAGGAAGGAGTATGAAAATCCCCGCTATCCTGAGATTTTTATCCAGGGAGCGGGGATTTTTTGTTGCTATTCACACATCCGATAGCGTCCTTGTCATCCTGAGCGTAGCGAAGGATCTTTACCATCTACAGCGGCTTTCTGTAAAAGATCCTTCGCTACGCTCAGGATGACACCCAATATACCATGGGTACAGGCGATTTTGGTGTGGAAGAGTGAACTGTAACGTTTTTTTGTTCACATAGAATCTGATTGAACTTGTGACGTTGCAGGATTATAATGAGGGACATAGGCTGAACATATGCACATTTCGGCATGAAATGTGCAAAGGTCTCACTTTGACATGAAAGGAAAACGAAGATGCTGAATATTACCGAAAGAACGGATGGGGAATTTATTACGCTTAGGCACGGAGCGAATGTATTTCATGAAGCCCTCGCATTGGTCAGGGAGGGGGAGACGCACTTTCACGTCACGGATGAAAAGAAAGCCGTTCCGGATTACGATCTTGTCTACACGCACAACATGATGCTGTTTCCGGAGCAGGCGCGGGGCGTGATTCTGAAGATGACGCAGGGCGGCTCCCTTTATGCGCCATTTCTTACCTATGACGAGGAAAATACGGATAATCTGTGTATAGATTTCCTCAAACAGTATAAGAAAATTGAAATTGAACGCGCGGATGAATACAGCATAGCCGTAGCCCGCATTGCCCTTCGGCTTACGGACATCCCTGTCTACACTCTGGATGAGAGGCTGTTATGGTTTGTGGATGGTCATGAGAGGCTGCACAAAGCAGACGAATTCTCTAAGAAGGACGGGGCTGTCCTGAGGCTGACTCCGAATGCCTTCGATATGGGGTATTCCAAGCGCGACTGGTCAACCCTTTGTTCTATAGCGGCATTTCAAAATATGTTCTTCTGGCAGCATTTTACCGCCGGTAAGAAAGGCCCGTTCAGATATGTGGAGGTGGTGCTTACCCAGATTGCCGGTATCGGAGCGATTCTTTCTGTTATGTCAACGGTGGGCAATGCCAGCGCGAAAAGAGGCTACGGCACTTTCCTGCGGCCGGGCTGCACAAGGTACTCCGAGGAGCTTCTTTGCAAATATTTCAGAGTCGATCCTAAGCCGAAGGATGCCTCTGCAGAGAATACGATCACGATAGCGGATCTGGCGGTATTTACAACGACATGGTACTGCTGCCAGTTTCCGGCTAATTTTGATGAGAGCATACTGGACGACCGGTTTGCAGCAGAGATGAAGGAATATGCCGATGCTGTGCTTGGCGGGAAAAAGGCGCTTGGCGTTCTTGCAAGGGGAACGGATTATATGACAAATGCCCTCGGGGCCGACCGTGTTCACGCAAGGGTTGAGCAGATGATTCCGGTCATCCGTGAGTGGATGGAAGAGGGCGGCTATGAGAAAATATTCCTGGCAACGGAAGATCGGGATAATTTCAACCAGATGAGGGCAGCGTTTCCGGGCAAAATCATTGCGATTTCCCAGGAGAGGATGAGCGTCTCCGACATGAAGAAGAAGGGCGTCACCCTGATTTACGAGTTCGAACAAAAGAGCAATGAGGGCCAGGCCTATGCGGATGCCCTTGAAGACACTACTGTCAACTATTTCTATGCGCTGTACATACTGGCCAGGTGTGACGCATTTCTATGTTCCGGACAGTGCAACGGGTGGGATACCGTCAGATCCCTGAAGAAGGGAAAATTTGAACGTGAGCGAAAGCTCATGGTCGCCATAGAGGGCGATCCCGAATATGAGAAATGGAAAGAGATACGCCCGGTTACTGCAGGCATGTTTGCAAGAGGCGTATATCCTGTGAATAAGGCGTTCTTCATGACATACCGTTTTGATATGAAGGACTTCGTGAACCCTGACGCAATAAAACAGGCCTGGGACAAGACGCTTTCCGTCTACCCATATATGGGGTATGCAGTCGGCACGAGGGCAGGGAAACTGGTGCTCCTTGAAAACCCGCTTCCATTTGTCATAGAGGAAACAAGCGAGGTCATCGAACCGTTTGAAAGAGCGGGCAATTTCCACACGGTAACGTTCTGCTATCTCGGCAGCACGCTGTGGATTTATGCAGACCATATTCCGGTTGACGGAACAGGCTTTAAGAAGGTTCTGGAAACGTTCTTCTACTACTATTACTGCGAGGCCGACGGGAAAGAATATGGCGTTCCTGAGGGCGTATTTACAGAAAAAGAGGGCGCTGTCCCAGGAATCGAGACAGATGCATACCAGATGGTGGATGCCATCGACCCCAAGGCCGCGATGGGCTCTTTTATGAGCAGTAAAACATTTGTTCCCAGCGAAAGCGTAAGAGACGAACTTTTCTTGACTCGCGAAGATTGCCGGGGCTATTGCATCAGCGTTCCGAGCGATGAGTTTATGGCTTATGCCAGATCCGTGCAGGGAAGCCCAATGTCTGTTTCAACCGTGCTTCTGGCAAGGGCAGTCGAGCGGATTCATCCGGAAAACAAGCTTCCGATTAGCATGATAGCTCCTGTCAGTGTCCGTAAAGTAATGGGAAATCAGAACTCATTACTGCATCAGGTGGTACATGCGCCGTATGGCATTAAACCGGAGGATTTGGAAAAGGATGACGCTGTTTTAAACGGAATGTACAGGGGATTCCTGAAAGGTTTTTCATCTGAACAGAATATCAGAATGCTCTGCGGCGTATATCGCGGGATCTGCGAAGGCTATGTAAAGGCATTTGCGGCAGGCGCGCTTGATAATATCATCATGGAACAGCGCGCAGGCGCAAATCCATCGTTCGAAGTCAGTTACCTCGGGACGCTCCGCACGGGGGAATATGGAGACAGGATCCGCATGACTGCATTTCATGTCATGCAGGAGAAGGGCATCATGCTCCAGATAACGGAAGTCGGCCATTCCTTCTACATAGACTGGTATCAGGGATTCCACGGAGACATGTATGCAAAAGCAATGCGGGATATTATGAGGGAGGCCGGAATGAAGGGGGCTGTCTTAGAGCGGGTGGAGTGAGTGTTGCTCTGCTTTGTAATCTTGCGGACGCATGTGGAGCAACTCCTCTTTCAGGCGCAACATTTGACTCTGCTCTATAATCTCGCGGACGCAAAAGCAACAGCCAGTTGCTTTTCATTCTGTTCTCAATGGAGTATGATAATCTTATCAAAAACAAGGGAGGACAGGAATGATGAAGACAGCAGAGATTCTTAAATCGTTACGAGAGAAGAATAACCTGACACAAGATCAGATGGCAGACCGGGTCATGGTTTCCAGGCAGGCGGTCAGCCGCTGGGAAACGGGGGAGACGCAGCCGAATGTCGATACCTTGAAGATATTGTCAAAGGTATTCGATGTCTCCATTAACACTCTTCTAGGCTCGCCCCGGCAGTTGATCTGTCAATGCTGCGGGATGCCTTTGGAAGACCAGATTATTGGCAGGAATGAGGACGGATCGCTTAACGAGGATTATTGCAAATGGTGCTATGCCGACGGGACGTATACATACAGCGATATGGACGACCTGATTGATGTCTGTGTCCCAAATATGGTAAAGGAAGGTTTTTCTGAAGAGCAGGCCAGAGTTTATCTCAAGCAGACGCTGCCAAAGCTGGATTACTGGAAAAGATACGAGGAACTGGGTGACGGCGGCCAGTTTGAGGAATTCAAAAAGAAACTGATTGGGGAGATCAATGATCTGCATATCGAAGGAATGCCCAGAGTAGAAAAACTCAACGCCCTTGTTGGAAAGTTTGTCAATCTGGAGTATCGGCTGCCGAGCGGTATGGCGGTAAAGTTTCTGGATGATCAGACAACGTATCTTGGGACTCAGCTTGAGTCCGAAATAGCGGAGGGGCTCTGCTTCGGGGTCCTGGCTAACATGGATTTCATCTTAATTAGCACTTACGAGGCAGAGGGAGTCAACCCAGAGCTGATTCTCTATAAGAAAAGATAAGGATTGAGTCACATATTAATGTCCCGATTTCTATCTATATGCTGAGAAATTCGGGACATTAATTATCGAACTGTAGGGTTGAACCCCTTAGCGGAATTGAACCCTACATTATTTCCA
>JAUMWM010000225.1 GCA_030529705.1 Lachnospiraceae bacterium
TGGATACTATATATAGTACGAATTAGTGCGAAAAGTTTTTATTCTTCACTGCTGACCCACATGGAGGGAAATCGCTCGATAAACCGTGTACTAAGAGAACACATCCGCTGCCCTGAAATGCGTCTCGACTCTCCCGTCTTTTCCCAATTTGATCGACTCGATAGCTCGCATCCCGATTTGCGGATTGTACTCATACATTGGTTTCCAAAGCTGGGGTAATCTCTCGCGAACCAAACCCTTGTGATAAGCATTTCTCAGTTGCCGCAAGGACTCAATCCAGTCATTCCAGAGTCCTTCATATCCTTCGCAGGCATTTCGCACTTTACCCAGATAATCTGGCGTACCGGGATCGATTCCGAGGCCAGTATGCCTGCCTTCCGCTCTCTTCGCTTTCACGGCGTCTTTGACGCTCTTGCTGACGGCTTCCCTGTGGTCATCCGTGTGATAAGCTTCTTCCAGCTTATACTGAAGCGTCTCAACCCAAAGATTCTCTCTGGTGGAATCCAGGTCATCAGCACCGATGAACACAACGGGAACGCCTTTCAAACGGTTTAGAATTGCGTCGTCAGTCGCCAGAACATCAAGGTCTCGGACGATCACCGAATCGATTATTCCAGCTATAGAATCCCGTATGAGGGCTTCCAGTGCGCTATATCCAGCCGCGTCAATGTAAAGCCCAGAGAATGTAAGGCCATTGTCCAGGATGAAGGCCATAGCACTGCCGGCCTGATAGGCGAGGCTGTCAGCATTCTCCAATCATTATTTTTCCCTCGTGATTACCTGTATTTCCTTCATGATATTGTTCAGGAACATCTCATTCTCGTAATGATATTTTAATTCGGGGTTCGAATCCTCGCTCTTTTTTATCTGTTCGCGCAAATATGATGCATTGACCACGAAAGAAGGCATAACCAGACTGTCATCAAGGCCAAGTCCCCGAAAGCGCTCCGGCATATCATCAAGGCTCATATCTATGACTTCTTTGATCTGCGTTTTAACTCTTTCATTGTCACTCCTTACTGCGTCTTCATAAAGTGATATCAGTACCGCTTTATAAGGAGCCTGAAAAGCGGACATGCAATACAGCACCTTAGACATAAGATCAATCGAGTAACCCGTCACCGCATTCATGATTGCCCAGGAGTTGTCCGACTTCTTAGAAAGCTTCCAGTTCTGCGCTTTTTTCGTTGTCTGGTTATAAAGGACAATCCCCGCACCTACATTACTGCTGTTTTGCTGCACTGCCAGTGCAAGTTCGCATTTGGCATTGACAAATTTCCATGTTTCGTCAGTATTCTTAACAGCCTTAAATTTCATGGCTTCCGAGCTGCTCCGATCCGTGATGTATACCTTCGTGTTGTTGACCATCTTCCCGGAATAGGAACTGACAGCAGTCTTGGAATTGTTCTTCGGAATCAACTGGTATGTCCTGCCGGGGACAAGTGAAGAAACGCAGTCAACAATTTCAAACGTCTTCGTCCTGGTGCCGGTATAGTCGCCCTTGCCTGTTAGCGTTATGGTTGCTGTTCCGGGATTCTTATTGTTGCTGAACCGGACCGTGTAATCCTTGCCTTCGGTAAGCGTCACGCCATTCACTTTTACCGTCATATTCGGGGTATATGCTTTCCCCGAATAACCGTAAGACAAGCTGACCCCGGCTATGGAGGCTCTGGATATGTCCTGCTTCTGTTTTGTTTTAGTCAGAACAATGCTTTGTGACAGCGTCGGAAGTTTGGAGTAATCCTTCCCCGCGCTGTCATACATGACAAATGGCAGCTCGGGATTATTTGCATTTTTCTTCGGGGTTCTAAGCGACTGCAGTCCGGTGCAGTTATTGAATGCGTCGTCCATATTAACATTCCCCGATGTATCAAAACTGCTAAGATCCAGTTCCGTCAGACTGCTGCACCCATCAAACATACTGAACATCATTCCGACCTTCGAAGTATCAAAACTGCTCAGATTCAGTTTTGTAAGGCTGCTGCAGTTATAAAACATTCGAAACATCAACTCTACTTTCGATGTATCAAAACTGCCAAGATCCAGTTCTTTCAGGCTACTGCAGTTATTAAACATAAACGCCATCGATTCGGCGTTTGACGTAACAAAATGACTAAGGTCAAGTTCCGAAAAGGAACGATGAATCCTCCGGCAGATAGAGTTTCCCCTCTCCTTGGGAAAAAAGGATGGATTTTATCGTGTCACGGCAGTCGCCAAGCCCGGCTATCTCCTGCCAGTTGCTCCACAGAGTGCCATTTGAAAATTCAAAAGATAAGCTGTACCCGTCATCTGATGACACCTTTTTTAAAGTTACATTGTCGCCGACTGTCCACTGGCTGACAGCTCCCATTCCCAGGCTCTCTTCCGATAGATTATCGCAGGATTCCACTATATCATTTTCCTGTAATGGCAACTGTATTCCTTCATCGTCAGCAAACACGTTTTCCGGACTTCCGACCTCCGCGATGTTTGGAAGAATGCTGTCACTGACCTGTGCATTCTCCGCCATAACCGGCATACCTGATACCGTTACAAGCAAAACTACCATGCAGACCGCTACAAGTATTCGTCTCCAAAAACTCATCATAACTGTGTTCCCCTCCTTGTCTTCTTCTAACGTTCCATGATGATAAGGCTTCCATCTTCGCGTCTTGCAAAATCCATAGTGACAAAAGTGCTCATTCTTTTCTTAACAGCCGACTCTATCCATTGCTTCTCTTCATCAGACGAGTCTAAGCAGCACGGTGTTGTCTTCCGGATCTAGGTCCTTTGCTTTGGTAAGTGTTGCAAGTTCATTCTGATAGTCCTTTTTCTCCGCAAATGCGGCCGCTTCTGACAGCAAAACCGCAATCTGTGCTTCCACTGCTTCCTGTTCCTCACCTGCATTCTGCTCATCGGTGCAAAGAATCGTTCCGCAGTGTTCGCATCTGTATTTGCCCTTATATAAATTTCTGAGATCGCTACTCCCGCAGCATATGCATTTTAACGAATGCAAAGGTAACTTTTCCGGATTGCCCTCTCCTGTCACTTTTGCTCCGCAGTCAGGGCAGAATGCAGCGTTATCAGGAAGAGCAGCTCCACAAGACATACAGAACATCTTTTTCACCCCCTTAAACATATTCACAGTAAACCATATTTCTGGCGTTGTTATTGATATATAGTAGCCGTCGCCCGTAGTCCGAGGCCCGCTGACCATTTCAAAGCCATCCCCAGCCAGTTGCAACGTGTTCGATTTTCATTTCAATCCTCCTCGTATTATTGCGTTACCCATCCTTTTCAGCGAATCTCGCCGCTTCGCAGCGCGTCGATCACCTGTCTTCCCACCTTGAAATTGTTGTACATCGCAGTCTCGAAGATGCCCGCCGACTCCTCGTTTTCTTCATCCGACAAATCGGTATCCCCCTGTTCCTTCCAAAGCTTCTCCGGCGTCATTCCATTCATGAAGACGTCCATATCGACGGAGCATCTGATGACAAGGAACCGGTCAAGCATATCGAACCGTTCCAGCGCGACAGCCAGCGCATTATCCTCCATCTCTGTAACTGCATAGGGATCCGGACACTGGTAGGTCTCTGAAATCAGCCGGGCATTTGCCTCGTCATAATAGCCTTTCCAGTAATTGTCCCCCGTCACAGCGGTCCCCTTTACGACCTTCGGATCTCGTCCTGCCCATTCGGCATTTTCAAATTCCTTCTGCATAGCCATTCGTGTCTTCGGCGTCGTCTCAAGTTCCGTGTCCCTGACAAGGTTGTAGGCCTGATCGGTAAGATCCTGATTCAGAATTTTGAACGAGATATCGTCCCAGTTCCCATCATGGAACCAGGTCGTTTCGTCATCCCCGGACAGGTCTCGGGAATCTGCGTGGTGCCCAAGATCATAATCTACGGTAGCCGTGACGATGAATACATCTCCCATAACGGACGTTTCTACAGCGGATCCCGCGCATCCCGTGCTGATGACATAAGCATCCTTATAGTCAAACCGCTCATCGTTAAGGATGGCCGCAAGGCTAAGGGCGCTGCCGACTTTGCTCTCGCCTGTTACATACAGAGCAACATCATCCTTAACATAGAGTTTATTATCTTTATAGCCTCCCGGAATCTCGTATTCTTCTGCACCATCCAGATACTGTTCATAATACAGCTGCGCTTCCCCGGGCATGTCATCCTTCATCTCCCCAATCTCGAATTTCGGGAGAATTAAAACTTTGATCTTTTTGGGACTGCTGCCGCAGGAAGACAGCGCGGCAACCATGCCAAGGACAGCCAGCATAATCATGATTTTTCTAATAAACAGCATTTGACAAATACCTCCTCTTAGGCTCTTTTCATCTGAACCGACATACGGCGCCGCTTTCAGGCGGACCACAACTGTCTCCTCCCTGAAAACGCTTTTTAAGACGCTCAACTTGCTTTTATCAGAGCATTCCATCGATAGCTTTTCTACGCCCTGTACAAATGCTTCTGTCTAACACCTGGAATTATGCCGGCAGGCATTCCATCGTTAGCATCTCTACGTCCTATACAAATACTACCAAATAGAGCAATATGCCACAAGAGCCATTCCATGTCAAAATCAGTTACTGTTCACACTTCCGCACAAAATCGCCTGTTTTTGCGGCAATTGGGGTGT
>JAUMWM010000226.1 GCA_030529705.1 Lachnospiraceae bacterium
ATCCTTTTCGATGGCTCTCTCCTGTGCTAAACTACTACTGGGTTGTTAACATTGAATTTAAAAGCATCCTTTTCTAAACAAATACGTTTCGTTTGAAGCACATCTGTTGCGACGGTGAGGCAACTTTACACTCTATTGCAGTCTTTTTTCACAAGCTTGAGTTACAAAAAAAGTATGGATTGTTTTTCCTGTTTATAGTAGAATGCCTAAAGTATCATTTTCTTTTTGATTTGGGGAGGAGATTGCACTTGGCGTATTTTGATAATGAAAACAGCAACCCGTTAGAGGGAAAAGAGATTAACGGGATTTATAATGCCATAAAGACGATTATTGAGTTGTGGAGCGATGGAACTTTCACAGAAATAGTGGGGGACTGGAAGTGGATCTTTTCATACAGCGTTCAGTATAAGTGGGTTATTGCTTTCAATCTGGCTCTGGGCATTCTCGGCACGACGATGGGGCTTGTGGGTACAGTTGTCAGCAAGTACCTGATTGACATCGTCACCGGTTACAAGACGGACAAATTATCCTTGCTTGTGGGACTCATGATTGGATCCACTGTCTTCTCGCTGACCGTGGGAAATTTGTTAAGCCGGTTCACGCTGAAAATCGGTATAGACATCGGAAATGCGATTCAGGCGGATATTTTTGACAAGATTATTGATTCGGATTGGCTGGCGTTGGATTGCTACAACAATGGAGATTTGCTGAATCGCTTCAGCTCTGATGTAGGAACTATATCGGGGAACGCGATTTCCTGGCTTCCAACCATAGTGCTGGCGGTATATCGTTTTATCGCAACTTTTTTCATAATCCTTCACTATGATAAGGTGATGGCTATCTTGGCTTTTGCCAGTGCGCCGTTTCTTCTGGTGTCCTCACACTACTTGATTTCCAAGCAGAGGGAGTACAATAAGAGGGTGCGGGAAATGTCATCGGAGGTCATGAGCTTTCATGTCGAGACATTCTATAATTTCGATATGATTAAGAGTTTTGGCATCTCGAGTAAGTACAGTAAAAAATTGAGATGGTGGCAGCAGAAGTTCAAGGACATTACGCTTGAGTACAATTTGTTTTCTATTAAGACAGGTATTTTCCTGACGATCCTCGGGAAGACGGTTACGGGGATAGCCTTTTTTTACTGTCTTTTTCTACTGTGGAATCATTCCATTACATATGGCACCATGACGCTGTTTCTTAGTCAGCGGTCGGCTCTGCAGGGGTCTTTCCACAGCGTGTTGGGTATACTGCCGGCTTTCCTGCAAACATCGGTTTCTGCACACCGTATTCGGGAATTGGTGGATCTGCCTAAGGAAACGCATATAGAGAGAAGCAGTGAACTGGATGCATACATAGATAAGGGATTTTCGATTCGGATGGAGGATGTCAATTTCTCTTATATTCAGAATTACAAGGTCATAACGGATTCTGATTTCGTGGCAAATCCCGGAGAGATTGTTGCATTGGTAGGACCTTCCGGTGAAGGTAAGACGACCATGATTCGTCTGATCTTGGGGCTGATTCATCCTGACGAAGGAAGCGTGACGATTGAGTCCGGAGGGGTGAAGGTGGAGGCGAATGCAAATACTCGTCATCTGTTTGCTTATGTGCCACAGACTAATGCCGTTTTGACTGGAACGGTAGCGGAGAACTTGCGGATGGTCAATGAAGACGCGACAGATGAGGAACTCATAGATGCTCTAAAGTTGGCCTGCGCGTGGGATTTTGTTAAAGACAGAGAAGGTGGGCTGGAGGCTAAGGTCGGTGAGCGTGGGGGCGGTTTTTCTGCCGGACAGGCACAGCGGCTCAGTATCGCAAGAGCGATTTTAGCGGGGGCACCAATTTTGCTGCTTGACGAAGCCACAAGTGCGTTGGATGTTACGACGGAGAGGCAGGTGTTACGGAATATTATTCAGAGGAAGCCAAACCGTACAGTGATTGTAACGACGCACAGGCCGAGCGTACTGAATCTGAGCCAGAGGGTCTATCGTGTCATGCAGACGCATGTGACGGAACTGGACGAGGAAGAGGCAGCGAGGATAGCTTTGGAGTTTTGAAATTTTTTGTATTGACCTTAACTTCCTGATTTTTTAACCCTCATTCAAATAGGACTCGAATAAATAATCTAAACTGGTTCCAATGTCAAGGACTAATTTGCGACAGTTTTACGATAAAAAAGGAAACCAAAGCGACAGTTGGATCATTATGTAGGACTTCCGTCCGCCAATTATGCTTCTGGCCCCGCCAGCGTATCTAAATGGTATCGCAAACAAGCCAACTGTATATTTTACAGCTGGCAACGCCCCATACTGGGGGACTTATGATTAATGACCACCTTCTGAATCCTCTTGAAAAATATAAATGGTAACTGTTCAGTCATATAGCTTTGTATCATAAAAAGACACCTTTTTCAAGGTGTCTGACGTAGAGCATACAAACAAAGCGGTTTTTATGCCGCTTCATCTGTATTTGGATTATCTGTCTTGTCTTGCCGCATACGTTCGGGGAACAAGAGCTGCATGCTCCTTCCGGCAAACGCCTCTTTTACGGCGTCATAATATGATATGCCATGCTTTGCGCACGTAGACAGGTACGACCATATTATGCAGAATTCCTGTGCCGCCTCGATGCTTCGGAAGCATCCAACGGATCTTTTTGTGCCAAGGAGACGGAATGATGATTCTGCAATGTTGTTGGTATACGGGACGTCAAAATCCATAAGGAATTTGAATATCTCGGCTTTGCGGCTCTCCATCCTGTCTACCAGCGCCCTCGCCCTCCCCCGCTTGAGCCTTCCCTTTTGCCCGGGCTTGCGCTCGGGCAACGGATGCACTTCCTTGCCTCTCGCAATCAGCGCGTCGAATCGCTCGGAGAATGCTGCTATCGCATCCTTGGGCAACTCGGTCTGCCCTTTTTCCTGGGCGAGGTGTTTTGCGTGCAGCATTTCCTGCAGCAGGGCAACCATGTCGTCCGCCCACAGCTTGGCATTATGGAAGAACTTGGAGATGCCCACCAGTTCGCGCTGTATGTGGCCGTTGCATACTGCGTGGGCGCAGTTCACAAACCCCCAGTATGCGCTCCAGCAGTCATGAACTACGGTCCCGACGTATTCCGAAAGGAAGCCTATTGCGTCCATCCCCTCCTTCCCGCGCTTTGCTTGTAGCGATACGAAGGTGTACAGGCTGGTTGCAATACAGTGTATCCAGCAGAGGGTGCCGCCAACCTTCGCGCCCGTTTCATCGCAGTGAACTACTTTTTCGGATTTTTCGGCTTCTAAGATCGCATCGACAGTATCTTTCACCTTCGAGGCGAGCAGGCTGACATATCGCTGGACTGTTGCGGTTGATATCTGCAGGCCGAGCAGCGGGCCAATGATTTTCTTTATCCTGTCGAGGCTTACCATGCCGACGCAATATAGCAGGCAGACCATCGTTTGCACGTTTATCCCGTACTGGTTCACGCCCTTGGCCTCTTCCGGATAGTCCGATTTCTCCTCATGCCCGTCTTCCGGGCACGGGACGGACCGGACTTCCTGGTACACGGTCTGCTTAATATGGATCTCGAAGTCGTAGACGTTGTGCCTCGTGCCAAGCTCGGCGTTCGCCGCGCAGGATTCCCATTTCGGGCAGCCCTTGCATTTTTCGGGCGGGATGATTACGTTCCTGACCTCGTCGACATTCGGCGGGACCTGGAAGCCCGCCCCCGGATGGCCTTGCTGGCCGCCGGGCTTCCTCCCGGTCCAGGTCCGCAGGCTGCGGTCGTGGTCCTTGCGCAGTTCCTCTTCGGCCTGCTTTTCCCGGTCATCTTCAGGCGGACCGGAAGAGATGTCGCAATCGGGACTCTTGGGGTCTGTTGCATCGGGCTCTTGTCCATTTGGACCCGTTGCTTCGGGTCCTTGCCCTTTTGAATCCGCCGGGCCGGGCGTTTTTCCTTTTTGCTTCGATCCGGGTTTTTGTTCTTTTGAATTCGCGGACGGACTTGGCGAATCCGTGCCGCCATCGGGCGAGTCATCGTTGCCCTTGCCTGCAGTCGAGCGGTACATGTCGGAAGAAGGCCTCATGGAGCTCGTCTTGGAGTCTTTCTTTGCCTTGAAATGCATGCAGTCGATCCATTCCTGGATATCAACTTCTGAGATGCCCGCTTCTTTCGCAATGAAGCCGCGGATCGCGTTTATAAGCAGCGGGGCTAATTGCCGCAGCTGCTCCTCCGTGTACTTGTCGATTGAACAGGCCGGCAGCCCCGAGCCCGCAACAACGGAGTTGATAATGGACTGGTCGTCCAGCCCTTTAAATGAATAGGTGCAATTACCGGCCATGAGTCTACCTTCCTGAATCAAGCGAAACCAACCGAAAGGGATCGAATCTTACCCCTTGCCTTTAGAACCCTTCTCGAAAGGGAGCAGGCCAGCATCGATGCATTCCTTCTGGGAGTCGCACAGTTTGGATAAGCGCAACAGAGTTTTATGCGCAGACGACAATTCCGTTTCCAAAGATTGGATTTTCGCTTTTAGGGTTTCATTCTCGGCAGCGATTTTTTCGTATTGTGCCTTGTAATTGGCAGAAGAGTCGGGCTGGTTGTCCTTTTGGGCATTTGACGCTTTTTGCTTTTTGGGTA
>JAUMWM010000227.1 GCA_030529705.1 Lachnospiraceae bacterium
AATTTTGACCCAAAAGGACCGTCCCCACGGGCCGAAAAATCTCGACCCAAAAGGACCGTCCCCGCGGGCCGAAATTACCCGCAAAATCCCACTCCCGATTATACCCGAATCTTCGCCTTCTGTCATCGCAATAAGCCGTTTTTATAAGGTTCTTTCTGCGCCTCTCATATACCAATCCCCCAATACGGCCGCATTCATTCATAACGCAGTTCATTTTTGGCAGAAAGCGGAGTATACTGTGATTAGGATTCATTGATAGCGAGGAGGGGTGGCGATGGAACGTAACGGCAAACTCGAAAAAATAAACAGGATAAAGGGCATCTTCCACATCCTCATGTCCGCCCTCGGATTCGCCATGATGTCCTTCTTTGTCAGGATCTCGGGCGATCTGCCCACGATGGAGAAAGCCTTTTTCAGGAATTTCGTCGCAGTCTTCGTCGCCCTTGCCATGATTGCAAGAAGCGGGAAGAAATTTCGCGTCCAAAAGGGCTGCCTGCCGGACCTCATCATGAGGAGCCTCATCGGGACGCTGGGCATCATTTGCAATTTCTGGGCAATCGGGTACCTGGCGATAGCCGATGCGAATATCCTGAACAAGCTCTCGCCATTTGCCGCAGTCATCATGAGCATCTTTGTACTCGGCGAGAAACCCGGGGTATTTGACATTTTGACCGTAGTGGCGGCCTTCACCGGAGCCGCCTTCATCGCAAAGCCCGGCGCCGGGCTTGCCTCGCTTCCGGCCCTCGTGGGCGTGGCGGGAGGCGTATTTGCCGGGACGGCATATACATTTGTCAGAAAACTTGGAATGAAGGGGGAGAGCAAAGAAGTAATCGTCCTTTTCTTCTCCGTGTTTTCCTCCGCAGTTTGCTTCCTGTTCATGCTCCCGGTTTTCAAGCCGATGAGCCCCGGCCAGCTGTGTTGTTTGATACTGGCGGGGGTGTCGGCGGCATTTGCCCAATTCAACATAACCGCCGCCTATTCCTACGCCCCGGCAAAGGAAATATCCGTCTTTGACTACTCCCAGGTGATTTTCGCGGCGATTCTCGGCTTCTTATTCTTCGGGGAGATTCCCGACTTGTGGAGCTTCGTCGGCTATGGAATCATTATCGGATCGGCTCTGGCCGTGTGGATCCGAAACGTGAGAAAATCCTGACCTGCCCCGGTTCTTCTCTACACGGCCTCATACTAAACTTTCCCCATATCCGCTTGACATATCTCTGTTTTGTGTTATGCTAAATTCAGCTGTTTTTACGCTATATTAATCACATTTATCGCTGAAATTTGATTTATTTCTTATAATTCAGCGTTTTTTATGCAATTCGGAGGATTTATGAACATTGTCGGGAGAAAGCGTGAACAGGACATACTCTGCCGGTGCCTTTCATCAGGACGTCCTGAATTCGTCGTTGTATATGGAAGACGGCGCATCGGTAAGACATATCTGATTAAAGAGTATTTCAACAACTCTTTTTCTTTTTACGTAACCGGAGCCCCCGGCCTGAAAAAAAGAGGCCAGATAAAAGTTTTCCATCAAAGCCTTCGTGAATACGGTTATCCGGAGCATAAAGCCCCTTCAGACTGGTTCGAAGCATTTTCACGCCTTAAAATACTTCTGTCATCGGATAGAATAAAACGGGATCCCAAGAGCGGCAGGCGGATTATTTTCCTTGATGAGCTTCCATGGCTGGACTCCGCCAGAAGCGAGTTTAAAACTGCTCTTGATTTGTTCTGGAACGGATGGGCATCTACCCAGGCTGATTTATGTCTAATCGTCTGCGGTTCCGCAACTTCTTGGATTATTGACAATCTCCTGTTTAGCCGGGGAGGGTTTTATAACCGCATTACAAGAAGAATCCATCTAAAGCCCTTCTCCCTCCACGAGTGCGAGGAGCTATACCATTTGAATGGTATACATTTGCCACGATATCAGCTTGTGAAAAGCTACATGGTATTTGGCGGAGTCCCGTATTATATAAACTGTTTTGACAGACGATTGAGCCTGGATCAGAATATCCAAGAAAATGTATTTGCAGAAGACGGACAACTGCGTGATGAATACGACCACTTATTCGAGTCTCTATTCCTCCATTCAGAAAAACATGTACAGCTGATTCACGCAATGGCTGAAAAAGGACTCGGGCTGACGCGAGATGAACTATCCGGCAAGACCGGCATCTCAAACGGTTCCTCGATGACAAAATATCTGGACGAACTCGAACAATGCGGCTTTATCCGGAAATACAAGGCCTATTCAAAAGAAAAGTATGGGTACATTTATCAATTGACCGATCCATTTGTCCTGTTCTGCCACAGGTTTCTCAAGGCAGAAAGGATATCCTCCTGGACTGCCTTCTCCGTTTCACCCGGCTATTATGCATGGGCCGGAAACGCATTTGAAATCGTCTGCCTGCATCACATCGGACAGATAAAAGCGACCCTCGGCATCAGCGGCGTACAGACCTCGGAGTATACATGGAGAAGTAGGAAAAGCAATTCCGGCAGCGGCGCTCAGATTGACCTGCTGATTGACAGACAGGACGGAGTGATCAACCTTTGCGAAATGAAGTTCTCCGAGGCTGCTTTTACCATCGACAAAAAGTACCGAGAAGAACTGCTTCACAAGTGCGAGTGCTTCCGTTTAGAGACAAATTCTAAAAAGGCACTTTACCTGACCCTTGTCAGCATGAACGGCCTGAAAATGAATGCTTACTCCGATATCGTCCAAAGCACCGTTTCCGGTGACCAGCTCTTTCTCCCTTAACCTCTGTACCGGGGATGAAACGCCTACAATGACACAAAGGAGTCCGGCATGATGTTATTGTTCACACATCCGATAGCGTCCTTGTCATCCCGAGCGTAAGACAAGGTCTTTTACCATCGATAGCGGCTTTATATAAAGGATCCTTCGCTACGCTCAGGATGGCACAATGCTACGCTCAGGATGACACCCAATATACTATAGGTACAGGCGATTTTGGTGTGGGAGAGTGAACAGGAAGATGGATATGGTCACCTGGTCTGCCGGAACGTCCCCTCATGTACGGCGTTCCCAATTAGCAGTCCTGCGTACCCGGCGCTTTTATATAACGTCCACTCGTTCAATGAGTCACGAGGGTTCTTGTAATCCAAAATATTAATCATTCTGAAAATACTGAAAATAGGTGTATACAACTATAGATGTCACCGGGGACGATTCAGGGCGGCAGCTTCAACTGTCGTCTCAACAGAACCGTCCCCGTTGACATCAAACCGTCCCTTCCTGCTCGTCCGAAAGGAGTCGTAGGACAATACGCAAACCGACAGGTTCTGATAGCGGGTAGGCAAGATTCTTCTCTTTACTATATAGCTGCTCTGATGTAAACTATAAAGGAATATAAAGAATTATAAACAGTCTTTAAAATTATAAAGGATTATAAAACACAAATGATGAACAGTAGTGAAATAACGAAAGAGTCGCAAAACCCTTTTACCCTCTCCTTCGGCAAAATTCCTTCCCTGTACATTTCCCGCCTCTTTCAGACGGAAGAAATCGTGCGGGACTTCAGACAAGCCGTCCCATCAAGCCAGGTATACATGATTACGGGCGTTCGCGGATCTGGAAAAACAGTCTTCATGAGTGGGATTTCCAAAGAATTCGAGCAGGAGTCGGACTGGCTCGTCATCGAACTCAATCCTAACCGGGATCTGCTGCAAAGCCTGGCCGCCGCGCTTTATGCGCTGCCCGGCATGGCCGCCCTGTTCATTAAGGCGAAGCTTGACTTTTCCTTCCTCGGATTCGGAGCGACCATAGAAGGAGGAAACCCAATTTTCGATATCGAGTCTGCATTAGCTCGGATGCTGGAAGTTATCCAGAACGCTGGTAAGCGGGTGCTAATCTGCATCGACGAGGCATCCAACACTGAGCATATGCGCATATTTGCCAGTTCCTTCCAGATGCTAATCCGGCAGGACTACCCCATTTGCCTCCTCATGACGGGGTTATATGAGAACATCTATGATTTGCAGAACGAGAAAAACCTCACGTTCCTCTACCGCGCCCCGAAAGTCCGGCTCGAGCCGCTGAACTTTACGGCGGTCCGGGCAAACTACGAGAAAACCCTGCGCGTCAGCCGGGAAGAGGCGGGCCAATTGGCTTCCATCGTGAAGGGCTACCCCTACGCATTCCAGCTCCTGGGCTACCTGTATTGGACAAATGCCCCCGCCACCGCAGATGAAATCCTCCCCCTTTTCGACCAATACCTCGATGAGTACGTGTACAGCAAGATCTGGTCGGAACTTTCGGGCAAGGACAAATTCGTCCTGAACGCCATGGCCGAATCGGAAGCCGAAAATGTAAAGGACTTGCGGGAATCCCTGCGCATGACGTCAAATGAATTCTCGGTCTATCGGGACCGGCTCCTGCGCAAGGGCGTGATTGGGGCTCCGGAGCGGGGCCGGGTCGTATTTCTCCTGCCGCGATTCCGGGAGTTTGTAACCACTAAGGAGGTCTGAATATGCTCTTTTCCCCCATCCTGTCAAGCATCCCCATAAGCCGCCTCGAACGCCCTCAGTACGCTCTCTATCGCGCGTTCCGAAGAGTAGATGCTCTCCGTCGCCGCCCTGAG
>JAUMWM010000040.1 GCA_030529705.1 Lachnospiraceae bacterium
CGACCCAAAAGGACCGTCCCCATGGACCAAAAAAATTCGACCCAAAAGGACCGTCCCCGCAGGCCGAAACCCACCCATCCGTTAACAGCATCCAAGTAGGAGGTTTTAGATGGAATCTACTAAGTATAAGAATTATATCTTCGATCTCTATGCAACCCTGATTGATATTCACACAGATCAGAATCCTATTGGTTTCTGGCGGCGCATTGCCCCCATCATGGAGGCCTATGGGGCGGTTTATGAACCGACAGAACTGAAAAGAAGATATAGGGAGCTGATCCGGACAAATGAAGATCGGCTCTCGGATGAACTCGAGACCGATTACCCGGAAGTTGAACTTGGGGACGTCTTCGAGGAACTTCTTTTGTCCGCTCCGAAATTACATAGTCATGGCATCTGGGGCGACCCGCACCTGTGGAGCGCGGAAACACTTGAGAAGTGGCGCAGTTCGTTCGCATATGCTTTCCGGGTCATCTCGCGCATCAAATTTTCCTTATATCCGGACACGTTGCAGATGCTTGAGGGACTAAAGCGGGAGGGGAAGCGAATCTATCTGCTGTCCAATGCACAGAGCCTGTTTACAAGGCCTGAGATGCAAGAGTTGGACCTCACCCCCTATTTTGAGGATATTCTCATCTCCTCGGAGTTTCGTATGAGGAAGCCGGAAATTCGGTTCATGGAAGAATTGATATCGAAGCAAGGGCTTGATATCCGTGAGAGCGTCATGATAGGAAACGACATGGAATCGGATGTCATGATGGCGGCTCGCTGCGGGGTGAATGCCATCCTTGTAAATCATGACGGATACAGTAAGCCGGCAATCAAGGAGGGATTCGAGCAGGCGAGGGAGGCTGCGCCGACCTTGCGGAGAGAGGAGATTGAGTTCCTGGCTTGCGACAATCTGCTGTCGATTATCGATGTTTAATATCCTTCCATAAATGAATGATTTAATCTGTTGGTCTTTTTTCCCGACTGCGCTTGTCCAAAATCATACAGTGCATTATGTTACCATTTTGGGACGAGCACATTCGGTAAGAATCCTCAACAACTTGAAGCGTTTGTTAATGTCAGAATCCTTGGGATTATCTCATGTGTGAAATGACAAAACTTCGTACGAAAAGGAACGTTTTCGTTCTACGTAGGTTCAGCTTAATATAGGTTAGGATAACATGATTACGAAAAATTTGGGGGAGACATGAAGAAAATATCGCAGTCAACCAGGATATTTATAGCCCTGTTTCTAGGAGTGGCAGCAGGTCTGCTTCTGCAAGGTCATGCTGAATTCGCAAATGAATACATCAAACCGTTCGGGACGGTTTTCCTGAATTTTGTCAAATTCATCGTCGGACCGATTGTCCTGTTCTCCATCATGTCCGGCGTGGTTTCCATGCGGGACATCCGCAAAGTCGGCCAGATAGGCGGAATCACAGTGGCCTACTACTTTTTGACCACGGCGGTTGCGACTGCCATAGGGCTTTTTGTGGCAAATTTGTTCAGAAGGACATTTCCGGTCATAGAAACCGGGAGCCTGACATATGAAATTCCGGAAAAGACGCATCCCATGGATGCTCTGGTCAACATTTTTCCGTCCAATTTCCTGGAGCCCATAACAGAGTCTAATATGCTCCAGGTCATCGTGATGGCACTCCTTATCGGGTTTGCAATCATCCTGGTCGGGGAGGAGTCGGATAAGACGATTGAGGGGATAAACCGCTGGAATAATATATTTTTGAAATGCATGGAAATGATTCTGAGTCTTTCCCCTATCGGCGTGTTCTGCCTCATCTGTCCTGTTATTGCGACAAACGGTCCCAAGGTTGTAGGCACCCTGGCCAAAGTGATCCTCGCGGCATATCTGGGATATGTGCTGCATGCCCTTATCGTCTATTCCTTCACTGTGAAGGTGTTTGGCGGCGTCAACCCTGTGAGGTTCTTCAAGGAGATGCTTCCGGCAATCATGTTCGCGTTTTCCAGCGCATCTTCCGTCGGTACACTGCCCATCAATATGGAATGCACGGAGAAACTGGGAGTACCCAATGAGATATCTTCTTTTGTCCTGCCGCTCGGCGCCACCATTAACATGGATGGTACTGCGATTTATCAGGGCGTGTGCGCCGTTTTTATTGCATCCTGCTACGGCATTGAGCTGTCAATGAATCAGATCATCACTATCGTGCTCACGGCAACACTTGCGTCCATAGGGACAGCCGGCGTTCCCGGAGCCGGGATCGTGATGCTGGCCATGGTGCTGACATCAGTCGGTCTCCCGGTAGAAGGTATCGCTCTGGTCGCGGGCGTTGACCGCATATTCGATATGGGCCGCACGACCTTGAACATTACGGGCGATGCATCCTGTACGGTGATTGTAACGAATATTTTGAACCGCAGGAAAAGCGTAAGGGCATGACATGGACGAGAAGGCAGAAGAGAACCATAGCGAATGACTGTTTACTGTACATGCTTCCATACCGAAGTCGTCTGTGCTTGTGATAAATTGGGCGTCATCCTGAGCGTAGCGAAGGATCTTTCATCGGCACAGATGCTTTATGTAAAAGATCCTTCGCTTACGCTCAGGATGACATTCACTTTTTTGCAAACACAGGCGATTTTGCGCAGAAGTATGAATGGCAACTATAGATTCATGGGGACGGAATGCTATGAAGCGTAGATGTTGAAACTCATGCGGCGTTATATTAGAATGTAGTAGTGTATTTTGTGAAATGGGTTTTTTAGGGGGTATTTCAATGGCGATAACATTTATTGACCTTTTTTGCGGCGTTGGAGGCATACGGCTCGGTATGGAGTCGGCTGGCTTTCGCTGCATAATGTCTTCTGACATCAATAAAGAATGCCAGCGAACCTATAACGAAAATTTTGATGAGTGGCCATTGGGAGATATCACCCTCATTGATGAAAAGAGCGTCCCGGAACATGACATATTATGCGCCGGATTCCCATGTCAGCCTTTCAGCATTTCCGGCCGGCAGAAAGGATTTGAAGATACGAGGGGTACGCTCTTTTTTGAAATATGCCGCATCATAAATGAAAAGAATCCCAAAGTTGTTCTGCTTGAAAATGTCAAGCATTTAGTGCATCACAATCATGGGGAGACGCTTGACGTTATCACGAGCAAACTGGAAGGTTTGGGATATACCGTATCATGCCGGGTTCTGAACGGAGTTGATTTTGGGGTTCCGCAGAATAGAGAACGAATTATTATAATAGGTACGAAAGGGAAGGCATTTGATTTTGACAAATTAAAGAAAAAGCCTCGTGGGCGGCTGATTGATTATCTTGATAAGGAAGGCGATTTTGAATATTTGTCGCCGGAAGACTATACTTTACTTGAGAATCCGAAACAACAGCCTGCATCCGGGCTTATATTTGCAGGATATCGCAACAAATCCATTCGAAAAGTCGGCGTCAGGCCGGGTACGATTCATTTGTCAAGAGTTCATAAACAGCCCAACAGAATTTATTCTGTTTATGGCATACATCCAACGCTGCCTTCCCAGGAAACGTCTGGACGTTTTTTCATTTTGACGGAGGATGGGAGGGTTCGCAAGCTGACATTGAATGAATGTTGGCGGATTATGGGATTCCCGGAGGACTATAAGAAAATCAGCGCCGTTGGCGAACAGTATAAGCAACTGGGAAATTCTGTATGCGTACCTATGATTTCAGCAGTGGCTGATGAGATTAAGAACCAGATATTTGAGGGAGGGGCGGAATGAATCATAAAGAAGTGCTTGAAATGATTTATAATCAGGCAATTTCAGAAACGGCAGTGTCTGATTATACTACGGATCTTCCTGGAGAAATGGCATCCCAGATTGAATTGTTGGTCTCCCGTTCTGAAACCAATAAAGGGTTAATTGCCGTTTTGACAACGTTATTAATTCACAAGATTGTGAATAGGAATCAGGACATACGATACCATCAGGCACAACAGGAAGGCGGATTTGCTGGTCGAAGCATTGACAAGGACGTTGTTACTCCGTTCATGAAGAGTGTCAGCTTCCCATCTATGGCTGAATCAGGATGGCTTACAAGATCGCTCGAACAACCACATCCCTACACGATGGACTATCCTGGCAAGATAAAACCCGACAAAGTAAAGAAGGCATTTTTGGTGATAATCGATAGCGTTCAGATTCAGGGGTTAGAACCTGAAAGGGTTTTGCTGTATTTCTTTAAGCTGTTGATAAAGCAGAGGGATGATATGAATGTCGAGTTGGCAAAGCCGCACAGCCTTTCAATTGCAGGCATTGTTCAATTGCTCGAAAAGCATTTCACTTACAAATACAATTGTGCGGGAGCCTCGAGATTGCCAACATTAGCAATTTATGCGGCATACCAGTGCATGATGAGCCAGCTTACGAGATATCAGGGGAAGATACTCTGCCCTTTGGAGTCGCACAACTCAGCGGATAAAAGATCTGGAAGAATTGGCGATATAGATGTGAATAACGAGAGCGGGGATGCATTTGAGGGTGTTGAAGTGAAACATGGAATCCCTATCACGAGGCAACTTGTTGCTGATGCATATGAGAAATTCAAGATGCATAAAACCAGCCGTTACTATCTCCTTACCACTGCAAATATGGACAATGCGGACTGGCATGGAATAGAGGAAGAGATAAAGAGGATTGGTCAAATACACGGTTGCCAGGTCATCGTAAATGGCGTGTACTCCACGCTCAAATATTATCTAAGGCTGCTGGAAGACCCTGCCGAGTTCACGGATCATTATGTTGAATTGTTAAAGAGTGACGATACGATCAAGTATCAACACAGGGTTGCGTGGAATGAATTGGTGAGCAGGGGAGTTGAATAAACGATTAAGATTGCAAATGGGTAACCAAACCGTCTTGAATACGAAATAATTGGTTTGGGAGTTATTATAACTTTCGGGGAAAAGAAGTCAGTTTTCAGTATTGTCCCAAAACGTGATTTTTCCTGTATGGTTTACGTAATATTGTCGTGATGATAATTAGGAGGAACAATGGTGATGGAAGATGAGAAAATCATATCCCTGTATTGGGACAGAGATGAGCGGGCCATCACCGAGTCCGCCTTTAAGTACGGGCGGTACTGCCACTCGATTGCGTCCAATATTCTGAAGAGCGAGTCGGATGCAGAGGAATGTGTTAACGACACCTGGCTGCGGGCCTGGAACGCCATGCCGCCCCACAGGCCGTCCGTCCTTTCGGTGTTTCTCGGAAAAATCACGCGAAACTTGTCAATCGACCGTTACAAAAGTCTCCACAGGCAGAAGCGGGGAGGAGGGCAGATCGACCTGGTTCTGGATGAAATCTCGGAAATCGTTTCCGGTCGGGATAATCCGGAAGAGATGGCCATGCGGGAAGAACTACAGGCAGATATCAATCGTTTCCTGTCTTCCCTTCCGAAGGAGAAGAAGTACATGTTTATCCTGCGTTATTGGTATGCGGACAGCATAGCGGACATTGCCGGCCAGGTCGGGATGAGTGAGAACAATGTGACGGTGTCCCTCTCCCGAATCCGTGGAAAACTACGAAAATATCTGGCAGACAGAGGATATGCCATTTAAATCGGCGATTTTTTGAAAGGATATTCAAGGCGCCAAGGATCATCCGGAACAAGGGAAACCATATGAAAATCGCCGATTTTGAGAAGGAACAGCAAGAACGTTTGTAGACAAAAATCGTTGCGAGGATTTTGTGAGGCATTTCGCTTATGAAAGTAGAAGATTTTTTTGAAACCCTGGAAGGCATTGATGAAAACAGCATAGAGGAAGCGAGGAAATATGTCGGAAAAAGGAAGCAGATGCGGCGTGTGAGGTGGATCAGCCTTGCCGCCTGTGCGGCATTGTTTCTGCTGAGCGTCCTTACGGTGCCTCTCGTACACGGTATTCGGAATCAATCGGCAGCACAATCCCCAAGCGGCTCGGTCGCCACGGAGATGTATGATAACAAAGCCATAGATGCCGATGAGGAAGTGTATGATACCGGGGGCGCGGAAGTAGCAGATGAGATGTATGATGCCGGGGCAGTCGATGAAGAAGTGGCGGCAAATGCAGATACTGCCGTTGTCGAAGTGGAGGAAGAGAATATCGGGGAAGCCGCTCATGGCAAGGCGGCAAATGCAGAAGGATCAAAATCAGAGACAAACAGGAAAGAGACAGGGGAGGAAGCAGAAATCATGGAAAATGCAGCCGCTCTCCCGGAAGATGTTTTGAAAGGAATAAAACAGACGGCTGCCAAGTATCCTCCGGCGGTTGCTGAGACGATGAGCGCACAGGAATTTGCAGAGAGCGAGGAACACTGGAAATGGTGGGAAGACTATAGCAAGCAGGTGGATGCATCAGCAGCGTACCAGAGCGATATGAGAGGGTACTACCAGGAAATCATGGAAAAACTTCTCGCATCCGGCAACGGAAATTCGGATGCTGAGAACACGGTTTGTTCGCCGCTTAATACATTCGTGGCTTTTGCCATGCTTGCAGAAGTGACGGATGGGAACACGAGGCAGCAGATTCTTGACATGCTCAAAGTCTCGGACATGAAACATCTGCGCAAAGAGGTCGCAGCCATCTGGGAGAGCAATTATGTCAATACTCCGGCATTAAAGAGCCTGCTGGCAAATTCCCTGTGGCTTGCGAGTAAGGCAGAGTATAACGAGGATACGCTAAGGAGCGTGGCGGACCTTTTTCATTCATCCTCTTACCGTGGTCGGATGGGTTCAGATGAGATGAACCGCGCCCTTCAGATGTGGACAGATTCGAACACCGGGGGGCTTCTGGGTGAATATACGAAAGATATGAAACTGGATGCCGATACAATCCTCGCCATTGTCTCGACCATCTACTATAAGGCGGCATGGATGGATGCCTTTCAGGAAGCGGATACGAAGCAGGAAGTCTTCCATGGGACGGGCGGGGATGCGACCGTTGCCATGATGCACCGTTCGAGCATGATGGAAGTCTGCCGTACGGATACCTTTGCATCGGTCGGGCTGGGACTTTCTGACAGCGGCGCCATGTATTTTTACCTTCCTAAAGAGGGGGTGGATGTCGATGACTTGGTGGGCGATCCAAATCTGCTCCGGGCAACAATCCCCGATGAATATGATGCAGTCGATACTACAGCAATTCCCGATGAGGATGCTGCAGTTGATAATACAACAGTCCCCGGTGCGGATGGTGCAGTCAATAAAAAGACAATCCCTGATAAGGGTGATGCAGTTGATACTGAATCAGGATCAGGTCGGAATCTGCGCAAAAGCTACTTACTGGTGAATCTGTCCGTGCCGAAGTTCAAGGTTTCCGGGAAGACGGATCTGATAAAGGCAATCAAGGAACTTGGCGTGACAGATGTGCTGGCTCCAAACGCTTCCGACTTCTCTCCGCTGGCCAGCGGGGCTGCTGAAATATATCTCGGGTCGGCAGACCATGCCGCCATGGTGGAGGTGGATGAGGAGGGCGTGACCGGCGCCGCCTACACGGAACTGGCTCTTTCGCTGGGGGCTGCGATGCCGGACGAGGTGATTGACTTCGTGCTTGACCGGCCGTTCCTTTTCGTGATTACCGGGCGCGACGGCTCCGTGCTGTTTTCCGGCATAGTGAGGAATATTTAGAAATGGCTTCGTGTTGAGAATGTTCTGCTTCAAAAAGAATAGGAGGAAAGAGAATTATGGGAAAATATCTTGATAAAGCGCATGAATTAAGGAGCATCATGGAGCCGCACTACAATTGCGCCCAGTCGGTTCTGATCCCGTTCGCAGAGAAGTATGGCCTTGACGTGGAGACGGCATATCGCATAGGCGCGAATTTCGGAAGCGGCATGAAGATGGGGTCTGTCTGCGGAGCAATTACCGGCGGGCTGATGGTGCTGGGGCTTGCCGGCCTTGACAGGCAGTCGGATACTGTGGGATTCGTCCGCCGGATTCGGGAGAATCATGAGGGCAAGATACTGTGCGCGGATCTTCTACGTGCAAATGCAGAGCGCGGCGGCAATAAAAAGGAACATTGCGACGGGCTGGTCTATGAGGCTGTTGCCATTTTGGAGGAGATGCTTGAGTTAGAGTAGGAAGAAATGCTCCCATTTATTTCAGACCGCACCGCATTTCAAAATGAAAGGAGATAACGGCAGACAAGAAAATGAAGGAACTGAGTAATACTTCTTATGGGCAGAAGGCGGCAGAAGATTTCGAAATATGTGAACCTTCCGCCGCTTACGTCACAGGTGACTATCAACAAGATTTTTATAGGATGGGTATCTACAGAGAGGGTCTTTGCGATGTGAATTATCCCCGGCAAGGCTCCTATACTATCGAGGACTATTACGCCATGCCTGATGACAAAAGGATAGAGCTAATTGACGGTTTTATTTATGATATGGCGGCTTCTGGCCAATTACATCAGGAAATACTCGGAAGGATATATCATCAGATACTCCCCTGCGTAGATGCACATCCTGAATGCGAAGTCTTTATTGCGCCGGCGGATGTCCGTTTGGATAATAGCAACTGGACGATGGTCCAGCCGGATTTGTTTATCGTGTGCAACAGGAAGGACGATGATTTCCAAAGGTTTAATGGGGCACCAGATTTTATTATAGAAATCGTATCCCCTTCCAGCCGGTATCATGATATGTTTCGAAAGCTGAACAAATATCGTCTTGCGCGCGTGAAGGAATACTGGATAATTGATCCCCAGAGGCTGAAGATAACAGTATATGATTTTGAACATGAGGAATTGCCTATGACCCATACGTTCGATGAGACGATTCAAATCGGCATATCAAAGGGCAGATGCAAGGTTGATTTTGCTGCGATATATGATAAGGTGAAGAAGTATCTGGCGATTGAAAACTGACGTCGGGAAAGGAGGGCTGTCATGCCAGGACCCATGGGACCCGGAGGGCACGGCGGACGGGGCTATCTCACGGAAGAAGAGAAGGCAAATGCGCCGAAAGTGACGCCGCAGCTCTTACAAAGAATCTTCTCATATCTAAAACCCTACTGGAAACAGATGCTGCTGGTCATCTGCGCTATTTTCGTGTCTTCCGTCTTCAGCCTGATGCCGTCCGTTCTGACCGGCCGCATCATTGACGAAGGCCTGATCGGCCGCGACATGAATGCTTTGGTCACGCTCATCATCCTCTCCCTGGCCGTCACGCTCGGGGCAAATCTCATCGGTGTTCTTGAGAGTTACCTGAATACCTGGATTGCGCAGCACATTACATTTGACATGCGAAATGCGATGTTCAGGCATTTGCAGAAAATGTCCCAGAGCTTTTTTACGACAAATAACCAGGGCGACATCATCACGCGCATGACCAGCGATATAGACGGCGTGCGGATGATTATTACAAATACCCTCTCCAGCATCCTCTCCAACGCCATCACGCTCATCGTGGCAATTGTCGTCATGTATCGGCAGAACTGTGTTCTTGCGACGGTCGGAATTCTGATTATTCCCCTTTTCGTCATCCCGACAAGGCGGGCCGGCAGGACCCGCTGGAGCCTGACCCGGGAAGCGCAGGCGGCAAATGACGAAATTAACGGCATCCTGAACGAAACCCTCTCGGTCAGCGGCCAGCTCCTGGTCAAATTGTTCGGCAAGGAGGAGGCGGAATACCTCAGATACGAGAAGGCAAATGAAAAGATGATCAATCTCAACATCAAAGAGGGGATGGCCGGACGCTGGTTCCGGGTGGTCATTACGACCTTCTCCAGCATCGGGCCGATGCTTCTTTATCTGGTCGGCGGAATCCTGATGATGCGGTACGACGCAGACCTCACTGTCGGCGACATCACGGTCCTGGTCGCGCTTCTGGGAAGGATGTATGGACCGGTCAACCAGCTCCTAAACATCCAGGTCGACTGGATAAGATCCATGGCGATGTTTACGAGGATCTTCGAATACTATGACATGCCGATTGAAATCCAGAATGCACCGGATGCGGTCATACCGGATACGGCGACGGGGGAGGTTGCATTTGAACATGTCGCGTTCTCCTATAACAGCGAGCGGCAAATCCTGAAAGATGTGAATTTTGATCTAAAGAGCGGGCGCAGCGTGGCGATTGTCGGGCCGTCCGGCTCCGGCAAGAGCACCCTCATTAACCTGATTCCGAGGCTATACGATGTGGATGAGGGACGGGTGACATTTGAAGGAATCGATGTTCGGAAGCTCGACCTGACTTGGCTGAGGCGGCAGGTCGGCATCGTCAGCCAGGAAACGTATCTTTTCAACGGCACGATCCGGGAGAATCTTCTGTATGCGAAAGAGGACGCGACGGAGGAGGAACTGATTGAAGCCCTGAAAAAGGCAAATATTTACGACCTTATCGAGAAGCAGGAAGACGGCCTTGATGCGAGAGTAGGAAACCGCGGGCTTAAGCTTTCCGGCGGCGAGAAACAGCGCATCTCGATTGCCCGGGTGCTGCTGAAGGATCCGGCTCTGCTGATATTCGACGAGGCGACCTCGGCGCTAGACTCCATCTCGGAGAACAAAATTCAGGAAGCCATCGATCCGCTGATTGCGGAAAGGACGAGCATCCTGATTGCCCATCGGCTCTCGACGATCCTTGCGGCGGATGAGATTTTGGTTATTAAGGACGGCGAGATTGTAGAGCGCGGCCAGCATGAAAAGCTCATGAACGCGGGCGGGGTCTACACGGAATTGTACAGGACGCAGTTTGCGAAGGCTCTTGAGAACGAAAGGGAGAGAGCGGAGGGCTTGTGGGACGGCGTGGTCTTGGATGATTCGGATTATGATTATTAGGAACTTACTCATCTAAGAATGGCTGTTTTTCGCCGTTCTTTACTGTCGCACCGGGGAGAGCAGCGAGTCAAATTGGCTGTTCACACATCCGATAGCGCCCTTGTCATCCTGAGCGTAGCGAAGGATCTTTTACATAAAGCATCTGTTTTTTGTGAAAGATCCTTCGCTGCGCTCAGGATGACGCCCAATATACTATGGGTACAGTTCAGAAATTGCCTGTGTTTGCGAAAAAAGGCAGATGACGCCCAATATACATTGGGTACAGTCGATTTTGGTGTGGAAGCGTGAACAGAGTAACTTAGGATCTCATCCATAATCGCCTCCTGTCAATCACTTGTCATTTTTGGGCATTCACTGTATAATGAAAATACAAATTCAGCCTTACGGCACTATGAAGAAAAGAGGTTATATCTATGGTTTATCCAGTTGTTACTATCACTATGGCGGACGGAAAAGTGATGAAAGCGGAACTCTATCCGGAAATCGCCCCCAACACTGTCAACAATTTCATCAGCCTCGTAAACAAAGGCTTTTATAACGGGCTTATTTTCCACCGCGTCATCCCCGGCTTCATGATCCAGGGCGGCTGCCCGAACGGAAACGGCATGGGAGGCCCGGGTTATTCCATAAAAGGCGAGTTCTCGCAGAACGGTTTTAAGAATGACTTAAAGCACACCAAAGGCGTGCTCTCCATGGCCAGGGCGATGGCTCCGAATTCGGCGGGGAGCCAGTTTTTCATCATGCATGCAAATGCCCCTCACCTCGATGGCGCATACGCCGCATTTGGAAAAATCACGGAAGGACTGGATGTGGTTGACAAGATCGCGACTGTCCAGACTGATTTCAGGGATCGCCCGAGAGTGGACCAGGTTATCAAGTCCATGACGGTTGACACCCGCGGAGAGGATTATCCGGAGCCGGAGAAGTGTTAATTAAATCGCTAATAGTTGCCTTCTCCATGTATTCGATTATTCCGATGCCGCATGCGGATTGGTCCGAAAGGAATATGCGCTGGTCCTTCTGCTTTTTCCCGCTTGTCGGGGCAGCGGTGGGAGGCGCCAGCTTCCTTTGGATCTTAGCATGCGGCTTCTTTGACGTGGGCGATATTGCCAGGTGTTGCATTTTGGCGGCCATCCCCCTGCTGGTGACGGGGGGCATTCATGCGGATGGGTTTGCGGATACGATGGATGCCGTTCACTCCTGGCAGGACAGGGAGAAGAAGTTGGAAATCATGCGGGACAGCCATATCGGGGCATTTGCGGTTATTATGCTGGCGCTTTACTACCTGTGCTTTTTGGCCGGGCTGTCTGAGATAGATTTCGCAAATGCAAGAATGTGCGTCGCATTGGGACTCGCATTTGTCTATTCGAGGGCGCTGGCAGGAACGGCCCTTGTCTTTGGAAAAAGCGCGAGGCATGAGGGACTGGCGTATGCATTTGCAAAAGCGGGAAGCCTTAGGGCTGTCCGTGTTGTCATGCTCATATGGGATGGGGTCAGCATTGCGGCTTTTTTCGGGCTGGATTTCAGATTCGGAATTGTGCTCGGGGGCATCGGCATCATGCTGCTCCTGCGATTTTTGTTGCATACGAAGAAGGTGTTCGGGGGCCTGACCGGGGACTTGTGCGGATGTTTCATTATGATGGCGGAGCTTATTATGATTCTCTTGCTGGGAGTCCTGTCCCATGCGTGACATGTCGTATCGGTCAGGACATCTGTACGTTGTATACCAAGATGCCTGATCTCAAACCAGGAAAAAAGGTATGAGGCTGACGTTTATAAGGCATGGGGAAACGAAGGGAAATCTGGAAGGACGGTACGTCGGTCGGACCGATGAGCCTCTCTGCGATAAGGGGAGGGAAAACCTTCTGGCGCGTAAAGCAAGAGGGGAGTACCCGCCGGAACCCCAGATGGTCTTCGTGAGTCCCCTTCAAAGATGCCGGCAGAGCGCGGAGATTATTTATCCGAATGCAGAGCCATTTCCCGTCTCGGAGTTTGTCGAGTGTGATTTCGGCGATTTCGAGATGAAGAACTACGATGAACTTAGCGGCGATCCGGCATACCAGGAGTGGATAGACAGCGGCGGGACGGCTCCATTCCCGAATGGGGAGTCGATGGATCAGGTGAAAACACGCGTCCTTCGGGGGTTTTACCGGGCGCTGGAGCAAATGGGCGGAAAAGATGCCTGCTTTGTCGTCCATGGGGGAACGATCATGGCCATCCTGTCTATAATTGTGGGTGGGGAGTTTTACGAGCGTCGGTTGGCGAATGGAGAGTGCGTTACTGTTCACGTCTCCGTACCGAATCGTAAGTGCTTGTGAAATAATTAGCGTCATCCTGAGCGTAGCGAAGGATTTTTTACATAATGTATCGGTTTTTGGTAAAAGATCCTTCGCTACGCTTAGGATGACACCCAACTTGTCACAAGCACAGACGACCTTGGCGTGGAAGCGCGAATAGTACCATTACCCTGAGCGGTCTTTGGTCACTATTAATAAAAACTTGAAAAAAGTCTCCGCTGTGGTAAAATATTAATATAAGATGCTGTTCGCATTTTGCGATATCCATAGGTTTTTTTCGGAAATAAGGAAACCTGTTTCCAGATGGTTGCACCTAAATTTGCACCAATGTTTTTGTATCGGTCCTATGGATGGATTCTATGGATTTGACATAAATACGATTTATTTATGGATGAATCTCAACTATACGCAGGAGGATAACTATACCATGAAATGCCTGATTCTTGCCGGCGGCCAGGGGACCCGTATGTGGCCGCTGTCCCGTAAAAACTACCCAAAGCAGTTCATTCAGATTCAGAATAACCATTCCCTTTTCCAGGAAACCGTATCCCGCAACCTCCCGTTCTGCGATGAATACATCATCATTACCAGGGCCGAATACAGGTTCATTATAGAAGACCAGATGAAAGCTTTTCAGGGCACGCCGTACCGCTGCGTGTACGAGGAGGAGAGCAAAGGGACTCTGCAGGCCATCGCGCTGGCCTGCATGGATCTCGTTCCCTCCGAGTTCGTCTATGTCGTCGTTTCGGATCACGTTATCTACACGCGTCCTGAGACCGGAAACGGCGAGATGGACTACAAGGATTGCGTGATGCAGGCGAAGGAATACGCCAGGGAAGGCAATATCGCCCTCTTTACGCTGAGGGAGAGCGTCATGAATCCGAGGTTCGGCTATATTTTCGGGCTTCGTGATGACGGCAGCATGGACAGGTTCGTCGAGAAGCCGGATCAGAAAGCAATCAAAGAAATCGACCTTCGCCTGGAGGCGGTCTATCGGAATCTGGGCATGCTTCTATTTGAAGCGGACGTATTCCTGAACGAGTTCAAGAAGGCCGAGCCGGAGGAATATGCAAAATGCGAGCGCGTATTCGCAGGCCGGCAGGTCGATGCGAGCCTGAATTATTCCATCGAGGGCAAGAATTATGACCTCTCGGATGCGGAAACTGGCCTTGGCCTTAACAGCAATTATGCCTACTATTCGGCTAAAAGCGAGAGGGTCTTCGAGGAAATGTCGATTGCGAAGGTCCTGCTCGAGAAGACGGACAGGCTGAAAGCGGTCAAGGGCGTATTCCTGTGGAGCCAGATTGACAGTATGGAGGATATCCCGGAGACGGATCTCCTGATGCCGGGGACGGTAGTGACCGAGGACTGCTATAACACGACCGTCCTGAATAATACTCCGGGCCAGACGGTCGTTGTGAACGGGCTCGACAATGTCATGGTTGCAAATACCCCCGATGCCATCTACATCGGCCGCTACGGCAGGTCGGCGGAAGTCAGTGCGATTGTAAAAGAACACAAGGAACTTACGAAAGTGGCGAATATGGGCACCGTCTTCTATCGGCCGTGGGGGCATTTTGAGAACTTAGTCGAGGAGATGGGGTACAGGGTGCGGCGCGTATTTGTCCCGTCAGGCCATACGATCCCGATGCACAGCCATGCCGAGCGGAGCAAGAACATCGCTATCGTGCAGGGCGAGGCTGCGATCACGAAGGATGGGAAGAGGGATGTTTACGGCGTGAAAGCCAATATCGACATTCCGGAAGGCTGCCAGCACAGTATTGCAAATGCAGGCGAGGAGATGCTGATCTTCATCGAGACGACCGTCGGGGACGTGTCCTATCTGGTGGAGGACGTGGCGCCGGAAGCGACCAACAAAATTGTCCGCAAGGGTTACAATATCGAGCCGCTGATCAAATTGCAGCCGACGTTCAAGGATTATCTCTGGGGCGGGACGAAGCTGCGCGACGTTTACGGCATGAAATGCGACTATGATATCATCGCGGAAGCCTGGATGATGTCCGCCCACCCGGCCGGCCAGAGCATCGTGGACAGTGGCGAGTACAAAGGCATGAGGTTTGGCGATTATCTTAGGGGGGCGGGCAAGGAAGCGCTTGGCTGGAAGTGCAGCCCACTGCAGAATTTCCCGCTGCTGGTCAAATTCATCGATGCCAGGGACAATCTTTCGGTCCAGGTCCATCCGAATGATGACTACGCTCTCGAGAGGGAGAATGATTACGGCAAGAACGAGATGTGGTATGTCATGGCGGCCGAGGAGGGCGCCGGGCTCTATGTGGGCTTCAACCGGGACGTGTCCGCCGAGGAGGTGGCAGAGAGGGTAAAGAACAATACGATCATGGAGGTTCTGAACTTCTATCCGACGAAGCCCGGGGACGTGTATTACATTCCGGCAGGAACGGTCCATGCGATCGGCGCGGGCAACCTGATTGCGGAGATCCAGCAGAGTTCAAACTGCACGTACCGCCTCTACGATTTTGACCGCCGTGACAAGTTTGGGAATCCGCGCGAGCTGCATTTGCAGAAAGCTCTGGACGTCCTGAATTTCAAAAAGTATGTTCCGGGCGACATTGAGTCAGAGGAGGACGCCGAGGGAACCGTCATCAGCCGCTGCAAGTATTTCGAGGCCGTGGTTTATGATGTGAAAGGCGAGACCCGCATTCCTATGGACAGCAGCAAGTTCACTTCGATCATCTGCATGAACGGCAGCGGAACTTTGGAGTTTTTGGGCACGACGCTAGACATAGCAAATGGCGAGAGCGTTTTCGTCCCCGCCATGGACGGCATGCTCTATGCGCGGGGCGAGATGACGTTGACTCTCAGCCACGTATAAGGAGATCGGATTAGTTTCGGCCCCCGGGTTCGGCCCGCGGGGACGGTCCTTTTGGACCAAGAATTTTCGGCCCGCGGGGACGGTCCTTTTGGA
>JAUMWM010000228.1 GCA_030529705.1 Lachnospiraceae bacterium
GGCCCATGTAAAGTTTCGGCCCGCGGGGACGGTCCTTTTGGACCAAAAAAAATCGGCCCGCGGGGACGGACCTTTTGGGTCGAAAAAAATTGACCCAAAAGGACCGTCCCCGCGGGCTGAAGAGAATGGAGTAAACGAATGTTATTCGGGATGACGTATTACCAGATTTTCTGTTATTTCATAATATATTCTTTTGTGGGATGGTGCATCGAGGTCGTTTACCATGCAATCCGATACGGCCGCGTTATCAACAGGGGCTTCTTCAACGGGCCGGTCTGTCCGGTCTATGGATTCGGAGTCATCGTGGTATTCGGCGTGATCAACGTAATCGCCTGGAAGCTGACATATGGCGGGACCGCAGCATCGCTTCCCCTTCCCATCCTTTACGTGGTCGGCATGATTCTCACGACAATGGTGGAACTTATGGGCGGCGTCCTGCTGGACCGATGCTTTCATGCCAGATGGTGGGACTACACCCATGAGAAGTTCAACCTGAATGGGTACATTTGCCTGAAATTTTCCTTGCTCTGGGGAGTGGGAATTGTCCTTATCGTGCGTATTTTCCACCCGCTTCTCATAGAGGGCAACCTGGCGCGGTTTCCGCAGGAGTACGGGCGGTGGGTCCTTGTCGTCATGTATGCGGCCTACGCAGCCGATCTGATCATCTCGGCTCTGACCATGATAAATCTGAACAAGCGCCTGGCGGAGATCGAGGAGATGCGCCAGTCCATGCGGGTGGTCAGCAATACGCTGAGCATGGCGCTTGCGGAGGGGACATTTGCCGCGGAAAACCTTGTGGGCAGGAATAGTGCGGACCGCATGTTTGCGGCGGCGACGGAAGCTGACGTTAGGAATACTCTGGAGACGCGCAAGGAATTTGACGCCAAGTACGAGGCCATGCAGGCGGACGTGAATGAGGCGAAGGATAAGCTGCTGACTAGTGCAAATGAAAAACGCGCGGAGTTTGCTGCTGGCGTGAGCGGTGCAAAAGATACGCTCCTGGATGGCGTGGCGGGGGCAAAAGAAGCTATGCAAATGGGCGTGACGAGAGCGAAGGAGACGGTCTTTTCGGATGCAAATGCTCCCAGTACGGCAAAAGGTTACACAGCCGGAAAGTTCAGCGAGGCTGCGGATATGCTTACTGAGAGGGTTAGTGAGGCGGCAGACACGCTCACTGAAAAGGTCAGCGTGGCGGCGAAAGTGGCCTTGGAGAATATGGCTGATTACCAGCTCCGGTTGGATGCGGATCGGGAGTTGAAGCGGGCTGAGGCGGCGAAACGCAGAGACCAGCTTGAAAGAGATCGGGAGGAGTGGATTCGCAAATTCAATGAGAGGCGGCACCGCCTCATTCGGCACGTGTTCCGCTCGAATCCGGGCATGCACCATATGAAGTACCAGGAGGCTTTCGAGGAGCTGCGGGGTATACTGGACGGCGAGAAGGAGTGATTTTCGTCCCGTGGGGACAGTCCTTTTGGGACAATAGGTTACGCTGGCGGCGTTTAATCCGTGCGATTATGAAAAAGGAGGGGGATACCCCCTCTTTTTTTCGTCCTGTATGGTTAACTGGTAATTCTGTCATCCTAAACGTAAGTAACGAATCCTTTGTACTGTATAACACACAATATATAATAATTAAAATATAATATAATAAATCAAGATATGTAATACATAATAATAAAAAATAACATATATATGAAAATTGAAATGAATGAAATACATAATAAAAAAATATTCAAATAAAATCTAATACCTATTAAATAAATATTTATATTATAAAGAATTACACATTAATAAATATCAAAATTAGAAGTTGAAATCCGATATCAGGTATATTATTATAAAGAAAATGTGAGCGGCGTTAAACGGCATTCAGGTTTGTCAGATGTGACGGATGCCAGGCTGTCTTCGTTGAAAGGATGCCATATGGATACAAGCAATTTTGTGGAAAACAGGATAGAACGGTATATAAGGGATGTCGTGAGCCAATTGCCGAGATCCGAGAGAAAGGATGCCCGGGAAAAGCTGGAGTGCGCAATTTACTCGATGCTAAGAGAGTATGCGGGGGACAGAGAGCCTGATTTGCAGGATGTCCGGGAAGTTCTGAGGGAACTGGGGACGCCCGACCAGGCCGTGGCGGCATATTACGAGTTGAGGGATATGAGGCAGGAATACGAATATGAATTCGGCAGCGATAAGACGTGGAGGCTGTTGCCCGCAAAGGGGACGGTGCATCGAACGCTTAAGGTTCTCATGATTTGCGCCATTTGCATGCTCTTATTCGGACTTTTGGGGCTTGCCCTGCACGTGGTGAGCGATGTGAGGCTGATATTTGCAGGATGTGCTTTGGCGCTGGTCGTCCAGACGGTGCAAATCATCGTTCCGGGCGGAACTTCGTCCCTTGGGGACGGTCCTTTTGGGACGAAATTTTTTGGCCCAAAAGGACCGTCCCCAAGGGACGAATATTATAAAGAAGGAGAGATTTACTCATGGAAAACAGGGAAGATTTAAAAAGCGGCAGCGTCCGCCTGGCAGATGATGGAAAGTCATGCATCATCCTTGACCAGACACAGCTCCCGAATCGGCAGGTTTATCTGGAACTGGAAAGCGCGCAGGACTTTTATGACGCCATCAAAACGCTGGCGGTGCGCGGTGCGCCCGCAATCGGAATCTGCGCGGCCTATGCCGTTTATGTGTTAGCGCAGCAAAAGCAGACGGAGGAGTATGCCTTGTTCAGGGATGCCCTCCGGAAGGACGGGGAATATCTGATTTCATCCCGACCCACCGCGGTGAATCTTAGCTGGGCGGTCAGACAGATGCTTGGCGTCGTGGAAGAGAATGGGAATCTTCCGGTTTCGCAGATCGTCGGGCTGCTTGGCGATGAATGCAGGGCGATCCATGCGGAGGATATCGAAATGTGCCGCCGGATATCGGAATATGGCCTTAGCCTGGTGAAGGCCGGCGACGGCATCCTGACCCACTGCAATGCGGGACCGCTGGCCACGTCGAAGTATGGCACTGCGATAGGCCCGGCCATTCTGGGGAAAGAGCGGGGGGTCGACCTTAAGGTGTTCTCCGATGAGACGAGGCCGCTGTTGCAGGGCGCCCGGCTGACTTCCTATGAACTGATGATGGCGGGGGTCGATGTCACGCTGATTTGCGACAATATGGCATCCATCGTCATGAAGAATGGCTGGGTTCAGGCGTGTTTCGTCGGCTGCGACCGGATTGCCGCCAATGGGGATTTTGCAAATAAAATCGGCACCTCGGGAGTAGCCATCCTGGCCAAACATTACGGGATTCCTTTTTACACCTTGGGACCGACATCGACAATTGACATGGACTGCCCCACGGGGGATGATATTAAAATCGAACAGAGGGATCCGGACGAGATCCGCAGCATGTGGTACAGGCAGCCCATGGCTCCGGAGGGAGTCAAATGCTACAATCCCGCATTTGACGTAACCGATCACGAGCTGGTCACTGCAATCGTGACGGACCGGGGGATCGTGTATCCGCCATTTGATGAGAATTTGAAGAAAATATTTGCATGACGGGATTAAGGAACTGTCAGAAAACAAATGCGCCATTTGAAAAGATATTTTTATGGCTGAATCATAAATGAAAGGATGCAATTTGGAGCGAGGTCGTATATAATAACACTAATTTGCACATAGCAGAAGCAAATGCAAACATTTTGTAAATATAATTTTGGAGGAATAAGGTATGGAGAACTTCTCGCCGTCTGCATGTATTGAATTAAAGCAAGGCACACATATTGCGAAGGTCGTGCTGATGCCGGGCGACCCGCTCCGGGCGAAATATATCGCGGAGCATTATCTGGAAAACCCCGTCCTTTTTAATGACGTGAGGAATATGCTGGGCTATACCGGCACGTACAAAGGAACGGAAGTCTCGGTCATGGGGCATGGCATGGGGGTTCCGTCAGCAGTCATTTACATCTATGAGCTTTTCAATTTCTTCGGAGTCGAGGCCGTTATCCGCCTTGGGTCAGCAGGGGGGCTGCAGGACGAGGTGAACGTCCGGGACGTTGTCATCGCTATGTCCGCTTCGACAAATTCCAGCTGCGCCACTTCCTATGACATTCCGGGCGTTGTTGCGCCGACGGCCGATTACGGCTTGCTCAGGCAGGCTGTACGGGCAGCGGAGGAGCTTGGAGTGAAGGCGGATGTCGGAAGCATCTACACGACGGATTACTTCTATCATCCGGAGAAGGAAGTGAATCGGAAGGCGCGGGAAATGGGCCTGCTTGCCGTTGAGATGGAGACGGCCGGCATCTACCTGACGGCGATGGCCTGCCACAAAAAGGCGTTATCGATCCTGACGATTTCAGACCACGTCTTCTCGGGAGAGTCGCTCAATGCGGAGGAGAGGCAGGACAGCTTCCACGAGATGATGCTGATCGCGCTGGAGACGGCGGTGCGCTCCGGAATTTAAGAATTCTGATAAAAACGGCCCGCGGGGACGGTCCTTTTGGGTCGAATTTTTTCGGTCCGCGGGGACGGTCCTGTTGGGTGGGTTTTTTTTTTACCCAAATGCGCCTCCCCCCGGGGCGGG
>JAUMWM010000229.1 GCA_030529705.1 Lachnospiraceae bacterium
TACTAGTCTCGCACACATGTGCGAGTGCCACAAATGGCAGATATTTCCTCTCAGCACTCCCCTGTTATTCTGAGCGTAAGAATCCTTATAGGAAGCGTTGCTTCAAAATAAAAATTCTTCCCTTTCACTCAGGATGACAAAGGGTCAGGTCGCCTGTATTTTTTCACTTGCAATATGTGACGCATACGCCAACTCAAGAATAAGCCTCCAGACTTCCTCCCGCCCCTCCCGAGTCTCGGCAGAAAACGGTATGACCTGAGCCTGCCCCTTAAGGCCCAGCCCTTCCCGTATGGTCTTAACGGCCTTTGGAATCTGCGACCTCTTCAGCTTGTCCTTCTTGGTGGCAATAATGACCGGCATCATCCCGTTATCAACAATCCAGTCGTACATCATCTTGTCATTTGCCGAGGGCGCGTGGCGGATATCCACAAGCAGGAAAACCGTGCGAAGCTGCTTTGAAGTCCGCAGATAATTCTCAATCATGCGGCCCCATTTGGCTTTGATCTCCACGCTTGCATTTGCATAACCATATCCCGGCAGGTCCACCAGGTAGCAGTCCGGGGCAAATGGCTCCTCCCCCGCCGTATCTTCCGCAGCCGTCCCCTCATTTACATGATAATAGTTTATGGTCTGGGTCTTTCCGGGCTGGCCGGAGGTCCTGGCCAGCGCCTTGCGGGAAACGAGGCAGTTGATCAGGGAGCTTTTTCCTACATTGGATTTGCCTGCAAATGCCACCTCTATCCGCTCCTTCTGCGGTATCGCGCTCGTGATGCCGCAGACCGTTTCAAGGGTTACGTTCCGTATTTTCACCAATTTTCAGACCCTCCTGTAGCTTTTACTTCTGAAGTTCGGCCCGTGGGGACGGTCCTTTTGGGTCGAAATTTTTCGACCCAAAAGGACCGTCCCCGCGGGCCGAAATTTTTTGACCCAAAAGGACCGTCCCCGCGGGCCGATTTTTACACAGGTCTTGCCTCTCCCCTGGGAGCCTTCTTATGCAGGATTCGTTTTCTTTGACCATCCTCCCTCACATAAGTCGGCGCGGCCCTCCCGTCCACGGATTCTTTCGTCACGATGACCTCGGAAATCGACATATCCGACGGAACCTGGTACATGGCGTCCATCATTGTCTTCTCCATAATTGCCCGAAGGCCCCTCGCCCCTGTCTTGCGGATGACTGTCTCGTGGGCAATCTCCCGCATCGCGTCCTCCTCGACGGTCAGCCTCACGCCGTCCATCTCGAAAAGGGCTTTATACTGCTTGATGAGGGAGTTTTTCGGCTCGATCAGAATCCTGACCAGCGCGTCCTCGTCCAGGCCGTCCAAAGACACCACGACCGGGATTCGTCCGATTAACTCCGGAATCAGGCCGAACTTTACGAAATCCTCCGGCATGATGTTCTTTAGAATCTCACCGACATTTTTCTCCTTGTCCGTCTTCTTGATCTCGGCCCCGAAGCCGATGGATTTGCTCTCAAGCCTTCTTTCAATCTGCTTCTCGATGCCGACAAATGCGCCGCCGCAGATAAACAGTATCTCCGTCGTGTCGAGCTGGATCATCTCCTGCTGCGGATGCTTCCTGCCGCCCTGCGGAGGAACGGACGCCACCGTCCCTTCAATAATCTTCAGAAGGGCCTGCTGCACGCCCTCGCCGGACACGTCCCGCGTGATAGAGGCATTTTCAGATTTTCTTCCAATCTTATCAATCTCATCAATGTAAATGATGCCCCGCTTCGCCCTGTTCAGGTCAAATTCCGCGGCCTGGATGAGCTTTAGCAGGATATTCTCAACGTCCTCGCCTACATAGCCGGCCTCCGTCAGCGTGGTCGCATCCGCAATGGCGAACGGCACGTTGAGGAGCCTTGCGAGCGTCTGCGCCAGCAGCGTCTTGCCCGAACCGGTCGGTCCTAAGACCATGACGTTCGACTTCTGAAGTTCGACGCCCAGATCATTCGGCGCAAGCAGCCTCTTGTAATGGTTATATACGGCTACGGATAGGACCTTCTTTGCCTCCTCCTGGCCGATAACGTATTCGTCGAGGTAGGCTTTGATCTCCTGCGGCTTCATGAGGTTGATGCCTCCGCTTGCCTTCCCCCTGTTTTCCGCTTCGCTCTCTTCCATTATATCATTGCATATACGTACGCAATCCGAACAAATATTAAGTCCGTTCGGGCCATTGAACATTCTCCTGTCACCGGTCTCCAGCTGCCCGCAGAAGCTGCAGCGAGCCCTGTGCTGTTGTCTGCCTGCCATAAAACCTCCAAATGTATGATATTAATATATGATTCCAGTGCAAAATGGGCATTTTTCCCTGTGATTTTCTTTTTGCCCCATCTTGCACCATAACATCTGGGAACAATGCAAAATATACAAAAGACCCCTGTCCTATAGCAGACAGGAGCCTTGATGTCCTAAGAATCCTTAACGACTCGTCACAACGCTGTCAATCAGGCCGTATTCGACTGCCTCCTCCGCAGACATCCAGTTGTCACGGTCCGTGTCACGCTCAATGATATCGAGCGGCTGGCCTGTATTTGCAGCTAGCGTCTCATTCAGCCTCTTTTTAATCTTCAGGATGTGTTCCGCCTCGATCTTGATGTCGGATGCCTGCCCCCTCGTTCCGCCGGACGGCTGGTGAATCATGATTTCGGCATTTGGAAGAGCCTGCCTTTTGCCTTTTGCTCCGCCGGCCAAAAGGAACGCCCCCATGCTGGCGGCCATGCCGATGCAAATCGTGGCCACATCGCATTTGATATATTGCATCGTGTCATAAATAGCCCAGCCCGCAGTAACGGAGCCGCCAGGGCTGTTGATATAGAGGCTGATATCCTTGCCGGGATCCTCGGCCTCCAGAAAAAGGAGCTGCGCGACGACAATCTGCGCAGTCGCGTCATTCACCTCGTCTCCCAGGAAGATAATCCTCTCCTTAAGCAGGCGGGAATAGATGTCATAGCTTCTCTCGCCCTGCGGAGTCTGCTCAATGACATAAGGTATCAGTACATTTTTCATATTATAATAATCCTCCGGCCAGATTATACCTCGATTGCATTCTCCACGATGAAGTCGAGCGCTTTCTGGACAGCGATATCCTTCTTCATCTGCTCTTTCTCGTAGTCGCCAATCATGCCCTCAAGCTTTTCGGCTTCCATCTGGTACTGCTTAGCCATCTCCGCGATTTCCTTCTCGACATCTTCATCCGTTGCCTCGATGTTCTCAGCTTTTGCCACTTCTTCCAGGACAAGGCGGCTCGAAATCCTATTCTCAGCCTGCGGAAGGAGGGTCTTCTGGAATGATGCCGTATCAAACCCCTGATATTTCAGGTACATGTCGATCGGAATGCCCTGGCTCTTAAGCTGGTTGGCATATTCTTCAAACATGCGCTCGACTTCATACTCTTTCATGGCGTCCGGGATGTCAATCTGGGAATCCTCCACAAGCTTGTTGACGGCCTCATTCTCACGATCCGTCTTTGCAGCTTTCTCTCTCCGCTCCGTGATTGTCTTTCTGAGGTCTTCTTTATACTCATCAAGAGAGTCGAATCCGGCGTCTTCTGCAAATTCATCATCGATTTCCGGAAGTTCTTCCGCTGAAATGCCGTTAATGGTGCATGTAAAGACCGCATCCTTGCCAGCCAGTTCCGGCGCATGGTACTCGGCCGGGAACGTCACGTCAATATCTGCCGTCTGTCCGATTTCCATTCCGATGAGTTTTTCTTCAAATCCCGGAATAAACATGCCGGAGCCAATTGTCAGCTTATGGCCGTTGGCCGTGCCGCCTTCAAATGCCTCTCCGTCCACCTTGCCCGCATAGTCCAGGTCGACCGTGTCGCCGTCCATGACGGCTCTGTCGGTGATATCGATTCTGCGAGAGCTCTTCTTCTGCTCGCGCTTCAGTTCGTCTTCCACGTCTTCATCCGTAACGACAACTTCCTGCTTGCTGATTTCCAGGGCTTTGTAGTTGCCGAGCGTCACTTCCGGACGTACGGCGACCGTTGCCGTGTAGATAAAATCTTTGCCCTTTTCCATCTGGTCGACATCGAATTCCGGACGCGACGTAAATGTAAGGCCCGTGCCGTCCGCCTCTGCCGGATAGGTATCATTGATTATGAAATTTGCAGCATCTTCATAGAAGATTTCCGGACCGTACATGCGCTCGATGAGCTGCTGCGGAGCTTTCCCCTTGCGGAAACCCGGTATGGATATCTTGTGCTTTTCTTTGTTGTAGGCTTTCTGGATTGCTTTTTTGAACATTTCGGCCGGAACTTCAACCGTGAGCTTGACCATGCTGTGTTCAAGTTTTTCTACCTTTGTATTCATCTTTCCTCCTCTATGAAAACATTGTTTTCTACGTCATTTCGTCTATCGCCCGACTGCGTATCATTCCGCAGGCCTGCCAACTGCTTGGGGCGGTATTTCGTCCGAGTTATCATCTCACAGACAGTTTAACAGTATAACACAGCGGCTATATGATTCACAATCCCTTTTTTCTATTATTTCGGCCCGCGGGGACGGTCCTTTTGGGTCAAAAAATTTGGCTCTTCTGCACTTTCGGTAG
>JAUMWM010000230.1 GCA_030529705.1 Lachnospiraceae bacterium
TTTCCGGCCTTTTCCGTCGGATCCGTGCCGAGCGCCGATCCCATATATGCGAGGACGATCGCATCAGCAGTATGGTAGATTGCTGAATCATAGGGGAGGTTTTCGCTGAGCAGTACGAATTTTCCTCCGCCCTTATGCACATCCTCTATAGCGCTGGACAGAGCTATGTATTGCGGACTTTCCTTATCGAGCGCAGTGTTGCCCGCCGCATACGAGCAGCCTATGACGACATCTGCGGAAGAAATCCTTTTCTTCATATCATCCGGGAAATTGAGCTTGGCATCTGCATTCGGATCGTAGTAGTATTCCACTGAGATCTCCGCATCTTTGCTGATGAACCCTTCCTCTTTTAGCTTCTCAATCGCATAATTCAGGGTCACCGCATCATCTTTCAGCCGTCCCATGAACACGATTTTCTTTGTCTTGCTTGACAGCGGCAGCAGGCTGTCTGCATTTTTGACCAGTGTGATTGCGGATTTTGCAATCGTCATTTCGGTCTCATGGTGTTCTTCGGAGCCGACGGTTTCCAAACACTTTGCTACTTTCGCTTCAATGTCTTGCGCTTCCGGATTTTTGCCGTCTATGTCAAGAATGCCGTACTTTGCTTTCAGGGATAAAATACGCTTTACGCTCTCATTGATTCTCTCTTCGCTGATTTCTCCCGCTTCAACTTTGGCGGCAAGGCCGGAGATATAATCGTCATAGAAAGTTACTGCGGAGGCATCCGTCATATCTTTGGGCAGAAGGAGCATGTCGACTCCTGCATTGATGACCTGTTCTGCGATGTTTATAGCATATTCAGCGGAATCTACCTCTCCGGGAACCAGCCCTCCGGTCCGGACCGCATCCATTTCCAAAGCGTCCGTCACCACGACGCCGTTAAAGCCCATATCCTTCCGGAGGATATCCGTTATCATTTTTTTGGACATCGTTGCCGGATAATATCCTTTTGTCTTGCCGTCTCCGTAAGTTACCTCATCATCAATCTGAGGATACGTGATATGTGCCGTCATAATCATGTCCGCGCCGTTATCGATTGCCTCCTGGAATGGAACGAGTTCCGTCTGGCGGATCTCCTCGTAAGTCTTCTCGACAGAAGGAGTCCCGATGTGGCTGTCCGTCTCCGTGTCGCCATGTCCCGGGAAATGCTTATACGTGGCAATGATTCCATTTGCCGCAAGCCCTTTCGAATAGGCTGTCCCCAATTCCGCTACCAGAGAGGGGTCATCCGAGAAAGACCTGGTTCCGATGACCGGATTTGCAGGATTGTTATTTACATCAATGTCGGGGGCATAATCGGCATTGAACCCGATGGCGGCCAGTTCTTCTCCAATGATTTTCCCTGTTCTTTCCGCATTCATCAATGCATCGTCGCCGGTAGCCCCGATTGCCATATTTCCGGTCATGCGTGTTCCGTTCATAAGACGGATAACAATACCGCCCTCTTCGTCAAGTGGAGTCAGGTACGGAATATTTGCAGATGCCTCTTCAATCTGACGGTTGTTTTCCTGAAGTTCATGGACAAGTCTCGTAATCTGTTCATTTCCTGTGATGTTTGCGCCAAAGAGGATCACGCCTCCGTACTGATGCTTTTTCAATGCCTCTTTCAGGTCTGGGAACGACCCCAGATCCGTCACGTCTTCCTCATTCCATGTGCGGATAGCCGGAATGATCATCTGGGAAATCTTCTCGTCAAGCGACATCTTTTTGACCGTCCTGTCGATCTTCGCTTCGGTTGAAAAAAGACCGGAACAGCCGGACAGAAGTGACAGGCTCATCGCAGCGGTGATTCCGTATAGTATTAGTTTCTTTACTGTTTTTCTCATTTGCAGAATCCTCCTTTTTATATTTCTGTTATTGAGATATTGTTATCGGTACGTTAACCGGTGAGAACTTCAATACCGCTTTCTGCAAGTTCCGCAGAGATGTGTGCATCAATATTCTGATCTGTGATCACGGTTCGCACCTGATCTTTCAGGTTGAGCGGAACAGTGCCGTGCTTTGTAAATTTTTCGGATTCGGTCAGAACTGTTACTCTGTCCGCCTGACGCGCCATATCCCGTACTGCCTGAGCCCGCATCTGATCCTGATTGGTAAAACCGGTCCTTTCGGACCAACCATCCACACCTATGAAAAACTGATCGACCCAGAAGTTCTCCGCGCACAGGCGGACCATGGGTCCCACCATGACCCGGGCATCCTGCTGATAGATGCCGCCCAGAAGAATGATCTGAAAGTCGGAAGAACGGCGGATATAGTCAGCGATGAAGGCGCTGTTGGTTATGATTGTTATACCGCAGCGAAGCTCGGTAAGTACTGAAGCCAGCAGTGCGCAGCAGCTGCCGCTTTCAATCATGATAGTCTCCCCGTCTTTGACAAGGTCTGCCCCGCGCAGGGCAATCCGGCGCTTTTCTTCGTAGTGGTAAGCCAGACGTCTCTTTATATCATCCTCACCGGACAAAACGGCAAAACCGTGTTCTCTGGTGATAAGTCCCTGCGCTTCCATGGAGTCCAGATCTTTTCGGACTGTCACCTGTGAGACACCCAGCTGTGCCGAAATCTCGGCTACCTCCAGTTTTTTTTCCCTGACCAGAAGCTCCAGTATCCGGCTGGTACGGTCTTCTTTTCTTCGCATTCTGCGCTCTCCTCCGGGAAAGTCGAATTTGGTCCGTTGCTGTTTCCTGACATAGAAGTATAACATATTCCCTAAGTAATCACATCTATAAAGTATGATTCATGAGAAAAATGCCCGCTAAAGGCACAGGGTACCTATAGCGGGCTGGGTGATTGGCAGGTCAGAAGAAGCAGTCAATGCCATGATCAAGAAAGACTTTTTGATAATTTGTGAGATCTTCCTGATGGAGTGCTTTTATGCCGGAAAGTTCATAGGATCTGTTCAAAAACTCGTATTTGCGTTCGCCCATCTGATGGAAGGGGAGAAGCTGTACACGGATACGGTCGCATTGGAATCCCGGAGTAGCAGATGTGGAAAGAGAGCCGGCAGAAGTGTCCGGATGAACTATGAGTCCTTTCAGGAGTCCGGCAATTCCTTCAGCATCCTCTATCTGTTCATTGAACCCCGGAATTACAGGAATCCGTATCAGCACATTAAGTCCCTTTTCGTATGCCCAGCGAAGATTTTTGAGGATCACTTCGTTGCCTGCACCGGTTCCTTTTCTGTGTTTTTCAGAATCAAAGTGCTTGACATCGAATAGGAGCAGATGGAAGAGCGGAGCAAGCCTGTGAAAGATCTCCGGATCTACACATCCGGTCGTTTCGATTGCAGTATGGATGCCTTTCTCTCTGAGCTGAAGAACGAGCTCCTCTGCGAAGTCGGGCTGGACCATCCCTTCCCCTCCGGAAATTGTCACGCCCCCGCCGGACTCTTCGTAGAAATCAATGTCCTGCAGACAGACACGGAGGACTTCGTCTGCCGTCTTCCATTCGCTTTCGCTTGTCAGTGCCTGCCCCGGACATTCCTGCACGCAGGCAAGGCAGCCTGTACAGGAATGAAAATCGACGCGGATTCTTTCGTCTTCTGCGATGGATATTGCATTCCGGGGACAGACATGGACACACTTTTTGCAATGCATACAGTTTTCTGCGTGGTACATGATCTGTACTTTTGAGAGCTGGGATTCCGGATTGGAGCACCACTTGCAGCGCAGGGGGCATCCCTTCAGGAAAACGGTGGTCCTGATGCCGGGACCGTCGTGCAGTGAAAACTTCTGAATATTAAAAACAATTCCTTTGACATCCATAGATGAATACTCCTTATTGCTTGTTGGTCTTTTGATTAAATATATCATAACGCAGCATAGCTTAAAATGCAAATAATAAATTACGAATGAAACTAAAAATCACAATAATTCAAATTATATGTTGACATCTCGTTAATTTAGTCTATAATATAAGACATACGAAGTGATAGTAAGTTTCGTACGAAATAAATGTGTTTATCATTTCGTGCGAATTTGTGACAAATGAGTAACAAAGCGGAAAGGAGCAGTTTATGGAAAATAAGGCGCATTTCGGAGTCCTGACCCCAAGAATGCAGGCATACAGGGAGAGTGTTCTGGATCAGAAGCCATATATCGATGCACAGCGAGCCGTGTTGGCAACAGAGTCTTATAAGAAGAATATGAATCTTCCTCCGGTAATGAAGAGAGCTCTCATGCTTAAGAACATACTGGCCGGAATGGATATCTATATTGAGGATGAAACGATTCTTGTCGGCAACCAGTCGTCGGTCAACCGCGGTGCGCCGGTTTTCCCGGAATACACTATGAAGTTCGTCATGGATGAGCTGGATTTGTTTGAGAAACGCGACGGGGACGTTTTTTACATAACGGAAGAGACCAAGAAGCAGCTGCGGGAGATAGCCCCTTTCTGGGAGAACAATAATCTCCGTGCCCGCGGCGAGGCCCTTATACCGGAGGAAATGCAGGTTTATATGGAAACCGGTTTTTTCGGCATGGAGGGTAAACTCAATGCCGGTGACGCGCATCTGGCAGTGGACTATGAGACACTGCTGCGTACC
>JAUMWM010000231.1:0-1773 GCA_030529705.1 Lachnospiraceae bacterium
CCAAAAGGACCGTCCCCACGGGCCGAAATTTTTTGACCCAGAAGGACCGTCCCCGCGGGCCGAAACCGTTCGTTCGAACTCATGCCTTCCGGGTGACAATTAGCGCGGCGAGGAGGGAGATGGCGAAGAAGCTGACCAGCGCCAGCATCGCAAACCGCATGCCCCAAAGGTCGGCCATGTACCCGGTCATGGCCGTGAACACCACGCCGCCGATTCCGGTCGCGGACGTGATAATCCCGGTCGCCGTCGCAGTGCGCTTCCCGGCAAGGGGAAGCATGATGGTAAGGACGCTGGGGTAAATCGCCCCGCTCGCAAGCCCCAGGGGGACGCACAGAAGCATGACGACGGCGGGATTTGCGGAAGCGGAAAGAGGCAGCATCGTGCACGGTATCGCCACGATGGCTCCGATCAGAATCTTCTTTGCATGGCCGGAAAAACGCCCGACGAGGAAGCGGGACGGAATCATGACCGCCCAGAACAGGGACAATGCAAATTTTCCCCCGGATGACTTCAGCACGTCCGTAAACAGCGTGTCGACGAAGAAAGTGAAGCCATTTTCAAATCCCACGTAGATGCACATGATAACGCCGAGCAACAAAATCCCGGACAGGACGAACACATCCCCGGAGGATTGGGACGAATCGCTGGCGGCATTTGCTTCCCGCTTGCCGCTTCCGCTGAGGACGATTCCGGTCAGGGTCAGGATGCTGCCCGCGGCCAGAATGGCAAATAGCGTCCGCCAGCCAAGATTATGCCGAAGGTAGAAATCCACGACCAGAGGGGCGACGAGCGCGCCGGACGCATACATGGTCGTGATATAAGCCACCTTTTTCCCGCCGCTTATGGGGTATGCGTCCGCCAGGGCGGCTATGGAGATGAACTGCAGGGCGCTGGTGGTCAGGCCCAGGAAGAACACGCTGACCAGGAATATGTTATTGGAAGTTGTCAGGAACGCCAGAACCGCGGCGGAAATCTGGATAATCAGCATCAGGCTGATGCATTTGTTTTTCTCCGAGCGGTCCGCCCACCCGCCCAGAAGGATGGGGGCCAGCATCGTGGCAAATAGCTCCATGGCCGCATACAGCCCCATGGACGTCATCGACAGGTCGAAGTCCTTCCCGATGGTCCACAGGCTGGCCTGGTAGCCGCCCGCCTCGAAGCCGTTGATGAAAACGATCAGGAACAGGATGATCCAGAGAAAATCTTTTTTTGTCTTCTTATTCATGCAGATACACCCCTTGCAAATGTACGAGCGCCGCTCAAGGATTTCGATTCGAACAAATGCTTCAAGTTGAACCATTTGTTAACGGATGAATTTCAAACGACAGCCGGGCCGATGGATTCTGAGGACCGTGGGTTGGTCAAATTTATGGGTTGCACACGTTTCTTTACAGCTATATTCAATTTTACCATTTCTGTGAACAAAAAGAAACAGATTGTGAAAAAATTACAAATACTGTGTTTGAAGTTGACAGAAATATGTACATATTCTAATATAGCCTTATATGTATCTGTAACTGAACAATTCTCTTAATATAGGAAGAGGGAGTGGCGCATGAAAAGTTCCGCCGTGAACCCGACATCTCTGGATGGAGCAGAATGCGGGGAAGTTTCGGCATCCCCGGATGGAGCAGAATGCCGGAAAGATTCGGCATCCCCAGTAGCGGAAAAGTCGGGGATGGAGTCGCCTCTGGAAGCAGAGAAGCCGGGGATGGAGGTAACTTCGGAGGCGGGGAATGGGTCATCTCCGAATGTGGGGAATGGGTCATCTCC